>NZ_JBNNXT010000008.1:0-168697 GCF_052873815.1 Photobacterium sp. DNB23_23_1 | reverse complement strand
ATCGCCCATCGCCCATCGCCCATCGCCCATCGCCCATCGCCCATCGCCCATCGCCCATCGCCCATCGCCCATCGCCCGATAACAAAAAAGGGCCCGAAGGCCCTTTCACTTAGTGAAGACTATCTATCATTCACGTTCATGCAGCGGACTGAATTCACGCTGGTTGTAACCGGTGTACAGCTGACGAGGACGGCCAATGCGGTTGCCAGGATCGTTATGCATTTCATTCCAATGGGCAATCCAACCAATCGTTCGTGACATAGCGAAGATAACCGTAAACATTGAAACTGGGATACCGATCGCTTTCAGGATAATACCGGAGTAGAAATCGACGTTCGGGTACAGTTTTTTCTCTACGAAGTACTCATCGGATAGGGCAATACGCTCAAGCTCCATCGCGACATCCAATAGAGGATCCTGAATATTCAGCTCCTGAAGAACATCGTGGCAGGCGTCACGCATCACTGTTGCACGTGGATCGTAGTTCTTGTAAACACGGTGACCGAAGCCCATAAGACGGAATGGGTCATCTTTGTCTTTCGCGCGTTCAATAAACTCAGGGATCTTGTCAACACTGCCGATTTCTTCCAGCATCTTCAGACAAGCTTCGTTGGCTCCGCCGTGCGCAGGACCCCATAGTGAAGCGATACCTGCGGCAATACAGGCAAATGGGTTAGCGCCTGAAGAGCCTGCTAGTCGAACGGTTGAGGTTGATGCATTTTGCTCGTGATCGGCATGTAGGGTAAATATTTTATCCATTGCACGCGCGACAACAGGGCTAACTTCATACTCTTCGCACGGTGTAGCAAACATCATATGCAGGAAGTTCTCTGCATAATCCAAATCATTACGTGGGAAGATGAAAGGTTGACCGTTTGAATACTTGTAACACATTGCTGCCAATGTCGGCATTTTCGACAATAGGCGGAATGCAGTGATTTCACGGTGGGTATCGTTATTGATATCCAGTGAATCGTGGTAGAACGCAGCCAATGCACCCACTACGCCACACATTACAGCCATCGGGTGCGCATCACGGCGGAAGCCATGGAAGAAGCTTGAGATTTGCTCATGCACCATGGTGTGACGAGTAACAGTGGTACGGAATGTTTCGTACTGCTCGCGGGTCGGAACTTCACCGTAAAGAAGGATGTAACAAACTTCCAGGTAGTCGGCGTTATTGGCTAATTGGTCAATCGGATATCCGCGGTGAAGCAGAATACCTTTATCACCATCAATGTAAGTAATTTGAGATTCACATGATGCAGTGGCTAGAAAACCAGGGTCGAATGTAAAATAACCGTTAGCTCCAAGCTTACGTACATCAATTACTTCAGGCCCTTCAGTGCCCCCGATAATCGGCAGTTCGACGGGTGCTTTCCCTTCAATGTGAAGAGTAGCTTTCTTGTCTGCCATAACAATCTCCTTTGTTTTTATAATCCTAATCCAAGGCGGATGTACGTTTGTTGTACCGTTCAGCGGCCCAAATGTCAATTTTTGTGCCCGCTTGTGTGCACTTGTTAATAACTTTGGATAAAAAGATGCAAATTTCTAAAACCGTGTTAGAGGTCATGTAACAGTGTTTGTATTTGATTGTTGCGGGGCGTATACTCGCGGCAGGTCTCTGGTTCTGCCGCCGCCAGACACAATTGCCAAAGTTGTCAATAATTAGAGTAAGTTAGGTAAGGCACTGTTTTACATTTGCATGTAAAACATAATTGCAACCTAGGGTTACAGTTGTGTTAATGCACTTGTTCGGCGTCAGTGGAAGCAGGGAGTGATAACAATAACATTGCTTCAATGGAGCTGAGTGGGCAATCACCGTGAAAGTAAATAAGCCAAGACCTGTCAACCTCGACCTACAGACGATTCGCTTTCCCCTAACTGCGATAGCGTCTATCTTGCATCGCGTCTCCGGCGTGATCACCTTCGTTGCCGTGGCTATCCTGCTATGGCTGTTAAGCCTTTCCCTTTCATCCCCTGAAGGATTCGCGAGCGCTGCTGGTATCGTAGACAGCTTTTTCGTGAAACTGGTGCTGTGGGGCATTCTGACAGCGCTGTTCTATCACATCGTGGTGGGTATCCGTCATTTGATGATGGACATGGGGTATTTTGAAGAAATGGAAACCGGGATCAAAAGTGCCAAAGTGAGTTTTGTCATCGTCGGTGTTCTGTCTTTGTTTGCAGGAGGCCTGGTATGGTAAGTAACGTCTCAACAATCGGCCGCAATGGAATTCATGATTTTATTCTGATCCGTGCTACCGCCATCATTCTTACGCTGTACACCCTTTATATGGTGGGCTTCTTCGCCTTTGGCCCAGAACTGACCTTTGCAACCTGGACGGCCTTTTTTGGCAAGCTAAGTACTAAGGTTTTCACCATGTTGGCTTTGTTGTCGATCTTAATTCATGCCTGGATCGGCCTCTGGCAAATACTAACGGACTACATTAAGCCTGCCGCGCTTCGAGCGGGTATTCAATTTGGTGTAGTCGCTGTTCTTTTTGTTTACCTGTTTTCAGGTTTCTTTATTGTGTGGGGTGCGTAAGTGAGCATTGCAGTACGAGAGTTTGATGCCGTAGTAATCGGTGCTGGTGGTGCAGGAATGCGTGCCGCACTACAAATTTCTGAGCAGGGCCTAAAGTGTGCGTTGCTTTCCAAAGTATTTCCAACCCGTTCTCATACCGTATCGGCACAAGGGGGCATCACAGTCGCCCTTGGTAATGCACATGAAGATCACTGGGAACAGCATATGTACGATACCGTTAAAGGGTCGGACTATATCGGTGACCAAGATGCAATCGAGTACATGTGTAAGAACGGGCCAAAATCTGTTATTGAACTAGAAAAAATGGGTCTACCGTTTTCTCGCTTTGATAATGGCACTATTTATCAGCGTCCATTTGGCGGCCAGTCGAAGAACTTTGGTGGTGAGCAAGCGGCACGAACGGCAGCGGCAGCAGACCGTACTGGCCATGCATTGCTCCATACCCTGTACCAGCAGAATATTAAACATAAAACAACAATTTTCTCTGAATGGTATGCACTTGATCTGGTCAAGAACGAAGACGGCGCTATTTTAGGCTGTACTGCGCTTTGTATGGAAACGGGTGAAGTGTGTTACTTCAAATCGAAGGCCACCATTCTTGCTACCGGCGGTGCCGGTCGTATTTACGCCTCAACAACCAACGCACACATCAATACCGGTGATGGCGTGGGGATGGCGATTCGTGCTGGCGTACCGATGCAGGACATTGAAATGTGGCAGTTCCACCCGACGGGAATTGCGGGGGCTGGTGTACTTGTGACAGAAGGCTGCCGAGGTGAAGGTGGCTACTTGCTCAACAAAGACGGCGAACGCTTTATGGAGCGTTATGCACCAAATGCGAAGGATTTGGCTGGCCGTGATGTGGTTGCTCGCTCAATGATGGTTGAGATCCGTGAAGGTCGCGGCTGTGATGGCCCTTGGGGGCCACATATCAAGCTGAAGCTTGATCACTTAGGCAAAGAGGTGCTGGAGTCTCGCCTACCGGGTGTGTGTGAACTGTCGCGTACTTTTGCTCATGTCGATCCTGTTAAAGAGCCTATTCCTGTTATTCCTACTTGTCACTATATGATGGGTGGCGTCCCAACCCAAGTGTCTGGTCAAGCGATCAAACAAGATGAACGTGGCACTGATGTTGAGATTCAGGGCCTATTTGCGTGTGGTGAAATTGCCTCTGTATCGGTGCATGGTGCGAACCGTCTTGGCGGTAACTCCTTGCTTGACTTAGTGGTCTTTGGCCGTGCAACAGGGCTTCATCTTGGTGAAACACTGCAGAAGCAAGCGGAAGCGAAACCTGCCACTGAAGCGGATATCGAGGCGTCTCTTGAGCGTTATAACCGCTGGGAAAACAGTACGGGTGGTGAAGATCCGACGCAAATCCGTAAAGATCTTCAGCAGTGCATGCAGAACAACTTCTCGGTATTCCGTGAAGGAGATGCAATGGCGAAAGGCTTGGAAGAGCTGAAAGTGATTCGTGAGCGCCTGAAAAATGCGCATTTGTCGGATAAATCGACCGAGTTCAACACCCAGCGTGTTGAGTGTCTAGAGCTTGAAAACCTGATGGAAACGGCATACGCAACGGCAGTCGCGGCGAATTACCGTACCGAAAGCCGAGGAGCCCATGCCCGTTTCGACTTCCCTGAGCGTGATGATGAACAATGGCTGTGCCACTCTATCTACAACCCAGAGACAGAGCAGATGACTAAGCGTGATGTCAATATGGCACCGGTTCATCGTGAGGCATTTCCGCCGAAAGCGCGTACATACTAAGGGGAGGATAGAATTATGAAACTGAATTTCTCGATTTACCGCTATAACCCTGATGTAGACAATGCGCCGCACATGAAGGGCTATACCCTTGAGGTGCCAGAAGGCTCTGACATGATGGTGCTTGATGCGCTGATTTTGCTCAAAGAGCAAGATCCGACCCTGTCATTCCGTCGTTCGTGCCGCGAAGGGGTATGTGGTTCCGACGGCATCAATATGAATGGTAAAAATGGCTTGGCTTGTATCACACCGCTGTCAGTGTTGACCGACAAGAGCACGATAGTGATTCGCCCGTTGCCTGGCCTGCCCGTTATCCGTGACTTGATCATTGATATGGAACAGTTCTACACCAACTACGCCAAAGTGAAGCCATTTCTGATCGATGACGGTGCCCAGCCGCCGGCGCGTGAAAACCTGCAGATGCCGGAAGAGCGTGCTCACCTTGATGGACTTTACGAGTGCATTATGTGTGCATGTTGTTCGACGTCGTGCCCATCATTTTGGTGGAATCCGGATAAATTCATCGGACCAGCTGGTCTGCTGGCTGCCTATCGCTGGCTAATTGATAGTCGTGATACTGCAACTGATGAACGTTTATCCGATCTGGACGACGCTTTTAGCGTTTTTCGTTGCCATGGCATCATGAACTGTGTAAATGTTTGTCCTAAAGGGTTAAATCCGACGAAAGCGATTGGACACATCAAGACGATGTTGTTAAAACGCGCGGTATAAATATAAGTATTATCGATATGCTGGCTTTATGATTCGCTCTCTGGAGCCAGCTTCAATTCCGGTCTGATAACCGGGAAAATGGCGATAACTAGTGGTTAAGGGAAAACAATGCAAAACGGCGTTATGAAGGCTTGGCTTGAGTCTTCACACCTGGCTGGCGCCAATGCAACTTATGTAGAGGAACTCTACGAGTTGTATCTTAGCGACCCAGAATTAGTAGATGAGAAATGGCGTCACGTTTTCAGTGAGCTGCCTGTCGTGAATGAGACGGTTGTTGAACAGCCTCACTCGCGGGTTCGTGACTACTTCCGGCGTCTAGCGAAGGAAACAACCCATCTAAGTGCTACCGTCAGCGATCCAGATGTTGATGCTAAGCAGGTTAAGGTATTGCAGTTGATTAACGCATACCGTTTCCGCGGGCACCAGCATGCAAACTTAGATCCGTTGGGGCTATGGCAGCAGGAGCGAGTATCCGATCTCGATCCTGAGTACCATAACCTGACCGTCGACGACTTCAACGAGACATTCAATGTCGGTTCTTTTGCCATTGGGCAGGAGACCATGAAGCTGTCAGAACTTTATGACGCACTGAAAAAAACCTACTGTGGTTCAATCGGTGCTGAATACATGCACATTACCAATACTGATGAAAAACGCTGGCTTCAGCAGCGTCTTGAGTCGGTGGTGGGCCGTGGCGCATTCTCCGAGGAGGAAAGACTGACTTTCTTGGATGAGCTAACGGCTGCTGAAGGGCTTGAGCGTTATTTAGGCGCTAAATTCCCTGGCGCAAAACGATTTTCACTCGAGGGTGGTGACGCCCTGATCCCTATGGTTAAAGAGCTGATCCGCTATGCTGGTACCAATGGTGCCCGTGAGGTAGTGGTCGGCATGGCTCACCGTGGTCGACTGAACATGCTAGTTAACGTTCTGGGTAAAAAGCCACAGGACTTGTTCGACGAGTTTGCCGGTAAGCATGATGACACGTGGGGTACCGGTGATGTGAAGTATCACCAAGGTTTCTCGGCTGACTTTGCAACACCAGGCGGTGACGTCCATCTCGTATTGGCATTCAACCCGTCTCACCTGGAAATTGTAAACCCGGTGGTTGTCGGCTCGGTACGAGCAAGACAAGACCGCTTGGGTGATAAAGACGGCTCACAAGTACTTCCGATCACTATCCATGGTGATTCGGCGATTGCGGGGCAAGGGGTGGTTGCTGAAACATTCAATATGTCACAGTCGCGCGGCTACCGTGTCGGCGGTACTGTTCGTATTGTGGTGAATAACCAGATTGGCTTTACTACGTCTAACCCACGCGATATGCGCTCAACCCAGTACTGTACCGATATCGCCAAGATGGTGCAGGCGCCGATTTTTCATGTGAATGCCGATGATCCTGAAGCCGTAGCATTTGTTACCCGTATCGCCCTTGATTTCCGTAACACCTTCAAGCGCGATGTAGTGATTGATTTGGTTTGTTACCGTCGCCATGGTCACAATGAAGCGGACGAGCCCAATGCGACTCAGCCGTTGATGTACCAAAAAATCAAGAAGCACCCAACGCCGCGTAAGATCTATGCTGATGCCTTGACCGATGAAGGGGCTGTATCTCTGGAAACGGCAACCTCGTTGATTAATGAATACCGTGATGCCCTTGATCGTGGTGAGTGTGTGGTCAAAGAATGGCGTCCGATGAAGCTCCATTCTGTTGACTGGGAACCGTATATCGGTCATGACTGGACAGTCGATTGGCCGAGCAAGGTTGATCCAATACGCTTGAACGAATTGGCCCAGCGAGTGTGTCAGTTCCCAGAAAGTCACAAGCTTCAGAGTCGAGTGCAGAAACTCTACAACGATCGCTTGTCGATGGCTGCCGGAGAGAAGGCTGTAGACTGGGGGATGGCTGAAACCTTAGCGTATGCCACCTTGGTCGATGAAGGTCACCGTATCCGGATCACTGGTCAGGATTCAGGCCGTGGTACGTTCTTCCACCGTCACTCGGTGCTTCATAATCAAGGCGACGCCAGTACGTATATCCCGCTTGCCAATATCCATGACAAACAGGGCCCATTCCAAGTCTTCGACTCGGTATTGTCAGAAGAGGCGGTGCTGGCCTTTGAATATGGTTATGCAACGGCAGAGCCAAGTGGCCTGACGCTTTGGGAAGCCCAGTTTGGTGATTTCGCCAATGGTGCCCAGGTAGTGATTGATCAGTTCATTAGCTCCGGTGAGCAGAAATGGGGCCGTATGTGTGGCTTGACCATGCTGCTGCCTCACGGCTATGAAGGTCAAGGTCCAGAACACTCATCGGCGCGTCTTGAGCGCTACTTGCAGCTGTGTGCCGAGCAGAATATGCAGGTGGTGATCCCATCTACGCCTGCTCAGGTATATCATATGCTGCGCCGCCAGGTCGTTCGTCCTATGCGTCGTCCACTGGTGGTGATGTCACCGAAATCGCTATTGCGCCACCCGTTATGTACGTCCACTTTGGATGATTTGGCTAACGGGTCTTTCCAACCAGCGATTGGTGAAGTGGACGATCTTGATCCGAAACAGGTCAAACGCGTGGTGTTCTGTTCGGGCAAGGTGTATTTCGACCTGCTGGAGCAGCGTCGTAAGAACGAGCAAACTGACGT
Source organism: Photobacterium sp. DNB23_23_1 (assembly GCF_052873815.1). Taxonomy (NCBI): domain Bacteria; kingdom Pseudomonadati; phylum Pseudomonadota; class Gammaproteobacteria; order Vibrionales; family Vibrionaceae; genus Photobacterium; species Photobacterium sp. DNB23_23_1. The sequence continues at coordinate 161,020 of NZ_JBNNXT010000008.1, read as the reverse complement.
TGCCATCGTTCGTATTGAGCAGATTTACCCATTCCCGAAAGAAGACGTTGAAGCTGCCCTGTCAGACTATCAGCATGTGACTGATTTTATTTGGTGTCAGGAAGAGCCTCAGAACCAAGGTGCATGGTACTCCAGCCAGCACAACTTCCGTTCTGCGCTTCCGGCCGGTGCTCAGCTAGAGTATGCAGGCCGCCCAGCCTCGGCATCACCGGCTGTAGGCTACATGTCGGTTCACCTGAAACAGCAAAAAGCGTTGATTGAAGACGCATTGACAATAAATTAGTAAGAACTGGAACAAAAAGGACAAAACCGATATGACGATCGAAATTCTGGTTCCCGATTTACCTGAATCAGTTGCAGATGCAACAGTAGCTACTTGGCACAAGCAGCCAGGCGATACTGTAAGCCGTGATGAAGTTCTGGTTGATATCGAAACAGACAAAGTGGTGTTGGAAGTACCGGCACCGGAAGACGGTATTCTTGAAGCAATTCTCGAAGGTGAAGGTACCACAGTACTGACCAAGCAGCTGATCGGTAAGATCAAGGCGGGTGCAGTTGCTGGCGAACCGACTCAGGACGTCCCTGCTGAAGCAGAGTCATCGCCTAACAAGCGCAATACTGCAGCGCTGGGGGATGAGACCAATGAAGCGTTAAGCCCTGCTGTGCGTCGCCTGCTGGCTGAGCACAGCATTAACGCCGGTGATGTAAAAGGTACCGGTGTCGGTGGCCGCATTACACGCGATGATGTTGAAGCCTATGTGAAAGAGGGCAAGTCAGCGCCTGCGCCAGTAGCACCTGCTGTGGAAGCCAAGATTGGAGCGCCGCTTGCTCACCGTAGCGAGAAGCGCGTACCGATGACTCGCCTACGTAAGCGTGTGGCAGAGCGTTTGCTTGAAGCGAAGAATAGCACGGCGATGCTGACGACCTTCAATGAAGTCAACATGAAGCCAATCATGGATCTGCGCAAGCAGTACAAAGACATCTTTGAAGAGCGCCACGGTATTCGCCTGGGCTTTATGTCTTTCTATGTGAAAGCTGTTGTTGAAGCGCTGAAGCGTTTTCCTGAGGTCAATGCCTCGATTGATGGTGACGATATCGTTTATCACAACTTCTTTGACGTCAGCATTGCGGTATCAACGCCACGTGGCTTGGTGACGCCGGTTCTACGTGACTGTGACAAGCTGAGCTTGGCGGAAATTGAAAAAGGTATCCGTGAGTTGGCAATCAAGGGACGCGATGGCAAACTGACCGTTGATGAGTTAATCGGCGGTAACTTCACCATTACCAATGGCGGTGTATTTGGCTCATTGATGTCGACGCCAATTATCAACCCGCCTCAGTCTGCAATTTTGGGTATGCACAAGATTGCTGACCGTCCAATGGCTGTTGATGGCAAGGTTGAAATCTTACCGATGATGTACCTAGCCCTGTCTTATGATCACCGTTTGGTTGATGGTCGTGAGTCAGTAGGTTACTTGGTTACCATCAAAGAACTACTTGAAGATCCTACACGTCTGCTTTTAGACGTGTAACCTTGCAGGCAGGCCGGTGTGGCTCGACAGTTGGCCTGCCATTCTTGCAGTTACAATCGAAGAAATACCGAAGAGTATTTCACATGGATATAACAATCCCTCAAGGGATAAGAAAACGGATAGAACATCATGAATTTGCATGAATATCAGGCGAAACAGCTGTTCGCCGAGTACGGTCTGCCAGTTCCAGAAGGTTATGCTTGCGATACGCCACAAGAAGCTGCAGAAGCAGCAGGTAAAATCAGTAGCGATAAATGGGTCGTGAAATGCCAGGTTCATGCTGGCGGCCGTGGAAAAGCGGGTGGTGTGGAGCTTCATGACACCAAAGAAGGAATCAAGGGTTTTGCCCAGAAGTGGTTGGGTAAGAACCTGGTAACATACCAGACAGATGCAAATGGCCAGCCAGTGACCAAGATCCTGGTTGAAGAAGCTTCGAATATTGCCAATGAATTGTACTTAGGTGCAGTTGTCGATCGTGGTACACGTCGTATCGTGTTCATGGCGTCGACAGAAGGCGGTGTGGAAATTGAAAAAGTGGCTGAGGAAACCCCTGAGCTAATCCACAAAGCGGCGATTGATCCGCTCGTTGGCCCGCAGCCTTATCAAGGCCGTGAGCTGGCATTCAAATTGGGCCTGAAAGGCGACCAGATCAAGCAATTTACTAAGATCTTCCTAGGCCTGGGTAACATGTTTGCTGATTATGACCTTGCTCTACTGGAGATCAACCCATTGGTGATCACCGGTGATGACAACCTGCTTTGTCTTGACGGCAAGATCAACATTGACTCCAATGCGCTATATCGCCAGCCTAAGCTTCGCGAAATGCACGATCCTTCGCAGGAAGATGAGCGTGAAGCACATGCAGCACAGTGGGAGCTAAACTACGTTGCACTTGATGGCAATATTGGCTGTATGGTCAATGGTGCTGGCTTGGCAATGGGGACTATGGATATTGTAAACCTGCACGGTGGTCAGCCAGCGAACTTCCTTGATGTCGGCGGTGGTGCGACCAAAGAGCGTGTTACTGAAGCATTCAAGATCATCTTGTCTGATACCAATGTAAAAGCGGTATTGGTTAACATTTTTGGCGGTATCGTTCGCTGTGATCTGATCGCTGAAGGGATCATTGGTGCGGTCGAAGAAGTCGGTGTCGAAGTGCCGGTTGTCGTCCGTCTTGAAGGTAACAATGCGGTGCTAGGGGCTGAAACCTTAGCGAAGAGTGGTTTGAATATCATTGCTGCGACTTCCCTAACTGAAGCAGCGGAAAAAGTTGTTGCTGCAGCGGAGGGTAAATAATGTCTGTACTAATTAATAAAGACACCAAAGTGATATGTCAGGGTTTTACTGGCGGTCAGGGGACATTCCACTCAGAGCAAGCCATTGAGTACGGAACGCAGTTGGTCGGTGGGGTATCACCGGGTAAAGGTGGCACCAAGCACCTCGGCTTGCCGGTATTTAATACTGTTCGTGAAGCCGTTGAAGCCACAGGCGCAACGGCAACGGTTATCTATGTACCAGCGCCGTTCTGTAAAGATGCGATCCTTGAAGCGATTGACGCAGGTATCGAGCTGATTGTGACGATTACAGAAGGCATTCCAACGCTGGATATGTTGGATGTTAAAGTTCGTCTTGATGAAGCTGGCGTACGTATGATCGGTCCTAACTGTCCGGGTGTGATCACACCGGATGAGTGTAAGATCGGTATCATGCCGGGCCATATCCACAAAGCGGGTAAAGTCGGTATTGTATCTCGTTCGGGTACATTGACCTATGAAGCGGTCAAGCAAACCACAGACGAAGGCTTCGGCCAGTCGACCTGTGTCGGTATCGGTGGTGACCCAATTCCAGGTTCGAACTTCATTGATGTGCTTGAGCTATTTGAGAAAGATCCGGCAACCGAAGCAATTGTTATGATCGGTGAGATCGGTGGTACCGCAGAAGAAGAAGCGGCTGCCTATATCAAAGAACACGTCAGCAAGCCGGTCGTTTCTTACATTGCAGGTGTTACTGCGCCTCCGGGTAAGCGCATGGGCCACGCTGGTGCGATTATTTCTGGTGGTAAGGGTACCGCAGAAGATAAATTCCAGGCATTGGAAGCGGCAGGTGTGAAAACTGTGAAGAGCCTTGCCGATATCGGTAAAGCATTGCGTGAAGTGACTGGTTGGTAAATTCCCAAATACTCGCATATATCAAACCCGCCAATGGCGGGTTTTTTATTGGCTACACATGGTCGTAGGTAGCTAGATGGGTATACGTATATGCTTAGGAGAGGTAAGTGATCCGGAGGGCTGACAGTGAGAAAGGTGGCCTTACTGCTGATATTCGCGTTAAGTCCGGCGTTTAGCGTGGCGAAAGAAGACAAGGAAGGTTACGAGACCTGCATTCTCGAACATGTATCATTGGCCGAAAATGGTACATCAGCCAACTTGATGACCAACGCCTGTCATCGGCTCTATATCGATAACTTCATGTTGTCGGACAAAGATGAGGCGTATTTCCAATGCCTGCTTGACTACCTACCAGAAACCAAGCACCTACGAACAGCCATGCAAGTAAAGAGCGCGTGCAATAGTCGTCATCGCAGTTTGTTTAACTGACAAGGTGAGGCTTAATACCAACCTACATAAATATTTGATCAGTCTTGCAGGTTAAAATCGCTGTTCTCTGCGTTAGATATTTTGTAATTAGAGCCACTAGTTACTGCAATCTCTGCCTTGATAACAACGATTTTTCCAGTGCAAATACTTGATCAACGACTTATCCAGATTGGTATAATTTGATTACAGTTTGTTGGTTTGAAATGTTGGCATAGCTGTGGGGAAGAGAAGGGCAGCAGCCCGGGATGGACTGCTGTGTTTACCTTTTTTATAGAAATTAGGCTTCGGCTCGCTTGAATTGGCTGAGCAGGAACAAAGCAGCGGCAGCTACTACCACAGACGGACCTGCCGGAGTGTCATAGTGCCAAGACATGGCTAGACCACACATAACGGCAATAATACCCAATCCTGATGCCAGCGCGGCCATCATTTCCGGGCTGCGTGAGAATTTGCGTGCAGTAGCGGCAGGGATGATCAGCAAGGAGGTAATGATCAGCGCGCCAACAAATTTCATCGCAACGGCAATTACCATACCCACCATAATCATCAGCAGCAGGCGCATTAGATCGACATTTACCCCTTCGACCTGTGCCAACTCTTCATTGATGGTCATTGATAGTAATGGTCGCCATAAGGTGATCAGCATCGTCATCACAATCGCACCGCCACCATATATCCACAGTAGATCAGAAGGTGTGACCGCGAGCAAATCACCAAATAGGTATGACATCAGGTCGATACGGACATGATCAAGGAAGCTGACAGCCACCAAGCCAAGCGACAGGGCACTGTGCGCGAGTATGCCGAGTAGGGTGTCGGTCGCCACATATTTTTGTTTTTGTAGGCCGACAAGAATAACAGCTAATGCCAGGCAGCAAATGAGCAATGCAAGGTTTAGGTTGATATTGAACAAGAACCCAAGCGCAATACCCAGTAGTGAGGCATGAGATAGGGTGTCACCAAAATACGCCATTTTACGCCAAACGACGAAGGAGCCCAGTGGGCCGGCAAGCACGGCGATGCCAATGCCCGCAATCAGTGCGGGCAGCAATAAATCAAGCATTGTTTATCTCTTGTTGTTCTGAATGCTGGTGTTCATGCTGGCAGGGACCGACTGGGTTGCCAGATAAATCATGCTCATGGTTATGGTGGTGTTGATATAGCGCCAGTTGTTCACATTGGTGGCGGCCAAACAGTGCAACATACGATGGATGACTGGTGATCGCCTCTGGTTCGCCAGAGCAGCAAATATGATGGTGCAGGCAAATAACATGATCAGTTTTTGCCATTACCAGGTGCAAGTCGTGAGAGACCATCAAAATGGCGCAGTTAAGCTTATCACGCAGGGTTTGGATCAGGCTGTACAGCTCTAGCTGACCATTGACATCAACCCCTTGCACTGGCTCATCAAGCACCAGCAAGTCTGGTTTTTGCAGTAGCGCCCTAGCGAGCAATACGCGTTGCATCTCACCTCCGGATAGCGAGTGCATATTGCTATGGTGCAGGTGCTTACCGCTGACAAGTTCGAGTGCCTCGATACGCTGTGCATCTTTGTAACGACCGGCTAAGCGCATGAAGCGGTCAACGCTAAGCGGAAGTGTGTTGTTGAGTGCCAATTTTTGCGGCACATAGCCAATCCGAAGTCCTTTCTGGCGAATAATGTTTCCTACTGTTGGTTTGGTCAAACCCGTGATGACTTTGACAAGTGTCGACTTGCCGGCACCATTAGGGCCAATCAGGGTAGTGATCTGGCCCCGCTCTAATTTCAGGGAAACCTGATCCAGCACATGCCTTTCCGAGTATGTGACTGTGACCGACTGTAATTCAACTAAGGAGGTCATATATTTCTTTGCTTAGATATTTGCCAAAGTGAGATGTTATAATATAACATCTTCGGCAAATGTTGTAATCAAGAATTATTCAGGGAAACTTATATGCGCCGTTTACTCCTTACATGTAGCACCCTTGGCTTGTTGTGTTCACCTTCACTTTACGCTCAAGACCTCAAAGTGGTTTCGACCGTGAAGCCAATCACCATGATTGTCCAGGAGTTGACCCAAGGCGTAACGTCGACAGAGACACTGCTGCCAGCAGGTGCATCACCACATGATTATGCGCTGCGTCCTTCGGATGCGAGAAAGCTCAATGATGCAGACTTGGTTATTTGGGTTGGCCCTGAACTGGAGAGGTTCCTGACCAAGATTCTTGAGGACAAGGAAAACGTCCTGACGTTGACGGAGCAGGACAGCATTCACTTCCGCCATTATGGTGAAGCTCACGACGAACATGCAGGTCATGATCACGATGATCACGGGCATGATGACCACGCAGGTCATGATCACGACGATCACGATCACCATGGCCACAGCCACGATGGTATTGACCCTCACCTTTGGTTAGGCCCAGAGCAGGCAGTCCAAGCCGCGCAAGTGATCACTGACAAGTTGGTAGCACTTGACCCAGCCCATAAAGATAAGTTTGAAGCAAACCTTGTTAATTTTATTGATGAAGTGAAAACGGCAATGGTGGCTATCGAGCAGACGTTAACCCCTGTCGTTGATCGCGGCTATTTTGTCTTCCATGATGGTTATGGTTATTTTGAAGAGCAATTTGGTCTTAACAACCTTGGTCACTTTACGGTTGAACCGGACCGTCGACCAGGTGCTAAAACTTTGATTTCAATTCGTAATTCATTGAAAGATCAGCACGCGCACTGTGTTTTCAGTGAGCCTCAGTTCTCACCTGCTGTGGTTGACAGTGTTGTAAGGGGGACGGGAGTCAATATTGGAACGCTGGATCCAATGGGTACCGATATTGCCTATGGTGATGGTAGCTATGTGGAATTCCTCCAGACATTGGGCAACAGTTTTAGCCAGTGCCTGAAATCAGAATAGTTTTTCTCCCTGTGGTTTGATGCATGAGAAAGATAAAAAAACGCATTCAGGTGCGTTTTTTTATGCATTTTGCCTCATTTTATAAATCTCAGCTTATATTAAAATGGTCAATACTGCATAATAACGGGGTTTTCATGAGGTTGGGATTTAATTTACGCTGTTATGGACAGACGATTATTACTTGTGGCCTTTATCTTGGTCATGGGACTGGTTAATTCGACGCCAGCTTTTGCCTCGAGCTTCCTCTTCCATTCAATGTCAGAACTAAACGGGATAAGCACACTGTCCGTTCGTAAAGTTGTCAATGATTCCAATAAGGGGCTGTGGCTGGTTGATATCCGTGGTCAACTCCAATTTTATGATGGCTCGAACCTAAAGCCCGCGCTTGACAGAGAAGGTAAGCCGATCACCGGTGTGACCGATATGGCTGTGGTGAACAAAACACTTTGGTTGGTCAAAGACAGCCATGCCTACTCCTATTCTCCGCAACTAGCCCTACTGGAAAGGCACAATATTAGTCAGATCCCGATTGAGTCGGTAGTCCAACTGGACAATGACGCCTGGTTTGCCAATCGCAGGGGATTGTACCGCCTTTCGGAGGACGAACCGAATGTGCACTTCTTGCCCTTTCCCCATCCGATAAAGCTATCGGGTTTATATGTGGCTGACAATTACCTGTATGTTGCCGCCCAGCAGGGGGTTTACGAATACCAGTCACCGGACTTACCACCCACGAAAATACTAGATGATCACTATGTTACGGCTGTGGAGCAAGATTTGCTCGGTGAGCTATGGTTTGGTACGCGGCGAGGGGTAATCAAAGGCAAGGACGGCATATTGCAGTCTCTCGATGGTCAAGGGACCGAAAGGGCTGTACTTAGCCTGCAAGCAACCCATGAAGGAATGTGGGTTGGCAGCACCATGGGGCTCTATTTGATGGGGCTGGATATGACGGTAAGCCAGCATTTTATGCCCTCTGATTACGATCAGTATGCGTTACCTGACCGCCGTGTGTTGGATCTTCACCAAGATCGTCAGGGGAACTTATGGGTCTCTACTCCAAAGGGAGTGAGTCAGTTGCCAGTGGGTTCTCAGCGGCTAAACCGAATGCTGCTGGGTAAAGGGAGTGGGAAAATAGATGCTGGTTTGATTACTGATGTTGCCTATGCCAGTAATGGTCATTATTGGTTGGCGACCGATAATGGCTTATTTGAACTCTCGCCAATGTTCGATGTTATCCAGCACGTCCCTGACTTAGGTGCAATCAAACAGCTGATTTTGTTTGAGGGTCGACTTTGGATATTGCTGGAGAAAGGGTTGGCGTTTTATGAGGTTGGACAGTCCCGTATACAGCGCATCAGCATGCCGCAAGATATACAAGGCCATACAATCAATCGGGTCGAGGTGGATCATTTCGGCTCGGTTTGGGTCGGGGCTGAAAACGGGCTGTACCGATATTGGCCGGAGTTCAGGGAGTGGATGCCTTTTGGCAATTACTGGTTGAGGGATCCGGTGGGCGGCGAGCATATCACCAGTATCGTGGAAGACAGTGAACATCAGATCTGGGTAGGCACAACCTATGGTATGTACAAGTTTGATGCAGGCATGCTCCACTTCGTGCCGGGTACTGATGAGCATGGGGGGATCGTTGATATTTATGAAGATCGAATGGGACAATTGTGGGTGGCGACGAATTACACGCTGTTGGTATCTCAGAGCCTGAAGCCGATCAAATTGCAAGAAGTTCAACTTTCGTCCGAGCTTGTTCGACCATATTGTCTAGCTGGTGGCAGTAATGGGGTATGGCTTTCCTCAAGCAATGGGCTTTCGTTTGTAAGCTATTATGCAGATTTAAAGCAGCACTTTGGCTTCGGTAGCGGTTTACTGCCTGATGATGTGGGCTCTCGTGCCTGCTTGCATGATGACATGAACGCGTTGGTGCTAGGGTATCGACAAGGGCTGCTGAGTATTCCTGATGAGGTATTGTTCGACGAAAATATCGTCGAGCCTGAATTGTCGCTGAGTGCGGTATGGGTTGATGATGATATTTGGCCACTGGGAGATTCTTGGAGCCAGCTGAGACGCTTGCCTTACGGATCGACAATTGCCTTTAAGCTCGAGACCATGCCGTCAAGCTCACTCTTGTATCAATATCGTTTGGTTGATGAAAACGAACAGGCTGGAGAGTGGCAAATTGCCACGCAGCCACTGTTATCCGTAGGGGCCTTGTCTGCCGGGCGTTACACATTGCAAGTTCGTCGAGTTAAGCCATCTGCTGACGAAGGCGGCGAACTGAGCCATGTTTTCACGGTCCAATCTGCGTGGCGAGTTTATCAAGCGTTGATAGGCTTTGTGGTTTTATCGGTGTTGTTACTGGTGTTGTTGCTCTTCTACTGGCGTAGTCGGGTATTTCGGGATCAAACGCAGCAGCTCAAGCAGGCTGTATTTCATAAGACGGCCAAAATTGAGTTGCAGAAGAAACAACTCAATGCGAGTAATGTGCATTTGCAGCGAATATTGGATGTTCGGCAGCATATCATGGCACACCTTTCCCATGAGCTGAGAACCCCATTGCAGCTGTCGCTCGGTTTATTGTCAGATCTTCGACCGTACTGCCAGACCCCGAGCAAAATTGATATTACCGAGAGGAATATAACCCACGCCTTGCACGTCACCGAGCAACTGTTGGCCCGCGATGTTTTTGCGTTGGTCGAACCTGACAAACCTTGTGAACAATTAGTCGGCCCGATTATTCAGGCTTGCTGTATGAGCTGGCAAATCGAAGCCGAGAAAAAGCAGATAGCCCTTTGTCTTGAAGATCATATCTCAGCTGAGACATGTATTGATCTTGCCCCTTATCACCTCGAGATCATGCTGGGCAACTTATTATCCAATGCAATGAAATACACGGATAGCAAAGGGGGGATCACCGTCAATGTTAAGGAGCAGGAACAGCAGCTGGTTATTTCGGTCAGTGATACCGGCCGTGGAATGTCAGAGCAGACGAAAGCCCATTTGTTCGATAGCTATTACCAAGAAAAGCCACAATACAGTCCCGAAGGAGGCTTTGGCCTGGGTCTGAGTTCCGTTAAGCAACTGGTGGAGACTTACCAGGGGACAATTTCGGTAATTAGTTATCAAGGTGTAGGGAGTGAATTTATTCTTCGCCTGCCATTAATTGCCAGCCTCTCAGGGAGTTCAGTGCAAAGAGTCCAGAAAGAGTCGCTAGAATTAGGCTTTTGGATTATGGCTATCGGTGAAGAGGCTGACGCTGATACTGAGTGGAGCAAACAGTTATCTGAGCGCTTTCATGTTACTCATACACGGGGAGATTATGAGGATCTAATGTTGCTTGATGGCCCCTTCCCTGATGTTTTACTTGTTGACCTGTCAGTGCTTGAGCCAAGTGATTTTGAGTTGCTTAAAGGTTTAAGGGATGACTTTTTTGGCAAACATGGACCGATAATGGTAGCTGTCAGCAGTGCGACAAAGAGTAACCAACATGAGCTTCTCTCCGTCAGCTGGGCCGATAGAGTATTGACGAAGCCACTGCAGGCTCAATCGATGCTCGTTGAAATTGACCACTTGCTTAGGCAACAGCAAGCGAATCTAGAGAAGGGGCCATCTTTTGAAGAGTATCAAGGAAGTAAATGGCAAGATAATGTTCAGTCTTTGGTCTCGGATCATTTTCATTACCCGGATTTTGGTTCCTCAGCAGCAGCCAAGACGCTTCTGATGTCGGAGCGGACTTTCCAGCGTCGTTTCAGGCGGGAGTTCGGTGCACCTTTCACAGACTACGTCACTCAGTTTCGCTTTGAACAAGCGGCGGTAATGCTTAGGCAAGGAGACAAGGTGTCAGATGTTGTTCTTGCATGTGGGTTTAAGGATGCTTCCTACTTTAACGCTAGGTTCAAGGCCTATTGTGGTCAATCACCTTCTGAGTTTGCCAGTGGCGTCTCCTCTGATAAAGAATAGCGCGTGATATGGTCGACCGATCATATCACGTACCTAACATATTCTTCCTTTTATGCTTATTTACCTAGGTGGCGCAATGCCGCCTGGGTATATGTGGCGCTCATATATGAAATCGAACAATCCATGACCCAGCTTTAATATAAATAATTGTTTTAAAGTATGTGCGTTGATGTTTTTATCCGAATGCTTAAAAAGCAACCAGTTGGATTTTTAAGTGTGCCACCTGTCAATTTTGCAAACAATTACTGCAAAAATGAGGGCTTTTTTTTGATTTAAAACAACAAACAATGTGTTTCAATCTGTAACATTGTAAGCACTAATGCTAATTATTCTTATTTAGGGTGGCGATTCAGAATGAAACTGTCAGAAATGTCATGCGGGGCCGAAGGAAGGGTTATCAGTTTAGCTGGCTTACCAGCCGCTACCCGTAAAAAGCTCATGGTTATGGGGATGCTGCCCAATACGCCTGTGAGTGTTATTCGTGTGGCACCTTTAGGGGATCCTCTGCAGGTGCGAGTACGCGGTGTGGATATTGCGTTGCGTAAACAACTTGCAGAAAGCATTGATGTGGAGGTGAACTGATGCCGTACAGTATTCTGACAGTAGGTAACCCTAACAGCGGTAAAACAACCTTGTTCAACGGCCTGACAGGGGCCAAGCAGCAGGTTGGTAACTGGGCTGGGGTAACAGTAGAAAAGAAAACGGGCCGTTACGAGTGTGCTGGCGATAGCTTTGCGCTGACTGATCTTCCAGGTATTTACAATCTTGATAGTGCCAACGACGTCAATAGTTTGGATGAAGCGATTGCTTCTCGCGCTATATTGACCATGCCGGCGGATGTCATCATCAACGTGGTTGATGCTTCTTGTCTTGAGCGTAGCCTGTACATGACCCTTCAGTTGCGTGAGTTGGGCCGACCAATGGTTGTCGTGCTGAATAAAATGGATGTGCTAGAACGTCAGCGCCAGAAATTGGACATCAAAGGGCTCGAAAAAGCGTTGGGTTGTCCGGTATTGAGTCTGTCGGCAAATAACCTCAAGCAGGTGAATGAATTTAAAATCCATCTGCACAAAATGCTGGCTCAGGGGATTGCGGTTAACGAACTAACACTGGATTACGGTACCCAATTTGAGCAAGCTATTGCCGAGACAGAAACATTTTTTACCGCTGATCAACTAAACAGTCGCGCGCAAGCAATCAGGGTGCTGGAAAATGACACCTTAGTGATCAACGGGCTCTCTGAAGAGCAAAAGAATCAGGTATGTAATGTTCGCAATAACTTGATGGTTGATGTCGATCCTGATATCCAGGTTGCCGATGTCCGCTATAGCTACTTGCATCAACTTTGCAGCAAAGTCCGCCGTCAGGAAGGTAAACTGAGTCGTAGTCTGAGTGACAATATTGACAGCGTATTGCTCAACCGTGCATTCGGTATCCCCTTCTTCTTTGTCGTGATGTACCTGATGTTCATGTTCTCCATTAACATCGGTAGCGCCTTTATCGATTTTTTCGATATCAGTGTTGGCGCAATTCTGGTGGATGGAGGCCATTACCTACTTGATGATCACCTGCCGGTATGGCTGGTGACTGTGATTGCCGATGGTATCGGTGGTGGTATCCAGACTGTCGCAACATTTATTCCGGTTATTGCCTGTTTGTATCTGTTCTTGGCAATGCTCGAGAGCTCAGGTTATATGGCACGTGCAGCTTTCGTTCTTGATAAGGTGATGCAAAAAGTCGGCTTACCGGGTAAAGCGTTCGTACCATTGGTGCTGGGCTTTGGTTGTAACGTACCGGCAATCATGGCAACCCGTACGCTGGAGCAAGAGCGTGAGCGCAAACTGGCAGCCGCAATGGCGCCATTCATGTCTTGCGGTGCTCGACTTCCGGTCTACGCGCTATTTGCGGCGGCTTTCTTCCCTGAAAACGGCCAGAATGTGGTGTTTGGCTTGTACCTGCTGGGTATTGCGGCTGCCGTTCTGACCGGTTTGGTGCTACGCCATACTATTTATCCAGGTAGCAGCGATAGCTTTATCATGGAAATGCCAGACTACGAGATGCCGACACTGCGTAATGTGGGCATCAAAACTTGGCAGAAGCTGAAAAAGTTTGTGTTGGGTGCCGGTAAGACCATCGTCATGGTTGTGGCTATTTTGAGCTTCTTCAACTCATTGGGTACCGATGGCTCGTTCGGTAACGAAGATACGCCAAACTCGGTACTGGCAAAAACGGCTCAGGTAATAACACCTGTGCTGGCCCCCATTGGTGTGAAGGACGATAACTGGCCTGCAACCGTGGGGATTCTGACGGGGATCTTTGCCAAAGAAGCTGTAGTGGGAACTCTGAATAACTTGTATGCGCCTGCTGAAGGAGAGGAAGAAGCCGAGTATGACTTGGCGGGAAGCCTACAAGAAGCGGTAGCGAGCATTGGTGATAACCTATCTGGACTAAGCTACTCTGACCCATTAGGTATTGATGTCGGGGAATTAGATGATACAGCGGCGGTTGCAGAAGAGCAGGAAGTCGATGTATCAATCTTTGGTAACATTCAGGCGCACTTTGTGAGTTCTGCAGCGGCAATGGCATATTTGATCTTCATTTTGCTCTACACGCCTTGTGCAGCAGCTATGGGGGCTTATGTGCGTGAATTTGGCCAGAAGTATTCGCTGTTCATTGCGTCATATACCATGTTACTGGCGTATACCTTTGCAACTTATTACTACCAGATCGCTCACTTTGCCGATCACCCGGCAACGAGCATGATGTGGATTGGTTTGTTCACGGCTATCAATGCTGGCCTATTTATTACCTTCAAGCGTAAGGGACAGCAAATGCAAACTGAGGAGCTCGTCACCCTATGATCCTGCAGCAGCTGAAACAGTATATTGAGCAACACGGTCGCGCCAGCCGCAAGGCATTGGCAATGCGGTTCGGAATGTCCGAAGACGGCGTCGAGGCCATGCTGGAGGTATGGATCCGCAAAGGCAAGTTGGGCAAGGAGCTGATCGGCTGCGATAGTGATGGGTGTTGCCAGAGCGCGCAAGAAATCTGGTATCGCCCGCTCAAGAGTGATGAGCTTTCAGTCACCGTTATGCGTGGCTAGCAAGCAAGCAAGCGAAAAGAAAAAGGCAGCCTGCGGGTTGCCTTTTTTTTTACCTTATGATTCCACGACGCTGAAACCGTCGATGTGGCTCAGCTCGGTCCTTAACTCTTCGGTAAGAGCTTGTTGCAGAGCGTCATCGCGCTGGGTGCCGTCGGTATTGCCCCAGATAGGGCCCGGCCAAGCAACATCATTTTTAAAGCGGGCAATATGGTGGACATGCAGTTGCGGGACAAGGTTTCCCAAGGCGCCGACGTTGATTTTGTCGGCCTGATAATCTTTTTCTAGCACCGTCGCTACAGCGCAGGACTCTTTCATTAATTGAAGCTGTTCGGTTTCAGGCAGGTGGTGGATTTCGCGAAGGTCGTTTTTACGGGGAACCAATATTAACCAAGGACCTAGCGCTTCTTTGGAAAGCAAAACCTGACACAAGGGAAGGTTACCTACAATAGTAGTATCTGCGGCCAGTCTCGGATGAAGTGAAAATTGCATAGGGCTATTCCTTAATTGTATTGTGCAGCTCACATGCTGAGATATTTGCCAACAGCCAAAAATGGGCTTTGGGGTAGGATATACCCAAGTAACCTCAAGATGTAGGTTACTTGGGTATACCGGTATCAAGAGCTGCACTGATGGCAATACGATAATGTGAATATAATGCAGTAGCAATGCTTTCTGCCATGGTTGTCGGTAATTTAATTGCGCGTCAGTGAAATAGGTTGTGATCAGAAAGTGGGTTCGGGTTTATCCGCGTTGAAGAATCAGCGGTATCGTGACGAAGTTCTAGATAGGAGTGAGACATGGGTGCTCAATATCAAGATGTGCTGGACTTTTGGTTCGGTGAGATAGGTGAGGAAGTAACGGTCACGGATCGGAATAAACTATGGTTCCGTGGTGGGGAAGAAACGGATCAACTTATCGCTGAACGCTTCCAGCAGCAAGTGAGCCAGGCTGGGTTAGGTGAACTAAGCGCCTGGACCGAGGAGCCAAGAGGAACCCTCGCACTGATTATTCTGCTCGATCAATTCAGTCGTAATATTTACCGCGGCTTAAGTGCGGCATTTCGCTATGACTCATTGGCTCTGGCCCTGTGCAAGCGTGGTTTGGCAAAGGATCAAGACTTGGCTCTTACGCCGATAGAACGGGTGTTTTTCTATTTGCCTCTTGAACATTCAGAAGCTATTGAGGATCAGGAGGAAGCGGTATTTCGTTTTGACCGTTTGATGCAGGCTGTCAGCCCTGCACATGCTGAGACTTTCGAAGGGTTCTATCAGTATGCGGTCAGCCATCATGATGTCATTAAGCGCTTTGGTCGCTTCCCGCACCGTAATGCGGCTTTTGGTCGCTTATCGACCCAGGAGGAGCTGGGGTGGCTGCAGCATAAAGGCGGTCAGCGGTTTGGTCAGTAGCTAAGGGCTCAGGCGGTTAGTCAGTCGGCGGTTGACTTATCGCGATAGCATGTTGCGTTGGGCTTTATTGGACAGTGTTAGGCTAGGAAATCGGCAGTACGCGGTTTCGACCTAGCTGCTTGGCTTGGTTGAGGAAATGATCGGCGCGTTCGATAAGTGCCATACTGTGCTCCCCTTCCTGGGAGCTGCTGAGCCCAAAAGAGGCGGCCACTGAATTGATCCGCTGTCCGGACCTCTTGTCGAGTACCGAAATTTTCTCAATGGCCCTACGCATGGTTTCCGCTTGCTGGCGGGCCGAAGGCAGTGATTTATGTGGCAGCAAAATAGCAAATTCCTCCCCTCCAAAGCGATAGGCTTTGGCATAATCACGGCAACACTCCGTTAGCCTTTTGGCTACCATTTTCAAAACTTGATCGCCCATAAGATGACCGAACTCATCATTGAAAAATTTGAAGTGATCAATGTCGAGTAAAATGAGACTGGTGGGGATCTGGTTGTCGAGATAACTTTGAATATCCTGATTAAAGGCTCGGCGATTGTAGAGCTTGGTCAGTGCATCTTCATTGGCTTGCTGTTGGCTTTTATTTAGCGCAACCCGCAAGGTTTGGATCTCTTGTTGGGCTGAATAAAGTTGGCCTTGGAATAGCCCGGTTGACTGGCGCATTTGCTGAGACTCGCGGAGCAGTTCGCGGACCAAGCCTATGGTTTCTTCAAGGGATATGCCATCTTTTCCAACCTGCTCCAGCTGGCCGAAAGTTGACTCCAGTGCATTGTGGAAGCTGTTGGTATCCGACAGGGTATCAGCCATGCTGTGTGAGAGTTCCTGTATCATGGCAGTGAGGCTAAGTTTGAGTTGCCTGACGTCGCTGTCAGTTTGGCTGGCGAGATGGTTTTGGTATAGGGTCTCGCACAACGTCGGCGTACAATGGCCAATTGCTTCGATACCATGGTCGAGCGCCATATTAAGCGAGGGGTTTTGCTGAGAGCTATAGGTATACCACAGAGCATAGTTGGTTGGAGTGGTGGGGACCCTATGCTTAATCATCAGGGGAACGGCTTGTTTCAAGATCTCCGTTGATTTCGCAAAGCTGTCGTTACTCATACCTAACATCCATTATTACGGGTCTTCTGACGCAACGTGGCTATAAAGAATAAAATAGCCTTCTAAGGATACCTTAGAAGGCTATGAATTATTAGATATTTACCGAATTATGTCAGCGTTTTATTACATGCGCTCAAGGGTTTCGATACCCAGAAGATCCAAGCCTTGTTTGATTGTCTTCGAAGTCAGTAGGGCCAGTTTCAGACGGCTCTGCTTAATCTCTTCTTCAGCGTTCAGGATTGGGCAGGCTTCGTAGAAGCTTGAGAACTTACCGGCAAGATCGAACAGGTAAGTACACATCAGGTGTGGCTGACCTTCACGAGCAACACTTTGTACTGCTTCTTCGAACTGAAGTAGGGTAGAAAGCAATGCTTGTTCTTTCTCGTCGTTAATCACGACAGGGTGAGTCAGATCAGCAAGCTCAACATCAGCACGCTTGAAGATAGAAGCGACACGGGTATATGCGTACTGCATGTACGGAGCTGTGTTACCTTCGAACGCTAGCATGTTGTCCCAGTCGAAGATGTAGTCTGTTGTACGGTGCTTAGACAGATCCGCATACTTCACCGCAGCCATTGCAACCGTGTTGGCAATGTTGGTTTTCTCTTCAGCACCTAGCTCTGGGTTTTTCTCTTCAATAAGTTTCGCTGCACGCACTTCGGCTTCGTCAAGAAGGTCGGCTAGGCGAACGGTACCACCGGCACGTGTCTTGAATGGACGGCCGTCTTTACCCAGCATCATACCGAAAGCATGGTGCTCAAGGCTTACCGCTTCTGGTACGTATTCAGCTTTACGGACAATAGTCCAAGCCTGCATTAGGTGCTGGTGCTGGCGGGAATCGATGAAGTAAAGCACACGGTTTGCACCAAGTTGCTCGTAACGGTATTTGGCACAAGCGATATCAGTGGTGGTGTAAAGGAAACCGCCGTCGCGCTTCTGGATGATCACACCCATAGGCTCGCCGTCTTTGTTCTTGTACTCTTCGAGGAACACAACTTGTGCGCCGTCATCTTCAACCGCTAGACCTTTTTCTTTTAGGTCAGCAACGATGCCAGGCAGCATGTCGTTGTACATTGACTCACCCATCACGTCATCACGGCTTAGCGATACGTTTAGGCGGTCGTAGTTGCGCTGGTTCTGGATCATAGTGACATCAACCAGCTTCTTCCACATATCAGCGCAGTACTCGTCACCACCTTGGAGTTTAACTACGTAGTTACGTGCGCGTGCTGCAAACTCGGCATCTTCATCGTAAAGCTTTTTCGATTCGCGGTAGAACGCTTCCAGATCAGAAAGTTCCATAGAAACTTCACCAGACTCTTTCTGTACACGCTCAAGGTTAGCGATAAGCATACCGAACTGCGTACCCCAGTCACCGATGTGGTTAGCCCGGATCACTTTGTGGCCTAGGTGCTCAAGGGTACGTACCACTGCATCACCGATGATGGTTGAACGTAGGTGACCGACGTGCATTTCTTTAGCAACGTTTGGTGCAGAGTAATCAACAACAATAGTTTGCTGTTCTTCAGTTGATACGCCTAGGCGTTCATCTTTCAGGGCACTTTCCGCTTGCTCGGCAAGCCATGTTTTGCTCAGGAAGATGTTGATAAAGCCAGGGCCGGCGATTTCAACTTTTTCAGCAATACCGTCAAGGTCTAGCTGTTCGATAACTTTTTGTGCGAACTCGCGAGGGTTAGTACCCAACTTTTTGGCTACGCCCATTACACCGTTGGCTTGGTAGTCACCAAATTGTGCTTTTGCAGATTGGCGAACTGCAGCAGGGCTACCGGCAGGTGCGCCTGCGGCTTCTAGTGCCTGAGATACTTTGTCATTAATGAGTGCTTGAATGTTCACACGCTTATCCTTTAAATCGTTTGTAACGCCAATAAGTAATGCAAATTGGCGAGGCAAAAACGGCACCGTATTCAAGGGATATAACCGTCAAAAATAATCACGACCATTGGCCTATTAAAGATAGCACCAAGTGATAATTTATTTACGTGAGTATTTTTGACGGGGCCGCCTCAGAAGTGGAAGAGGGGAGACATCTTGAATACGCTAGTTGCATTGCCCTAATAATACCCACAAATTTAGGTGGTTTGGCAAGCCGTAAAGACAATAGATTGCGATTTTTTTTTAATATCCATAGCGGGGTGAAAAATATGCAGGAGTCTAGCCAGCACAAGGGCTTTGCCGATGCGAATAGGGCTGTTGTCAAGCCGAAAACTGTGGATAATTATGCGTTCAATCGCTCAGCGTGACTAATTGGAGAAAAGACATGCACAAGCTAGAACAAAGAGGTCTGTTACCAGAGCAAATGTTGGCCCAGTTACCCGCTTTCATGGCAAAAATTGAACGCCTTGCCGGCGAGTTGGGTCTATCGCTTGCCGGTTACCAAGCCGATCATATTGCTTTGCGGGTCAACGACTGGGAGGTTGCAGAGCAGTTACACAAGGCGTGGTTGGCGCATGGCAAGGAATGGTCGACCAATGAAATCAACGGCCGGCCGATTGTAGTGATTGGTTTTGATACCCCGCTTAGCTGCGGCCCTTGGCAGATCGAAGCGTTGGAATTACCGTATCCGGGTGAGAAAGCATATTCACAAGAGGGGTGGGAGCATGTCGAATTTGTGATCCCGTCAAAGGCGAGTGATACCGATGCGTTGAAGGTCACTTTGGATCAAGCGTTTCCTGAGTTAGCGAGTCAGTGGGACAAATTAGTCGATAAAGGCATTAAGGTGAAAGCCAGCAGCCCGTCAGGTGAGAAAGAGCGCCTTTCCAACCCAACCTATGCTTTCAAGTTCGATGGGGTGTGTATCAAGCTGCATCCGCATTCGTTAAAGGCGGTAATTGAAAGTGAAGCGGAGTAAGCAAAGAAGTCACTCCTTTATTGAACTGATCGAATCTGCGGTACTGCTTTTGCGACAGATGCAGGGTAAATGAGCAAAACCGACCCACCATGGGCGGTGGGTAGGAGCGACATGGATGTCTTTATGCGTTTTTGATAATTTGCCCTGCTGCTTGGCGTTCAGTGTTGTTGGTGATTACAAAATCACAGTCCGGTTCCCGTGAACAAAGACTCGATCATCAATCACTAAGCCTAGGGCTTTACTCAGCACCGACTTTTCAACATCTTTGCCTGCCCGTGCCATGTCTTTGGCACTGAAGTTATGGTCAACCGGAATCACGTTCTGGGTAATGATCGGGCCCTCATCAAGGTCGTTAGTCACAAAGTGGGCCGTGGCTCCGATAATTTTTACCCCGCGTTCAAAAGCTTGCTGGTACGGTTTGGCACCGATAAAAGCGGGCAGGAAGCTATGGTGGATATTGATGATTTTATGGGGGAACTGGGCAACGAAATTCGGCGTGAGGATACGCATGTATTTGGCCAGCACCACATAATCCGGCGTGTACTGTTGCACCGTTTCAAGCAATAGGGCCTCATGCTCGTCCCGGCTGATCCCTTCATGGCTGATGTGATGGTAAGGAACGCCAAAGTTGCGGGCGAGCTCTGCCAAATCATCGTAGTTGCCAACAATGGCGGCAATTTCGATATCAAGTGTTCCATCAAAGGTTTTGACCAGAATATCTCCCAAACAGTGAGCTTCTTTGGTCACCATGATCACAATGCGCTTACGCTCAGAACCGATCAGGCGTCGCTGGCTCCCTTCTGGCAGTGCATGGTCGAGATCGAGAAGGAAGGTTTCGTCATTGAAGTAGCCTTCCAGTTCGGTGCGCATAAAAAACTGACTATGGGAGTGAGCGACAAACTCATTGTTATGAACAATGTTGAGTTGGTGCTTGTAACAGATGTTGGTGATTTTGCTGATCAGACCCATCGCATCAGGGCAATCGGTCAGCAGGGTTTTCTTTTCCATGGTGCTCTTCCTTGAACTACTATTTTGTCAAATCCGGTTTCATAGTATTTACCTTGGATTGCTTGCGGGGTCAAAGGCTAAATCTTGAACGGGAATAAATCATGGCTGCTTAGTTGGAATATTGGCATAATGCCAGGTCAATCGACGGTGTTGCCTTAAGCCCGTTTTTCTCAAGCAAATAGCCTAAAGTCCAGATATTCGAAAGCCTATGATAGCCAAGTTTTTTGCCTCCGGTGGTGCGTTAGATAAAGCCATCCCCGGATTCCAGGCCCGCC
Source organism: Photobacterium sp. DNB23_23_1 (assembly GCF_052873815.1). NCBI lineage: Bacteria > Pseudomonadati > Pseudomonadota > Gammaproteobacteria > Vibrionales > Vibrionaceae > Photobacterium > Photobacterium sp. DNB23_23_1. The sequence goes on along the minus strand of NZ_JBNNXT010000008.1, from coordinate 140,259 downwards.
AACCGCAAATCGATATGGCACAAGCCGTGGCCGATGCCATCAAGACCGAGAGCCAGCTTGTTGTTGAAGCGGGAACGGGAACCGGCAAGACATTTGCTTATTTGGTGCCGGCTTTGGTCAGTGGAAAAAAGACCATAATTTCTACGGGTTCCAAGAACCTACAGGAACAATTGTTCCACCGAGATCTGCCGTTAATGGCGGATGCCCTCGGCTTTACCGGTCGGGTGTCTTTGCTCAAAGGGCGGTCTAATTACTTGTGCCTTGATCGGCTGAGCCGTCAAATCACTGAAAGCCACGGCGTCCATACCGATCCGAAGCTGCTCAGCCAACTGGTTCAGGTTCGGGGCTGGTCATCATCGACCAAGAGCGGTGACTTGGGTGATTGTGAAGATATTGCCGAAGACAGCCCGGTGATCCCGATGATCACCTCGACCAATGAAAACTGCCTCGGTCGGGAATGTCCGTCCTATGACGATTGCTTCGTGGTCAAAGCGCGCCGTCGGGCAATGGAAGCTGATGTCGTGGTGGTAAACCATCATCTTTTCTTGGCCGATCAGGCAATCAAGGAAACCGGCTTTGGTGAGTTGATCCCTGAAGCTGAAGTATTCATCTTTGATGAAGCCCATCAGATGCCAGATATTGCCAGCCAGTATTTTGGCCAGAGTTTATCTAGTCGCCAGATCCAAGAGCTGGCGAAAGATGTCGAGATAGGCTACCGCACCGAAGCTAAAGATATGCGCCAGCTGCAAAAAACCGCCGACAGGCTGCATCAAGCGGCGGCAGATATGCGTATTGTGCTTGGCGAACCCGGTTTTCGTGGCAATTGGCGCGAAGCGATAACCAGCCAGGCGATTCAGCGTGAAATTACCCGGTTGACTGACGCCTTGGATCTCACCCATGAAGTTCTGAAGCTGGCATTGGGCCGGAGCCAGTTGCTGGATGCAGCCTTTGAGCGGGCAACCTTGATTAAGGCGCGACTAGAGCGGGTCTGCGATACCAGCATTACGGGCTATTCCTACTGGTATGAATGTACCCCGCGCCATTTCAACTTGCATATAACGCCATTGTCGGTCGCCGATAAGTTCAACGAACAGATTGAGCAGCAGGGCGGGGCGTGGATCTTTACCTCGGCGACCCTTGCGGTGAATGATGACTTTAGCCACTTCAGCCAGCGCCTGGGGCTCAAACCCAAACAGCAGTTTTCGCTGGAAAGTCCCTTTGATTACCAGCAACAGGCCTTACTGTGCGTGCCTCGCTTTTTGCCTGAGCCTAATAGTTTTGGTATTGCTGACAGGCTGGTGGAGATGATGGCCCCAGTTATTGAAGAGAACCAAGGGCGCTGTTTCTTCTTGTGCACCTCACATCAGATGGTGCGTGAGTTGGCCGAAGGGTTCCGGGCCAAGCTCGACCTTCCGGTATTGGTGCAGGGTGAAACGACCAAGCAGAAGTTGCTGGCGGAATACCTTGAGCGGGGCAATGCCTTATTGATAGCGACCGGTGCCTTCTGGGAAGGCGTGGATGTTAGAGGGCAAGCCCTAAGCTGTGTTATCATTGATAAATTACCCTTTACAGCACCGGATGATCCGCTGCTGAAAGCGCGCATAGAGGACTGCCGTTTACGTGGCGGAGATCCTTTTGCGCAAGTACAGATCCCGGATGCGGTGATCACCCTCAAGCAAGGGGTCGGTCGACTTATTCGTGACACACAGGATAAAGGTGTCCTGGTGATCTGTGACAACCGGTTAGTAACGCGTCCTTATGGCGCGGTCTTTCTTAACAGCCTGCCGTCTATCCCGCGAACTCGGGATGTTGTTAGCGTCGGGCAATTCTTATCTTCGGTTAATGGCCGCCAAGAGCCTGCCACAATCGAAGAACAGCATTCAGAGGCTTGAATGAGCAACAAAATTCTTGCAGTAGATACTGCAACCGAAAACTGTTCCGTAGCCCTTCTGGTGGGCGATGAAGTGATTTCTCACTGTGAGTATGCGCCACGTGAGCACACCACTAAGGTACTCCCTATGGTGGATAACGTACTGGCACAGGCTGGCCTTAAATTAAACCAACTTGATGCACTGGCTTTTGGCCGTGGCCCAGGTAGCTTTACCGGGGTACGTATCGGCATTGGTATTGCTCAGGGGTTGGCATTTGGCGCAGATCTGCCAATGCTAGGTATCTCGACCTTGGCCGCGATGGCACAGGGTACATATCGCCAGCATCAGGCCGAGCAGGTCATGGCAGCCATTGATGCCCGCATGAATGAAATCTACTGGGGCCAGTATCGTCGTCAGGCAGATGGCGACTGGGCAGTGCAAGGCAGTGAGTTAGTGATTAAGCCTGAGATGTTGATCACGCAACTGCCAATGAGTGAAGGGCAGTGGTTAACGGCCGGTACAGGTTGGGAAAGCTATGCTGATCAACTGGCACAATTGCCTGTTGAAGCCGTATCGGGTTCAGTACTTTACCCGGATGCCGCAGATATGGTGCATTTAGCCAAATATGCATTGGCTCGTGGCGAGGCCGTGATAGCTGAGGAAGCTAGCCCGGTGTACCTTCGTGATACTGTCACCTGGAAAAAGTTGCCGGGTCGCGAATAATACGTTTGCCTCATTGCCGTGTATGCATACTATTGTCGTAGCATACTCGGCAATCACTTGGATACTGGACGTTTCCTATGGTTTCTATTCAGCGCCTTCCTGTCACAATACCCCAAACGCCTTCAAAGACGAAAGTTACCCGCGCCCCTGTGCAAGGAGCCGGTGACCCAACCCCTGTTGCCAAAGCCGTTGCTCAATCGGTGCGTGATCCTGAGTTGCTAGGCGCAGCCCACTCTCAAATTCAGTATGATCAGCCTGAAGGTAAAAACCGCCAGGCGCTGGAGAGCTATATGGGGGTGATGCACCAGCAAAAGCGAGATGAACTCTCGATGCTGGTCGGGGTCGATGTCTATGTTTAATACCATGTCTGTTTGGAATAAGCCGTGTGATTCGTTGCCTGAAAGTCAGGGGATTGCGTGGATATTCATCATTTACAATGGAGTTACCGATGTTTAGGAAGCTAATCGTTGGGTTGCTTGCTGCGACTATGATAGGCTGCGCCGCGGTACCTGAGGCCCTCATGACTGATAGTGATGACCCAATCACAGATGTCACTGTGCTTAGCGATCCTACAGGTCAAGATTTTGGCCAGGCGATCCGCCTCGGCGGGGTGATTGCAGCAATTGATAATGGCGAACATAAAACCCGGTTGGAAATCGTAGCCATGCCGATAGGCAGTGACGGTAAACCCAAATTGGGTAGCAGCGCCCAACCGCGCTTTGTCGCGTATGTTGATGGCTTCCTAGAGCCTATTGAATACCATCCAGGGCGACTGGTTTCTGTTGCGGGACACGTTGCTGGGGAAGAAGAAGGCAAGGTGGGTGAGTTTAACTACCGTTTCCCAGTCGTTGCAGCCTCTGGAACCCAACTATGGCAAGTGAAACAGGAAGTCTGGATCGATGATTTTGACCGTTTCAGGAGCTGTGTCGGTCTACAGTGTTCACCCAGCCTTATTTATAATGGTTTCTCAAGGGCTGAAGTCAGAGAGCGGGTGACCAAGTAGATTGCTATGTATCAGATAGAGCTCCAGTTAGCCGATCAGATGTTGTCAGGGTTAGCCTCGTTTTCTGCCCCATTACCGATAGAGAACAAAGCCCAGTTAAGCGCTGTTTTAACGCAAAAGCCAGTCATGGTAATGCTACATGGTTGGCAGGATAATGCCGCAAGTTTTGCCCCTTTGTTTGGCAAATTGGCCGAGCACTTCCATATCATCGCCATAGATTGGCCTGGGCACGGGTTGTCGGCACCGAGAGCGGCAGATAACTTCTACCACTTTTTCGATTATGTCGATGATTTGGCCCAACTGGTCGCTTTATTAGATCAGCCGCAGGTGGTGCTTGCTGGTCACTCGATGGGCGCTTTGGTTGCAATGTCTTATGCTGCGGCGTTTGCCGATAAGGTCGCCTCTTTGGTGCTGATTGAAGGCTTGTCTCCACTATCACAGGCGGCGGAAAATGCCCCGGAGCGACTACGTCAGGGTATTGAAAGTCGACAGCGCTACCGTTCAAGGGCGCATCAGCGACAGAATCGTTCCATGGATTCTTTCCTGCAGGCGCTGGATCTGCGTTGTGCGGTTAACGGCCTACTGCCAGAGCAGATCAAGCCAGTGGTAGAGCGCGGTGTTTATCAGCGTGATGGCCGCTGGTATTGGCGTCATGACAACCGCTTGAGGTGTGAGTCGTTATATAGAATGACACCAGAGCAGGTCAGTGCCTTGGTGGGATCGGTGCAATGTCCGGTGTTATCGCTCATCGGGCAAACCGGTTATCGGCAGCTGAAAATGAGCCAATCTCAAGCCCTAGAGTGGCAACAGCTTGAGCAAGTAGAGATTGCTGGTGGCCACCACTGTCACCTGGACAGCCCTGAACGGGTGATCGGTGAGATATTGTTATTCAGTTCAAATTTTAATGCATTGACTAAATAGGTCAGTGTTACTTGTATGTTAAGTGTGCTGTAATGCGGTGTAACCACATGTTTTAATTACCCGCCAGCACAGTATAGGCACCATGCCAAAATCAATAAGGAGAGTGCAAAGTGGATAAGGTTTGGCTTAACCGCTATCCGGAAGATGTACCGGCTGAAATTAACCCGGATCAGTATCCGTCATTGGTTGAAATGTTTGAGCAGTCAGTACAGAAGTACGCTGATCAGACGGCGTTCATCAATATGGGACAGGTCATGACCTTCCGCAAACTGGAAGAGCGTAGCCGTGCTTTTGCCGCCTACCTGCAAAATGAACTGAAGGTGAAAAAAGGTGACCGCGTAGCGGTGATGATGCCTAATTTACTTCAGTATCCTATTGCCTTGTTTGGTATTTTACGTGCCGGTTGTGTGGTGGTGAATGTTAACCCACTTTATACTCCGCGAGAGCTTGAGCACCAGTTGAACGACTCCGGTGCCAAGGCTATCGTCATTGTTTCTAACTTCGCCCACACCCTAGAAAGTATCGTTAAAAACACCAGCGTTCAGCATGTGGTACTGACCAGTCTGGGTGACCAGCTGTCACGCCCGAAAGGCACATTAGTTAACTTTGTCGTGAAATACATCAAGAAGATGGTACCTAAATACCACCTTCCGCATGCGACTTCGATGCGTATGGCCCTGCGGAAAGGCCGCCGCATGCAATATGTTAAGCCGTTTATGTCTGGCGAAGATACTGCTTTCTTGCAGTACACCGGGGGTACGACGGGCGTAGCCAAAGGCGCGGTCCTAAGCCACCGTAATATGCTGGCCAACGTGATGCAGGCCAAGGGAGCTTATGGTCCGGTTCTGACCGAAGGTCGCGAACTGATTGTGACAGCGCTGCCGCTGTACCATGTTTTTGCCCTGACCGTGAACTGCTTGCTGTTTATCGAAATGGGTGGGCGGAATCTGCTGATCACCAACCCGCGTGATATTCCGACATTTGTTAAAGAGTTGCAGCGTTATCCGTTTACAGCGATCACCGGTGTGAATACTTTGTTCAACGCGTTGGTCAATAATGAAGACTTCCATGAAATTGACTTCAGCCAGCTTCGTCTATCGGTCGGTGGCGGTATGGCGGTACAACGTGCCGTGGCTGAAAAGTGGAAGCAAATCACGGGCAACTACTTGCTAGAAGGCTACGGCCTGACTGAGTGTTCACCATTGGTTGCTGCTTACCCGTATGATTTGACCGACTATAATGGTTCTATCGGTTTGCCGGTACCGTCAACAGACGTCCGTATTGTTGACGACGAAGGCTTGGTACTGGCTAATGACCAGACTGGTGAGCTTCAAGTCCGTGGTCCTCAGGTAATGCAAGGTTACTGGCAGCGCCCAGAAGCGAGCAAAGAAGTACTGACTGAAGACGGTTGGTTATCAACGGGCGATATTGTCCGTTTTGATGATGAAGGCTTCCTGCATATTGTTGACCGCAAAAAAGACATGATTTTGGTGTCAGGCTTTAACGTCTATCCGAATGAAATTGAAGATGTCGTTGCCCTCAACAGTAAAGTGTTGGAAGTGGCAGCGATCGGTGAACCTCATGAGGTTTCAGGTGAGTTGGTCAAGATCTGCGTAGTTAAGCGCGACGCTAGCCTAACTCGCGAAGAGCTGCTTGAGCACTGCCGCGAGCACCTGACAGGTTACAAGGTGCCGAAAATTGTTGAGTTCCGAGATGAGCTTCCAAAAACCAATGTCGGTAAGATCCTCCGCCGAGCATTGCGTGAAGAGTCTGCTCAGCAAAGCCAGAGTGCGTAAGCGCATCGTGAATTAATACAAAGAATGCCGGCCTCAAGCCGGCATTTGATACCAAGCTGAGTAATATTCTGTTCTATCAGCGAGAATTAAAAAGTGCAGATACAAGGCACTTGTTTGCCGGTGTATTCATATCCATCTAAAGCAAGTAACGAAGTAGTTGTGCTTTTTAAACTCGCCCTTTGGGAGTTTCTCTGCCATTCGATAACTTCCCCAAATTGCATTGATGTAGAGTAACTATATCTTCTTCAATTTAGGTTGTTCTCAAACGGCAGAGAGAACTCTGATATGCTCAGCATATTGCTCAGTTTGGTATTTATGGTGAGAATACTGTGAATTTTGAAATAATTACCAACCGCGAACGGTTGGAGACGATCTGCCTCCAGGCGCGCCGCCAGACAGCGGTAATGTTAGATACCGAGTTTGTTAGAACCCGCACACTGTATCCGAAGCTTGGCTTGATCCAGCTGTTTGACGGTGAGTCTTTGGCATTGATCGACCCGTTGGCGATAGATGACTTAGAACCGTTGTGGGACCTGCTGCGTGACCAATCGGTGATCAAGGTACTTCATGCCTGTGGTGAAGATTTGGAAGTCTTCCAATATTACGCCGGCTGCTTACCGGTGCCGATGATTGATACCCAGGTGATGGCCTCATTCCTTGGCTACGGTGTGTCAGCCGGCTTCGGTACCTTGGTTAAGGACTTTCTTGGTGTTGAGCTTGATAAAGGCGAAGCCCGAACTAACTGGCTCGCTCGTCCATTGACCGATCGTCAACTCGATTATGCCGCTGCCGACGTGTACTATTTGCTGCCGCTTTACCAGAAACTGATGCCGCAAGTGGTTGATAAAGGCTGGCAAGAGGCACTGGCGCAGGAGTGTGCTGGTTTGATGCTCAAGCGGGTCAAGACCATAGATCCAGATAAAGCCTACCTTGATATCAAAAACGCTTGGCAGCTAAACCCTAAGCAACTGGCTATTTTGCAAAAAGCGGCCAAGTGGCGTTTATTGGAAGCGCGTAAGCGCGACTTGGCCCTCAATTTCGTGGTCAAAGAGCTGCATCTTTGGAAGCTGGCCCGTTTCGGCATTAAGTCCAAAGCGGTAATGGCCAAAGAAGGTTTCGAGAGCATGGAGATTCAACGCCATGCTAACCGTTTGCTGAAAATGGTTCACGATGTCGATGACATGCCGCAAGAACAGTACCCTGAAAAGCTCAGTAGGCTAGTGGACTTTCCGGGTTACAAGCAGAAAGTTAAGCATATCAAAGATGTGGTGACGGCGGTGGAGGCGGAAACCGGTCTGATGGCTGAGTTCTTAGCATCGAAAAAACAGATCAACCAGTTGATCTCGTGGGCTTGGAAAAAAGACTCACCGGCTGAAAACATGCCGGATATGCTAAAGACATGGCGCAAACCGTTGTTTGAAAAAAAAGTCTTGCCCCTGTTGAAAAAAGATTAAGGGCATAACGAAAGCCGCTTTATAGCAAACAAAAAGCCCCGCATTGTGTGCGGGGCTTTTTAATAGGAGTAAGTCGAGGTTGGTATTACTTTTCTTCGTCAGGTAGGGTAACGTTGAGTTCGAGTACGGAAAGATCTTCTTCTTTCTGATCGAGGTTGACTGTTACCTGCTCAGGGCTGATTTCAACATACTTGCGGATGACGTCCAGGATATCCTGCTTCAACTGCGGTAAATAACTAGGTGCACTTTGATCAGCAGAGCGGCGTTCAGCAACGATAATTTGCAGCCGCTCTTTGGCTAGACTGGCAGTCGTTGTTTTCTTGGGGCGGAAGAATTCTAACAATGCCATCGTGTATTACCCTCCGAATAGGCGTTTTAGGAAGCCTTTCTTCTCTTCCTCAAGGAAGCGGAAGGGACGCTCTTCACCAAGCAATCGAGCAACGGTATCTTCGTAGGCGATACCCGCATCCGATTCTTTGTCAAAAATGACTGGCTCACCTTTGTTTGAGGCGTTCAGTACCGCTTGGCTTTCAGGGATCACTCCGAGTAGAGGGATATGAAGAATTTCTTCGACATCGCCAACACTCAGCATTTCACCTAATGTCACACGAGCTGGGTTATAGCGTGTTAGCAGTAGATGAGTTTTCACTGGGTCTTCGGCTTGCTCGGCACGGCGGGACTTAGAGTCGAGGATACCAAGAATACGGTCTGAGTCACGCACAGAAGAGACTTCTGGGTTGGTGGTGACGATGGCTTCATCTGCAAAGTACAACGCCATCAGTGCGCCGGTCTCGATGCCTGCCGGTGAATCACAGATAATGAAATCAAAACCCATTTCAGTCATATCGTTGAAAACACGTTCGACGCCTTCACGACTCAGCGCGTCTTTGTCACGGGTTTGGGAAGCGGGCAGGACATACAGATTGTCGACACGCTTGTCTTTGATAAGTGCTTGGTTTAGGTTAGCTTCACCATTGATGACGTTGACGAAGTCATATACTACACGACGTTCGCAGCCCATGATGAGGTCAAGATTACGCAGGCCGATATCGAAATCGATCACCGCTGTTTTCTTGCCTGTAAGTGCAAGGCCCGATGCAATAGCTGCACTCGAGGTCGTTTTACCAACGCCACCTTTACCTGAGGTAACAACGATAATTCGTGCCATCTTAAAATTCCTTATTAAACGCTATAAAGCCATTTGCTCTATGTTCAAATTATTTTCAGCCAGCGAGATAACGACATTCTCTCCCCAGAACTCTTCTTGTATTTTGTCGCTTAACCAGTAATTTCCAGCAATGGAAATGAGCTCCGGTTGGCAGTTATGACAGAATATCTTCGCCTCTTTTTGACCGTTGGCCCCGGCGATAGCACGGCCTCGTAGGGTTCCATAAATATGGATACAACCATCAGCAATTATTTCTGCTCCAGGGCTTACATGTCCCAATACTATCAGATCACTATTTTTAGCATAAATTTGCTGCCCTGACCGAACTGGATTCTTAATGATTTTTGTCGGTGTCATCACAGGCTCAGCCGCTTTGGCCTGTTTGGCCGCATTCATGATGGCAAATCCGGCTTGTTTCGCCCGTTCTTGCAGTTCAGGTTGTTTGCAACCACTTATTCCGACAGGGATCATTCCGGCCTTTTTGACCTGGCTTTTTAGTAACGCGAAGTCCAACTTATTTCCGGCTTGGCTGACATCAATGACGATGGGGGCTGCTGAAAAGAAATGGGGAGCCTGCTCAACCTTCTCTTTGAGAAAGTTAACTGCTTGCTGTATGTCGCCGTCCACTAAATGGAGGGCAGAGAGGGTGAATGAGCCTCCCTTGAGTTCTGCAGATTTTGTCATGTTTGCTGATGACTGTCGCTAAATTAGTCGTTCGGGAACGTTATCTCTTGGGTAACTTGCATGTTATATTCCAAACCGTATATCAGCAAGCTATCCTTGCTTTTGCGTTGGAAATTCAGACAACCGTCTCATCAAGTAGGCGATTCACCCTCGACAGGGGAATGATTCGCGTGAATCGTTGTCTGACAAAGAGCGAAATTAACGTACAGGTTACCGACAATATGTTGTGTTCTATTTACAAAAGCCCTAAAAAAGATAATACCTATCTGTATATCAACAATAAAGATGATTTCTCACCAGTACCTGACGCTTTGTTGAAAACATTTGGTACGCCACAATTTGTCATGGTAATTAAGTTAGATGAACGGCATAAGTTGGCACAGGCAGATATCGAAAAAGTGAAAGTGGAACTCAAAGGAAATGGATATTACCTGCAAGTACCGCCACCCGTGCCAAACTTACTGGAGCAATACAAAGCGGATAAAGCCGCCAGCAGCAAAGGATAAACTATGCATAAGCGATTGATATCGGCCTTTGTGGCCTTAGGGTTAGGATTATCGTCGGCAGTTTATGCTGATGAGGGATTTGATGATTATGTCGAAGGACTAAAAGTAGAAGCCCAGGAAAAAGGAATTTCAGAGTCGATTATCAACTCTGCTTTTGAGGGCATTACGTTTGTCGAACGTGCAGTAAAAGCGGATAAAAACCAACCAGAGCGTAAATTGACGCTGGATGAGTATATTCCGCGTGCGGTGCCAGCTTGGAAAGTAAAGCAGGCAAATGAGCTTTATCGTCAGCATAAATCAACGCTGGATAAAATCGGCCAGCAATATGGCGTTCAGCCACGCTTTATTGTTGCCCTGTGGGGGGTGGAAAGTAATTTCGGTCGCCTGATGGGTAATTATAATGTGGTTGAAGCTTTATCAACTATGGCTTATGAAGGTCGTCGTGAAGCGTTTTTTCGCGGGCAGGTCATGGCGGCGCTGGAAATATTGGATGCTGGCCATATTAGTCCAAAAGAGATGAAGGGCTCTTGGGCGGGGGCGATGGGGCAACCTCAGTTTATGCCAACGTCATTTTTGTCTTATGCAGTTGATGGCAATAATGACGGAAAGATTGATATCTGGCAGACAGAGGCTGATGTTTTTGCCTCTGCCGCGAATTATTTAAAAAAAGCGGGCTGGGATGATCAATATACCTGGGGCCGACAAGTTTCATTACCCGCTTCTATCGATGCTTCGTTGATGGGGGTTGAAAAGAGCAAAGCCAAAAGCCTAGTAGACTGGCAACGATTAGGTGTTCGCCGTTTTAATGGCCAGGTACTGCCGAGTGTTGATATTGAAGCATGGCTTATCCAACCGGATGATAAACATGGTCGAGCCTACTTGATCTACGGTAATTACCAATCCTTACTTAAGTGGAACCGTTCGCACTATTTCGCCTTAGCGGTAAGTCATTTAGCCGATCAGATTCGTTAATGTCATAATATGACAAAAAAGTCAGGCTAAAAGGTCTGGCTTTTTATGCTAAAAAGTAAGTAAAGACTCACCAATAACCTGTAATGATGGCGCAATACCAATGGTTTATTATTGACTGTCATATAGTGTTCAAACCAAACGTGTTGTTACTATGCACTTGGTAATACAAGTTTAGCCTTTGAAAATCAAAGGTTTAAATAAAAGGCTTCTGACGTTGAACGGATAATAAAAAACCCGACAAAAGTCGGGTTTTTTTAGATGTTCGCAGATGATTTGAACTATTAGATTTCAAATTCTTCTAGAGACTTACCGTCATCAAGAGCTTTTTTAAGAGCACTTGGTGTACGGCCTTGACCAGTCCAAGTTTTCTCGTCACCGTTTTCATCGATGAAGCGGTATTTAGCTGGACGCTGTGCACGTTTCGCTTTAGGAGCTTTATTTAGAGTTGCTAGAAGCTCTTCTGGGTCAATGCCGTCAGCAAGAAGCATTTCACGGTATTGAGCTAGTTTTTCTGTACGTTCTTTTTCTTTAGCGATTTCTTCAGCTTCAGACTCTTCACGCTCAGTAACAACAGTTTGAAGTTTTTCTAGCGCTTCCTGTAGTTGCTCAAGAGAATATTCACGAGAAAGAGCGCGAAGGCTGCGAAGGTTAAGTAGCGCTTTCATTGCATCAGACATTTTTTATTTCCTGTAGGTCTAAAACTATAAATTAATAATAGCAGTGACAATTCAATAATTGCAATAATAATACTTTTAATACGGCGATGCCAATTAAAAAATGAAGTGTTTATTTATTTTTTTGCAATTTACTGGGTTCATTTCTCATTTGTAATAGATTGTAATGGTCGAGATGAGTAAATATTCTTATCCACAATCAACAGGGACGGTTAAATAATTGCCATCAATTTCATATGCAATGGGTATGAAAAATTGCTTTTAACTGTCTAATTCTTGTTCTTTGCGGCAAGACTATTCACTATTTGTGTCATTTTTTTCACGTTAACTGGTTGCATTTGAATGTCTATTCCGTAGAATTGACCAAACCTAGACTAAGGGTAGAGGTGCATCGTCTATTAGTAGTAAATCGTAGGGTGATACCGATGAGGATTTACGAAAGGAGCCGTTGCCGAAGCAAGCTCGGATTATCAAGCCAACTTGCTGGGGTTGTCACCGAATAGGGATAACACTGCCATAGTATATAATTACATTAACTATGGAGCGCTACTGTGGAGTCGGAAAAGGGCCTTATCCCTTCCTTATGCTCTTCTATACACGACAAGATGTCGTGTTAAACAGTAGATCTCCAACCAGGATCGGTTGTAGTCGAGATCATGAATATTGTAGATTTTTCCCATTCCGCCATGTCATTGTTGCCACCTTTGGTTGCATTGGGTTTGGCAATCCTTACACGACGCGTTTTAGTTTCTTTGGGTGTTGGTGTCCTGTTGGGCGCATTCCTGCTGACTGATTTTTCGGTAGGTGGCACCGCAAACTATATTGGAACCACGGTTAAAGGGCTGTTTATTGATGACGGTGCCATTAACAGCTGGAACATGAGTATTGTCGCCTTCCTTATTTTGCTGGGTATGACCACAGCATTGCTAACACTTTCTGGCGGTACCCGTGCATTTGCTGAATGGGCACAAACTAAAATCAAGAGCAAGCGTGGTGCTAAACTGCTAGCTGCTTTCTTGGGTGTGTTTATTTTTGTTGATGATTACTTCAATAGTTTGGCCGTTGGTTCGATCTCACGTCCAGTGACAGATCGTTTCTATGTTTCCCGCGCTAAGCTGGCCTATATCCTTGACTCAACAGCTGCGCCAATGTGTGTGCTCATGCCTGCTTCTAGCTGGGGTGCCTATATTATCACTTTGATTGGCGGTATTTTGGCATCGCATGGTGTGACGGAATATACTCCGTTGGGTGCATTCGTGCAGCTGGCACCAATGAATTTCTATGCAGTGTTTGCCCTGCTGATGGTATTCGTGGTGGCGTGGTTCCAAATTGATGTTGGCCCGATGAAAAAACACGAGCTAGAAGCCAGTCACTGCCGCGGTTTTGACGAAGGTGATGACGACAGCCGTGCCAAAGATCTGAATGATGAACTTGAAATTGAAGAAAGCAAAAATGGTCGTGTTGCCGATCTTATCATGCCAATCGTGATGCTGATTGTGGCGACTTTCTTCTTTATGATCTTTACGGGTTACCAAGCGCTGGCAGCTGACGGCCTTGCGTTTAATGTATTAGGCGCCTTTGAGAATACCGATGTGGGTATGTCTCTGGTCTACGGTGGCCTTGTGGGTTTTGTTGCTGCGCTTATTCCTGTAATCCGCCAGCGTATCCCGGCGGCTGATGTGTCGTCTACGTTGTGGATCGGTGCTAAGTCTATGTTAGGCGCGATTTTAATCCTGCTGTTTGCGTGGAGCATCGGTTCGGTGATCAGCGATATGGCGACCGGTAAATACCTGTCGACAATGGTGGAAGGGAATATCAGCCCGATGCTGTTGCCTGCTATTCTGTTCTTGCTTGCAGGCCTGATGGCATTCTCAACCGGTACCTCTTGGGGTACGTTCGGCATCATGCTACCAATCGCGGGTGATTTAGCTGCCGCGACGGATATCATGCTAATGCTACCTATGCTAGGCGCAGTATTGGCGGGTTCTGTTTTTGGTGACCACTGTTCGCCTATCTCTGATACGACTATCCTGTCGTCGACAGGTGCCCGTTGTCACCATATTGATCATGTCTCTACTCAGCTACCGTATGCGTTGTCGATGGCAGTAGTATCAACCATTGGCTTCTTGGTACTTGGCTTCACCAGTTCTCTCGCGGTGTCGTTCTTGGCCGCAACCGTAGCCTTTATCTTAGCTTGTGCTGGATTGTCATGGCTATCTCGCCGTCCTCAGGAAGCAACGGCTAACGCTTGATGCTGATCGTTTGAATATGAAAAAGCCTGTATTTTGATGCAGGCTTTTTTATTTCAGTGAGATGTGAGGTTGTCCGCTATCTGGTTACAAAGAAGTTGAGCTTGCTCCTTTCAATCTGAAGGGCTTTTCTGTAGCATCTCGGCTGATTTTTTACGCACCAATCGTATTACTAGGGAAGCTTAATGGCCCAGATGTATTTCTATTACTCGGCAATGAATGCGGGTAAGTCGACAACATTATTACAGTCATCATTTAATTACCGCGAGCGGGGTATGACGCCGGTGATTTTTACCGCGGCGATTGATGACCGTTATGGCAAAGGCATGGTCAGCTCTCGTATTGGTTTGCAAGAAGAAGCTGAGCTTTTTAATGCAAGCGATGATCTTTACGCCCGCCTGCAAGATATGAATGCAACACAAAAAGTTGACTGCGTATTGATTGATGAATGCCAGTTTTTAACCAAAGAGCAGGTTTATCAATTAACGGAAGTCGTCGACAAGTTAAATATACCTGTGCTTTGCTATGGGTTGCGCAGTGATTTTCGTGGTGAATTATTCGCAGGAAGCCGTTATTTACTTGCGTGGGCAGATAAATTGGTTGAATTGAAAACCATCTGCCATTGTGGCCGTAAAGCCAATATGGTAATCCGCCAAGATGCCAGCGGCAAAGCAATTGCTGACGGTGATCAGGTTGAAATTGGTGGTAACGATCGCTATGTATCGGTATGCCGAAAGCACTACAAGGAAGCCCTTGAGCGCTAAATATTGCATTCAATAAAAAGCCCGGCCAATTTTGACCGGGCTTTTTGTTAACCAATTGTCAAGTCGCTCTATTTATGGCGCTCTTGTAACTTGGCCGTGACATCCGACAGCGACATCCCCTGATCTTGCAAAAGCACCAACAGGTGGTAGATCAAATCAGCTGACTCACAGACTAATTCCGCCTTGTCACCCGACGTTGCCGCAAGCGCGACTTCAACGCCTTCTTCACCCACCTTCTGCGAAATCCGCTTGGTCCCACGGGCATACAAACTGGCGGTATAGGACGATTCGGGATCGGCACCTTTACGAGAAGCCAAGACCTGTTCAAGTTGATGAAGGAACACCAGAGCAGGCTGCTCAACCTGTCCTTCTTCAGCGGTATCGCTGTCAAAGCAGGTTGTGGTATTCAAGTGGCAGGTTGGGCCGATAGGGTCAACTTTCACCAGCAGGGTATCTTGGTCGCAATCGAGTTTGATACTTTTGAGTTGTAACACATTGCCGGAGGTTTCCCCTTTGGTCCAAAGACGTTCTTTGGTGCGAGACCAAAAAGTGACTTGTTGGGTTTCAAGGGTTTTGCTCAATGCTGAGTCATTCATGTACCCCAGCATCAGTACCTGACCGCTGGTGTTGTCTTGCACGATAGCCGGAACCAATCCGTCTACTTTGTCCCAATTAATGCTGCTTGCTAGGCTCATAGTCGGATCTCCACACCTTGTTGTTTCAGATATTGCTTGAGCTCACCAATATTGATGATTTGTTTGTGGAACACCGATGCGGCAAGGGCACCATCGACATTCGCTTTGTTAAAGGCATCGGCAAAGTGCACCATCTCCCCGGCACCTCCCGAGGCAATAAGCGGCACATGGCAGACGTCACGCACCATGTCGAGTTGAGTGAGATCGTAACCGTTGCGAACGCCGTCCTGATTCATCATGTTGAGGACAATTTCACCAGCACCGCGTCGCTGGACTTCCTGCACCCAGTCGCGAGTTTCCCAGCGGGTAGCCTTGGTACGGCTTTCGTCTCCAGTGAACTGGTAGACTTGGTATTTGCCGGTATCGGCATCAAAGTAGGAATCGATGCCCACCACGATACATTGCACGCCAAATTTATCAGCAAGCTCAGTGATCAGGTTTGGATCAGCTAATGCTGGCGAGTTGATCGAAACTTTATCAGCACCAAACTGCAAGATACGGCTGGCGTCTTTGGCAGATTTGATCCCGCCGGCAACACAGAAAGGAATGTCGATCACTTCTGCCACACGGGCAACCCAGCTCTTATCGACTACCCGTCCGTCACTGGACGCGGTAATGTCATAGAACACTAGCTCGTCGGCGCCTTCTTCTGCATAACGTTTGGCGAGCGGAACGATGTCACCGATAATTTCGTGGTTACGGAACTGTACCCCTTTAACTACTTGACCATCTCTTACATCAAGGCAGGGAATTATTCGTCTAGCTAACATCTGTCAATCTCCTTGCCTTATTCTGCCCAGCAAGCAAAGGCCTGCTCAGCGGTAAATTTGCCATCAAGCAGGGCTCGGCCAACGATCACGCCAGCAACGCCTGAGCCTTTTAGGGCGGCGATATCATCGAGTGAACCAATTCCACCCGATGACTGGAATTGTACTTGCGGGTAAAGGGCACAAAGATCTTGGTAGAGCTCGACATTGGAGCCTTCCAATGTACCGTCACGGGAAATGTCGGTGCACAAAACATGCTTGAGGCCGACAGTCAGGAAGTTATCGAGCAGGGCTTCGATCGTCACGCCCGAGTCTTCTTGCCAACCAGAAACGGCGACATTACGCTTGCCGTTTGCATCAATATTGATATCCAGTGCCAGCACAATACGCTCAGGGCCGTATTTTTCCATCCAGCCTTTGACCAATTCAGGTTGTTTCACGGCCGTTGAACCAATCACCACGCGCTGAGCGCCGGCATTGAGAAGATCCGCAACGTCTTGCTCGGTACGAACGCCTCCGCCAATTTGGATATTGGCCGGTGTGCTAGCCAGCAACTTGCTGATCAAAGTCAACTGGCGGGCAGCGGTATCTTTGGCACCGGTAAGGTCAACCAAGTGTAGCCACCCGGCACCAGCTTGGTGGTAGAGGCTGAACTGCTCGGCAGGATCAACCTTGTATTCGGTGACCTTGCCATAGTCTCCCTGAAATAGGCGGACAACCTGACCGTCAATTAAATCGAGTGCGGGGATAATCATAATTCGTCCTTGTCCTTACATTTCCAGAAAGTTTTTGATCAGTTGCGAGCCGGCTTTGCTTGAGCGTTCAGGGTGGAATTGCACGCCGTAGTAATTGCCGCTCTGTACCGCTGCGGTGAATGGTTGTCCGTATTCGCAACGGGCAATCGTTCGACCTTTACCTTGCTCAGATTCTGGTTCGCCGAACACTGGCATCGCATAGCTGTGAACAAAGTAAAAGTAACTCTCTGCTGGGATGTCTTTAAATAGAGGGTGTTCAGCTTCCGCGGCAACGGTGTTCCAGCCCATGTGAGGCAGGGGCAGATTGCCGGTTTGCATCTTTTTCACCGGCGCGCCACACAAGCCGAGGCAATCGACCTTTTCGGTACCGCTTTGTCCTTGCTCTTCCGACAGCTCACCGAGGAGCTGCATCCCCAAACATATACCAAGCAGCGGCTTATCAACCTTCTTTACCAGGTTGATAAGATCACGTTCTTCGAGGTTTTTCATTGCCTCGCTGGCAGTGCCGACGCCTGGCAAGAAGAGTTTGTCTGCTGCCAAAACGACCTCGGGATCTTTACTTACCGTTACCGGGTAGCCTAGCCGCTCGATGGCAAAACGCACTGATGACACATTGGCACAACCGGTATCGATAATAACGACTTGTTGGTTAGGCGCTGACATTACAATACTCCCTTGCTGCTTGGCAGCTCGTTGCCTTCCACTTGAATAGCTTGGCGCAGGGTACGACCAAAGGCCTTGAACAGGCTTTCGACAATGTGGTGATCATTGTTACCGGTCGATGACAGGTGCAGCGTACAGGCTAGAGTATCGGTTAGTGAGCGGAAGAAGTGCGAGACCATTTCCGTCGATAAATCACCTACCTGCTCACGGCTGAACGTTGCGTCGAACTTCAAGAATGGGCGGCCGGATAGATCCAGTGCACACTGGGCCAGGCATTCGTCCATTGGCAGGCTGAAACCAAATCGGCCGATCCCGCGTTTGTCGCCAAGGGCCGTCTTCAAGGCTTCACCCAGTGCCAGCGCTGCATCTTCTACGCTGTGGTGATCATCAATGTGCAGATCGCCATCGACGGTCAGCTCCATGCGGAAACCGCCGTGGGTCGCAATTTGATCCAGCATGTGGTCGAAAAAGCCAAGGCCGGTGGCAATGTGGTTGCCGCCAGTTTCATCCAGGTTAACCTTGACTCGGATATCGGTTTCCTTGGTGGTGCGCACCACCTCGGCGATCCGTGGGCGAGTGGTTAGATCTTTAACGATCTGTTGCCAGTTCATGCCGTCCTCTTCGCTAGAGTTCGGGGTGTACTGGATACCACGGATAGCCATGTTTTCAGCCAGCTGGAGATCGGTTTGGCGATCGCCGATCACTGCCGATGTTTCGAAATCCACCTTGCCTTGTTGAAGGTAGTCTTTGACGAGCCCAAGTTTTGGCTTGCGGCAGCTGCAGTTGTCTTCATTGAAGTGCGGGCAGATCAGCACATCGTCGAATTTCACTCCTTGCGACTCGAAGATCTCCATCATCATGTTATGCGGGGCATCGAACTCTTCTTGTGGGTAGCTGCTGGTGCCAAGGCCGTCTTGGTTCGTGACCATCACTAACTTGTAACCTGCATCCTGAAGCTTTAGCAATGCAGGGATCACAAAGGGCTCCAGCTTGAGCTTGTCTAGGCGGTCGACCTGAAAATCAATAGGCGGTTCAACAATCAGGGTGCCGTCACGGTCGATAAATAAGATTTTTTCCTTGCTCACAGTGTTGTCCTTTTCTCTTAGTTTTGTCCTAGCTGCTCTCGGATGAAGGCCAGTGTTTTTTCACATTCGTCGCGGTTACCGATGCTGATCCGGATACAGTTTTCTATTGGTGAACGGCGCAGGATAATGCCGTGATCCCACAGGGCGTTAAACAGGGCCTCTGCATCGGGGAATTTCACCAGTAGGTAGTTGCCGTAGCCTTCAAAAACGGTCACGTTTTTCAGCATACCGAGGCCAGCTTGGAGATAAGCGCGGTTGGCACCGATATCCAGTACCTGGAATTTGGTTTTGGCGCGACCAGCAGGGGACAGCGCTTGCACCGCGATATCGGTTACCGGAACCGATACTGGGTAGGGGGCAATGACTTTTAATAGCAGATCAATGACCTCTGGGCTGGCCAAGGTAAATCCACACCGCAGACCGGCAAGGGCAAAGGCCTTAGACAGAGTACGCAGCACAACCAGGTTCGGGTATTGATCCAGCATATTGGCCGTTGTGGCCTCAGGGCAGAAATCAATGTATGCCTCATCGACCACAACCAGTGCCTTGCCCTGAGTCATATCCAGCAAGGTTTCGATATCCTGACGCTTGATCAGGTTGCCTGTTGGGTTGTTTGGACTGCAAACAAAGACCAGTTTAACCCCATCGAGGTTGTCGCGGATGCCCTCAAGATCAAGCTGCCACTCTTCGGTCAGCGGAACGGTCTTGGTGCCGACATCGAAGGTTTGCGCACTGATGGCATACATACCGTAAGTTGGTGGGCAGTATAGAATGCTATCTTGGTTTGGCTCGCAAAATGCGCGGATCAGCAGCTCAATACCTTCATCGGCGCCGCGTGAGGTCAGGGTCTGCTCTGGGCGGACACCAGCGTAATCGGCATAGGCTGCAATTAGCTCTGCTGGCTGGCAGGTGCTGTAGCGATTGAGGCGATCGCAGTTGATGTTATATTCATTGGCAAAAGGCGACTCGTTGGCATTGAGCCAGATATCACCGCTGCCACCAAGGCGACGTGCTGACTGGTAAGGTGTCAGCTCGCGAACTGTTTTCCGTGCCAGTTGATCTATTTTCATTTTATGCCTCATTGTTTACATCGTTTGTGCCGATCAGTTTTTCCATACGGATTGTGACTGCACGTTTATGGGCATCGAGACCTTCGGCTTCGGCAATAGCGACAACTGTTGGCGCTAACTCTCTCAGGCCATCGGCACTGAGCTCTTGTACTGTCATGCGTTTGCTGAAGTCGGCTAAACCCAGGCTTGAATAAGTACGGGTGTAGCCGTACGTTGGTAATACATGGTTGGTTCCGGAAGCGTAATCGCCCACCGATTCCGGTGACCAGTTACCGAGGAATATTGATCCTGCATTATCCAGTTGCGATACCAGATCTCGCGGATTGCGGGTTTGAACAATCAAGTGCTCTGGACCGTAGTGGTTGGAAATCGATACACATTGGGTCAGGCTTTCGGCCACAATCAAAATACTTGAGCCAAGCGCCTGGCGGGCAATGTCTGCACGGGGTAGGGCCTTGAGCTGTTGTTGGATCGCATCGGCGGTACGATCGGCAATACTTGGGTCCGGTGTGAGCAGGACGACCTGTGAGTCAGGGCCGTGCTCGGCTTGACTGAGCAAGTCAGCGGCAATGAAATCAGGATCGGCACTGTTATCGGCAATGACCAAGACTTCGGATGGGCCTGCTGGCATATCAATCGCTGCGCCGCGAAAGTCATTGCTGACCTGGCGCTTAGCTTCGGTAACGAACGCATTACCTGGGCCGAAAATTTTATCCACCTTGGTCACGGTCTCGGTGCCGTAAGCCATGGCGGCAACAGCTTGCGAACCACCGGCGTTATAGATATTGGTAATGCCACACAGCTTGGCGACATAGAGGATTTCATCGGCGATCGGTGGCGGTGAACAAAGTACCACTTCGCGGCAGCCTGCAATCTGGGCTGGTACACCAAGCATGAGAACCGTTGATGGCAATGGGGCGCTGCCGCCCGGAATATACAAGCCCACAGAGTTGATCGGGCGGGTCACTTGTTCACACACTACACCCGGTTGGGTCTCGACCCGCAAAGTGGGTTGTTTTTGCGCTTTGTGGAAGGTCGCGATATTTTTGTAGGCCTGCTGTAGCGCCTGCTTCATGTCATCGCTCAACCTCGCACAGGCGGCGGATACTTCATCTTCACTGACCTTGATGCTATCAGGTTTAACACCGTCAAACTTTTCAGTCAGCTCAAGCAGGGCCTGATCGCCACGATTGCGGATGTCAGCAATCACATTGGCAACAATCGCGGTGATGTTGGCGCCTTCGGTGATTGCTGGGCGCTCAAGCAGGTTTTCTTGTTGGTTTATGCTAAGGGATTGCCACACAACGGTTTTCATTGCTTACTCCATCATTTTTTCAATTGGTAGAACCAGGATTGAGCTAGCGCCCAGTTCTTTAAGTTGTTCCATGGTTTCCCAGAACAAGTTTTCGGAGCTAACAAGATGAACGGCTACGCGGCTTTTATCCTGTGAAAGAGGTAACACGGTTGGATCTTCAGCGCCCGGTAGCAGTGCTTTGATTTGGTCAAGGCGCTCTGCTGGCGCGTGCAGCATGATATATTTGGATTCTTTGGCTTGGATGACACCCTGCATACGGGTTAGCAAACGCTCGATAAGGGCTTGCTTGTCAGCAGCTAGGTCACCAGTCTGCTGGATAAGAACCGCTTTAGAGCGAAGGATCACTTCTGCTTCTTTTAGGCCATTGGCTTCCAGTGTTGCCCCAGTTGAGACTAAGTCACAGATAGCATCGGCAAGTCCAGCTCGTGGGGCAACTTCGACTGAGCCGTTAAGCATACAGGTACTGAAAGTCACGCCCAGCTCGTCCATATAGCGCTTTACCAACTGCGGGTAGGTGGTCGCAATCCGCTTACCTTGCAAGTCCTGAGGTCCGTTGTATTGGGCATCTTTGTCGATGGCAATCGACAAGCGGCAACCGCCGAAGTCCAAGCGTCGAAGTTTGATGTAGTTTGCTGGCTCACCACGGGCTTCACGCTCAAGGCCGACTTCTTCCAGTTCGTTTTCGCCAATGACACCAAGGTCAACCACACCGTCCATGATCAGGCCTGGGATATCATCATCACGTACCAGCAGTAGGTCAATTGGCATGTTTTCAGAGTGTACCACCAAGCGCTCGCCCAACATGTTGAACTTCACGCCACAGCGCTTAAGCAGTTCCTGGCACTCTTTGCTCAGGCGTCCTTTTTTTTGAATCGCAATTCGTAGTCGTTGTGTCTGCATTGTTTTAATCCCTGTTACTCGATGTTGAGCCTGAAAACGAAAAAACCCTCGGAAGATGTCTCTTCCGAGGGCCTTGTAATCTGTACTATGACGACCGCTGGAAGAGTATTTTTTGCGTCTTCCAGAGCGAGGCGTATCCTCCCGAAAGACTAATCAGGATGATGATGGTGGTGAAAGTTTACCATTGGGATACGCATAGTTATGTACTCTGTATAAATCATTATTAACGCTTGCTTGTGATTCACACTAACGAAGCTGGATTTATTTTGCAATAGCAATTTTACGGAAATATTAAAAATTTATCAGGCGGTGATTAGGTGATGGGTAAAATACAGTCAACTATAGGGATGATGCGATGATATTAGACGTTTTTAAGCGGTTACCACAAGATGCTGCATGCGCGTTTGCAACAAGGTGTTTTACGAACCGTTAACGGTGATCTGGGGGAGAGTAAAGACAACCTAGAAGGTGGTTATTCGAATTGGTGAATAATGTTCTGGAAGAGAAAGCTCCCCTGCATAGGCAGGGGCGCTAAATGAAGGTATCGGTTGGTATTAACCGCAACACTTTTTGTATTTTTTATCACTACCACATGGGCAAGGATCATTGCGGCCGATCTTATCGCTTACTGCTGAGGTTGGCTTATGCTTCTCGACAGCTGCACGGTGCTCTTCGGAATTTGAAGGCCCTGGGTATTCGCCGTCAATGTAGAACCATTGGAGTTGGTCATTAACTGCCTCTTTGATGAAGCGAGAGCGTTCGTGTAGGCAGTATTGCTCGTCGCCATCTTGATAAAACGCTTTGAACTCGACAAAACCTTCGGTCTCTGTCGCAATTTCGCTGTTGATTACCTCTAGACCCAGCCATTGGCTATTGACCGATTCGGCAATCGCTTCACGGTGTTGCTCTGCTTCGCAACTAGGGTGGTAGGTTGCCACAACATAATCGACTAACCCCAGCACGTGGGCGCTGTAACGGGAGCGCATCAATTGCTCTGGGTGGTTAGCTAAACTTGGATTTTGGTGGATAGGTTGGCAGCACTTAGCCAGCGGACGTTGGCTGCCACATGGACACGACAGGGGGGATTGGGTCATGGTTTACTCGGTAATGTTTGCTCAAAGACAGTTGCCCATTTTAAAGATTCAAGATAGGCCTCTGCAACGATTGATTCATCAATCGTTAGTGCTTTGCACAGCCGTTCAATGGTCTGCCAGTCAGCTTGATCGTAGGCAATAGCTAGGCGCAATAGTCCCCCTAGGTGGCCTTTGCGGTTAATGAGGGCGTGCTGGACGGGTTTATCCAGTGGTAATTGGTCAATCAGCGCTTCAATAGGTTGCTCGAGGATAGAATCGAGCAGGGAAAATAAACCGGTTAAGAAGGCTTGGTTACTGTCTATTCGTAACTGGAATTGTTGGCTTAACTGTTCACAGAAGCGGGCGCGCTGTAGCGATAAGAAGTAAAGCGATTCGGGTTTGTTTTCAACCGCATGGGAGGTCGCAACAAAGGTCACAAAGCGTCGTAGTTTCTCTTCGCCTAAATACACCAATGCCTGTTTGAAGGAGGAGATGGGCTTGGCGCGGGTATAAGTCATGTTATTGACATGGCGCAGCAACTTGTATGACAGCGTTAAGTCGGTGGCGATAATCTGCTCTACCTTGTTAAAGTCGACTTCGGCAGAGATTATTTCACGATATAGTCGCAAAGTCGTGAGGGCAGAAGGCTTGAGCGCTTTCTTACGCACGATTTCAGGGCGGCTGAAAAAATAGCCTTGGAACAGGTCAAATCCGGCTTCGCTGGCCGCCATGAACTCGGCATGGGTCTCAACTTTTTCTGCCAGAAAGGTAAGGCGGCTGCCTTTTTCTTTGTGGCGGCGGATAAAAAAGCTCGCCTTGGCCAATGGCGTCACCCGAAGATCAAATTTGATAATATGAACATACGGGATAAAGCGGTTCCATTCAGGGCTAGGAGTAAAATCGTCCAAGGCTAAGGTATAACCGGCTCGGTGAAGTTCTACCACGGCTTCCCAAAGCTCATCATCAGGCTGGCAAGTTTCCAGTATTTCAATAATGAAGCTTTTTTTAGGAAATAGCAGCGGTACCCGGTTGATCAGGCTACAGTGTGGGAAATTAACAAAGGCTTTTTTTCCCGAGGTCACATCACTATTGCCAGAGCTTAAAAAGTTATCTGTCAGCAGGCGATGAGTTGCCTGCTCGTCACCAATATCAGGGAAGCTGTTTTTCGGGCCATCTCGGAATAGCAACTCATAACCGATGGTATCCTTTTCCCTATTTAGTACAGGCTGTCTGGCAAGATATGAATTCATGTAAACAATAGTCGTTCTTAGGCATGGTAGTCATTATAAACGCGGTTGCATTTCATGACTGATGTATGGCTTTTCGTACAAATTATGACAAAAATAACCCGATTAAGACAGTGTTACTGTTTCTTATTATTTGTCATGATTTCAAGCATGGAAATATGCTCGAGCATAATGGATAATCCGCGCCTTTCCGAAAAAATTTGTGTAACTCATGACAGTATTCACATTCATACAAGCGGGATTGCTTGTAGGTGGACTGATTTTCATCGCCATGCTACTTGTTTCGTGGCGAAAAAATCGAGTGCAGGAAGCACAAACAAAAATTTTACCCATTGGCCTTATTGGTGGCTTTGCCAACTTTTGTGACACCTTAGGGGTGGGTAGCTTTGCCATCAAAACCGCAGGATATAAACAGTTCAAACTTATTGATGATCAGCTTTTGCCGGGCACGTTGAATTGCCAGGCGGTGTTGGCGACGGTGGTTCAATCGCTTATTTTCCTGACGGCTGTAGACGTCGACCCGACGACCCTTGTTAGTATGGTGCTGGCTGCGTGTTTGGGGGCGACAGTTGGTGCTCGTTTGGTGTCAAGCTGGGATCGCCAGTTGATCCGCTTGGTAATGAGTATCGCTCTATTGGTCGTTGCAAGCCTAATGCTGGCCGGTCAGCTTAAGCTTTTCCCTTTGGGGGGGCTTGAACTCGGGCTAACGGGTTGGAAATTGGCGGTAGCTATTGCTGGTAACTTCTTGTTCGGTGCGTTAATGACGGTAGGGATTGGCCTTTATGCCCCGTGCATGACCATGGTGTACTTGCTGGGTATGCATCCGTTGGCGGCTTTTCCGATCATGATGTGTTCCTGTGCTTTCTTGAGCTTCTTCTCGGCGGGTGGCTTTATTCGTATGAACCGGATTAATAGCCGTGCGGCGTTGGTTGTGGCGATTACTGGCCCTATCTGTGTGGTCATTGCGGCGTATTTAGTGAAGTCATTGGATTTGCACTTGTTGGCGTGGTTGGTGATTGGCGTGGTGTTGTATACCTCAATTACTATGTACCGCTCGTGGGCAAAAGATCGACCGAATGCTGGAAACGAGGCATTGACGGGGTTGGGTAAATAACCCTTTGAGGTTGGCCTCTTTGATATAATAAAGGTACGCGATGGCGTACCTTTTTTGTTTCTGAGTGGCTGAATATTCGCAAGGGAACTATTATGGCCCGGAAGCTATTGCGGTTGAAAATCGCGCGTTTCGAGCTGGCAGCCTTGCGGGGTACAAACTAATACAGAGCCATGATCATACCAATCGCCAAGCACGATACGGCTGGCTGCTTGCTCGTTGACTGTAAGGGTATGGAAATCAGGGCGGTGGGTATGGCCGTGGATCATCTGCCTGACCTGATGCTCGGCCATGACATGGATGACTTCATCTGGCGTTACATCCATGATGGATTGGCTTTTGGCTTGATTGGTTTGGCTGCTGCCGCTACGCATTTTATCACCGATACGCTGCCTATAGCTCAGTGGCAGCTGGAAGAACAGCCATTGAATAAAGCGGTTATGTACCTTCTTGCGATAGCGCTGATAGCCTTCATCCAACGTACACAAGGTATCTCCGTGCAGGATCAGAGTTGGAGTGTTATAGAGATCAACCACGGTGTGCTCAGGCAGCAGCTGGACGCCGGTTTCTTGGCTGAACCGCTTTCCAATGAGAAAATCCCGGTTGCCATGGATAAAATAGCAAGGGACACCGCTGTCGGTCAGTTGGCGGAAGGCCGTTTTAATTTGCTGGTGGAAAGGGGAGTCGTCGTCATCACCAATCCACATTTCGAATAGATCGCCCAAGACATAGAGGGCATCAATACCACGAGCCTCCGCGGACATAAAATGAAGAAAACAGGCGGTGATATCTGGCCTGTCGGCACTCAAGTGCAGATCAGAAATAAAAAGTGTGGTCATAGGCGGGAAGGGTGGCACAACGGCCACCCTTTGTGAAGTCTTACTCTTCGATAGTTACGTTGTTGATAACAACTTCTTCTACCGGTACGTCCTGGTGAACGTAACCCCAGTTACCCGTTGCAACGCCTTTGATCTTGTTTACGACGTCCATGCCTTCAACAACCTCAGCAAATACGCAGTAACCCCAGCCATCAGGTGTCTCTGATTTGAAATCTAGGAATTTGTTGTCGTTCACGTTGATGAAGAACTGAGAGCTTGCTGAATGCGGTTCCATAGTGCGAGCCATTGCTAGCGTGCCAATCTTGTTACTTAGGCCGTTGCTTGCTTCGTTCTTGATCGGAGCGCGTGATTCTTTTTCTTCCATACCAGAAGACATACCGCCGCCCTGAACCATGAAACCATCGATAACACGGTGGAACAACGTACCGTTGTAGAAGCCGTCGCGGCAGTATTGCAGGAAGTTTGCACAGGTTTCCGGCGCTTTCTCAGTGTTTAGTTGGATTTTGATGTCACCAAAAGTAGTGTGAAGCGTTACCATGAGCTTGTCCTTTGATAGGTGTATATTGCTTTAAACATTGGATTCTATCTTAACCGACCTAGGCGTCAATATTAACTGACGTTGTTCGCTTTCTCTGGCTCAAATAGGTGAAAAATTAGCCTGTTGCCTAACTATAGATGAAGGTCGTTTAGTTCGCATGTGATGCATCGGCAAGGTAGGGTGCGCAAATTTACGGCTGGGCGATATACTTTACACGGGCATAAGCCGCCTGAACGGTATTTTTCCTTGCCTTAGCTTGCCAATAAAGGTGTAATTACAGCCTTATACCGTAACCCCCAATAATGAGTATCGAAGAGACATGTTGAAGATCTATAACTCACTGACAAGACAGAAAGAGGAATTTACACCCATTCAGCCAGGTAAAGTTGGCATGTATGTCTGTGGGGTTACCATCTACGATCTCTGTCACATCGGTCACGGTCGTACTTTTGTGTCATTCGATGTGGTTTCTCGCTACCTGCGTTACTCGGGTTACGATCTGACTTTTGTTCGTAACATCACCGACATCGATGACAAGATCATCAAGCGTGCAGCAGAGAATGGCGAAAGCTGTGACTCTTTGACCGAGCGCCTGATCGGCGAAATGCACGCTGACTTTGACTCGCTAGGTATGAAGCGCCCCGATATCGAGCCACGTGCGACTGATTTCATTGCTGAAATTATCGCAATGTGTGAGCGTCTCATTGAGCGCGGATTTGCCTACGTGGCCGATAATGGTGACGTAATGTTTGAAGTGAGTAAGTTTGACGAATACGGCAAGCTATCTAAACAAGATCTTGACCAGCTGCAAGCCGGTGCACGTGTTGACATCGAAACGGCTAAGCGTAGCCCACTTGATTTTGTACTGTGGAAGATGTCCAAGCCGGGTGAACCGACGTGGGAGTCACCATGGGGCGCAGGCCGTCCGGGTTGGCACATTGAATGTTCAGCGATGAACTCTGCTATTTTGGGTGATCATTTTGATATCCATGGCGGTGGTTCAGACTTGCAGTTCCCGCACCACGAAAATGAAATTGCCCAGTCTTGCTGTGCAACAGGTTCCCAGTACGTGAATACTTGGATGCACAGCGGTATGGTAATGGTTGACCGCGAGAAGATGTCTAAGTCTTTGGGTAACTTCTTTACGATCCGTGATGTATTGGGCCACTTCGACGCCGAAACTGTGCGTTACTTCCTGATGTCTGGCCACTACCGCAGCCAGTTAAACTACAGCGAAGATAACCTGAAGCAGGCTCGTTCTGCACTTGAGCGCCTGTACACATCACTTCGTGGTCTTGATAGCTCTGTTGAAGCCGCTGGTGGTGATGAGTTTGTTACACGCTTCAAAGAAGCGATGGATGACGACTTCAACACACCAGAAGCTTACTCGGCACTGTTTGACATGACGCGTGAAATCAACCGTCTGAAAGCCGAAGATCTTGCCGCGGCATCAGCTCTGGGTGCACGTATGCGTGAATTGGCTGATGTACTTGGCCTATTGGGTCAAGACCCAGAGGCTTTCCTTCAGAGTGGCGCAGGTGAAGACGATGATGTGGCTGAAATTGAAGCGCTAATCCAACAACGCCTAGATGCTCGTGCCGCAAAAGATTGGGCGGCAGCGGATGAAGCCCGTGACAAGCTGACTGCGATGGGGATCATTCTGGAAGACGGCCCTCAAGGTACAACTTGGCGTCGTAAGTAAAGGTTAGCCTTTTTCGTAATTGAAAAGCCGGAGTTTTTGCTCCGGCTTTTTATTTTCCTGTAATAATCATCAGCTATCAAATCAAGGCTATAGTTATTTAGATAGGCTAGAGTCTCAATCGTGAGACGGGTGCATTACTTCTAAGAACTAATATTGAACTGTGTTTATCATGTTGTAACCGATATGATCGCACTTCGTCATACCTTACTCATCGTGAGTTCTTAGGAGTTCGTCATGTCTAAAATAATAAGCTTCATACTTTGTGTCGTATTTTTAGTGGCGTGTTCGAGTAATGATGATGTTAGTGAACAAACACTAGCGTTAAATTTAAGCGGAATAAACAAAATAAGTGAGTCAAATAGTACTGTTTTGAAACAACCCCACTTTGAATTTAGGTCAAAAAAACACATTCATTATTGGCAGTGCTCTAGTGCAAGCGATTGCTATACAGAATATAGCGGCTCATTCTTTTTACATGATCTAGACACCGGTGTGGTACCACGCTGGGCATCAATTGAAACTGATTTACGTACTGGTACATGTAAAGATAGCTTTGAGGTTAGCAGCAGTTCAGACAATTACCATTATCAAATGAATAGCCAGTACCCAGACTATGGGTGGAATGCTCAGAGAGACAGTAGAATAGAGCGCGTGGTAGGTAAATCGGTATTAAGAAGCCCTATCTATGGAATTTGGGAAGTGGTTTGGAAAAGTGAAGCATGTAACTAGAATACTTTGTTCTTCATCCACTTAAGTGCCTATCCCCAGTAACTTGACGTTACTTGGGGATAGTATTTTATAAAAATAAAAAACATTAGCTATAATACCAACCTACATAAATATTTGATCAACTACTTATCCAGATTGGTATAAATGTAAATTAATTCTAAACAAGGAAAATAGCACCAAGTCCTAGAAAGACTAAAAAAACCACAACATCTGTTACAGTCGTTAGTATTACTGAACCTGCAACCGCTGGATAAATATTTAACGGCTTAAGTTTAAATGGAATTACGGTACCAGATATAGCGGCAGCAATACTATTCATGCATATGGCAAAAAAGATAATAATTGCCAGTCCTAATGAATAATTATCATGAACAAAAAGTTAGTGGCACTATTTATCGTTTCGAGTATTTTCTCTTTTGCAACGTTTTTTGTTGACCTTAAAAAAGGAACGCAAGAGTTCGGTTTACAAGGAAGCCTCGATTTCGACTACGCCGACGATGTGTTTGGTATCCGGTTTTACTACTAAACTTATTTGTTAGCGTATAATCTTACGGTAGTAATAATTAATTGAAATTGATAGATGACTTTTTTACTGGTCATCTATTGATTTCGAACCCCGTTTTTATCTCAACGTCATTGTCTTCCATTACATTATCTAAATAAAGCTCTACATTTTCTTCTACAAGGTGATCGGGTTCATCAAAATAAGCAATGTGATAAATAGCATCACCTTCATTGACTAATGGTAATGTTTGTTGACCGATAACAATGCCGCCTTGTATTGCTTTGACGGCCAATTCCTCGCTGCCTAATGGATCGCTGATGTAAGCTATCGTCTGATCTTTTTCAACGCGTTGCCCTAAAGCAACGTGGGAGCGAAGAATGCCATCAAGATCTGCCCGTATCCATCGGGTAGCGCTCGCAACTACGGGCTGCTTTGTTTTAAGTAGTTTCTTTTGCGGTAGCATTTCAAGTTGTCTCATGACCCTGTGGATTCCCCTCACGCCCGCATTGATAGCATAGGGTTCAAATCTTAATGCTTCACCCGCTTCATAAGTAATGATGGGAATGTTTGCTTTTTCAGTTACGGCGCGTAATGACCCATCACGCAAAGAAGCATCTATAACAACAGGTGTACCAAAAGCCATGGCCATTTGGGAGGAGGCTTGATTGCTCAGGTTAGCCCGTATTTGAGGTAAGTTTGTGCGATGAATGGCAGCGGTATGAAGGTCAATAACATGCGTGCACTTCATGACAACTTCATTGAAGAACTGATAGGCAATACGTCCCGCAATGGATCCGCGTGGCGAACCTGGGAAAGAGCGGTTGAGATCGCGCCTGTCCGGTAGATAGCGAGACTTATGAATAAAGCCAAACACGTTAACGACAGGCACGGCAACTAAGGTCCCCCTCAGTTTATGCGGATCGATTTTGGCTAATAATTGGCGCACAACCTCAACGCCATTCAACTCATCGCCGTGAATAGCTGCATCAACAAGTAATGTAGGGCCAGCAAGGCGGCCGTTAACTATTTCTAATGTGACCGACAGTTTTGAATGGGTATATAGCCGGGCGACTTCCAAGTCCACGCTAACTCTCTCGCCCGGGTTTACGATTGCATCGCTACATTGAAAAGGCTGATTTTTTTTAACCTTTACCACGAGTTCTTGTCCTTTTTGAGTGGGCATTTTTTTCAATGTAATCGATGATCATACCAGCCACATCTTTGCCCGTTGCTGTTTCTATGCCTTCTAGACCCGGGGAAGAGTTCACTTCCATGACTAAGGGGCCACGTTCGGAGCGTAGTAAATCGACCCCAGCGACACTGAGTCCCATCACTTTAGCCGCTTCAACGGCGGTTTTTCTTTCTGTTGGCGTTATTCGTATGAGTGAGGCTTCTCCACCTCGGTGGAGGTTTGAACGAAATTCACCAGCCTGTGCTTGTCGCTTCATGGCGGCTATCACTTTATCACCAATAACGAAACACCTAATGTCAGCACCACCAGCTTCTTTGATATATTCCTGTACCATAATGTTTGCTTTGAGCCCCATGAATGCTTCAATTACGCTTTCTGCGGCTTTTGGAGTCTCAGCAAGCACAACACCAATACCTTGTGTGCCTTCCAATAATTTTATGACGACAGGTGCACCGCCAACCATTTTTATTAAATCTTTAATGTCACCCGGTTTACTAGCAAAACCAGTGATGGGCATGCCAATATTTTTACGCGACAGTAATTGTAATGAACGTAATTTATCCCGAGAGCGAGTAATAGCGACTGATTCATTGACAGGAAAAACCCCCATCATTTCAAATTGCCGCAACACAGCACATCCATAGAAAGTGACGGATGAGCCAATACGAGGAATAATGGCATCAAACCCTTCAAGTTCCTCTCCTTTAAGGTGAATGGAGGGTAATGTTGAGTTGATGTTCATATAACAACGAAGCACATCAATGATTTTGTGTTCATGTCCACGAGCTTCACACGCCTCTATGAGTCGGCGAGTTGAATATAATTCTTTGTTGCGGGATAAAATACCTATTTTCACTACGTGTTACTCCTTAGCAAGCAGGAAGGATTTCGCTGGGTCAACCACCATTTTCGCCTTCAGTGATGTACGACCGAGCAACATTCGGAATTTCATATTGTCCCTTGGAGTGAGTGTCATTTCGATCGGAAAAGATAAATTGCCAGCGACTAACTCCGTATTAATAACGTAACGCTGTGTCTGATGACCGCCAGAGTCCCTCACTAACCGTTGGTCTAACACCTGTGATTCGCACTGAACAACTAACTCATCATTTGACTGAACGGGGTGGACCCAAAATCGTATCCAGAGCTGTTCATTCTTGCGAAATTCTTCGATGGCAAATGTATGTAGACATGAGGTTTTGGCGCCCGTATCTACCTTGGCTTTAATTCTTTCGATTCCAAGTTGAGGCAAACTCACCCATTCTTGCCATCCAACTATGACTTTATCTTTATTTTTCAACGTGTCTTCCCATAATGGCTGATGCAGTCTGTAGGTGGAAAGGAACTAAATCGAGTATAGTTGACGCTGAAGCGCAAATAGTTATTTATCTTATAGTTATGCTAAACCGCTCAATTTTTAGTCGCGATTATTGATTAAATTGAGTACGGAAGGGGGGGGGAGGCGTTATTCAAAAGCCGAAGTGAACATTCGGCTATTTGAGTGGGAGAAAATGAAGGTTTTCCGCTTAATTGATCAGGCTAATCCTGGAAAAAGGGTACGCAGGCCATTGGCAATAAATTCAATACCCAGCGCGGCTAGAATCAAACCCATAATACGGGTGATCACGTTGATACCAGTTTGGCCCAAGAAACGGACGATAATGGGTGCCGCGCGAAATAGCATCCAACAACAGGTTGCAAAAACAACGATAGTTAGCGCAATACCGACCGTGCTGCTCATCCCCGGGTAACGTGAACCATAAACAATGGTTGAACTGATCGCACCGGGGCCAGCCATCAATGGCATCGCTAGTGGTACAACGCCAATCTGTTCACGGCTGACAGATTCGGATTTTTCCTGTTTGTTCTGTTTATCTTCACCCAGCTTACCGCTCATCATCGAAAACGCGATGGTTAATA
The DNA here is from genome assembly GCF_052873815.1 of Photobacterium sp. DNB23_23_1. Taxonomy (NCBI): domain Bacteria; kingdom Pseudomonadati; phylum Pseudomonadota; class Gammaproteobacteria; order Vibrionales; family Vibrionaceae; genus Photobacterium; species Photobacterium sp. DNB23_23_1. The sequence continues at coordinate 107,368 of NZ_JBNNXT010000008.1, read as the reverse complement.
GTAGCAGACCACCGGCGACCCGGAATGAGTCCAGGGAAATACTGAACATGTCCAGCAAGAACTGACCCGCAAGTAGTGATACGGTCAGGATAACAGTGACAGCAATGTTGGCCGTCAGTGCCGTTTTGTTTCGTTCTTCCGGGCTCATATGGCCAGTCAGCGAGACAAAAATCGGCATGATACCTATCGGGTTGACGGCAGCAATCAGGCCAACAAAAAACTGCAGAAAAATGGCTAATTCAAATGTTTGCATATAGATTTTAGTATTAATTATGGGAGTTTTAAGCCCAACAGGTAACCAGAATAGCCAAAGGGTAAGAAATTGCATCGCAGGGAATGGTGACTAAAGTCAGCTAGGCTTGTTCATCCCGTGATCGAACCTTCGATTAAAACAGTATAAACCTGTTGATCGGCGATACTTTAAGCCAATAGTCTGTATTGCACCAATTAAAAATAGTTATATCTACCCCTATAAAAAGTTATTTATGAATATCTTGTTGCGGTGGTGTAAAAGGCGTTGATTTAGGTTACTCTTTGATGAGCGGATTACGTGCTACATTAATGAAACAAAACTGGATTGGTGACCTTAAAAAGTGTGAATCAGCTCTCGTTATGAACTAAATATGACAAACTGTGTAGCTTTATTACGTAATTTTATGGCTTGATGTCGGTGTGATACAGCTGCTGTTTGTTGGTTATTAATCGATCGGGTCACAATTTGACCATTCAGGTTAGTGTCTTGGGTGATATGCGTCAAAAAATAGCATGGTGTAACTCTAAATGGTTACAAGTGATCTAAATCAATTATTTTCGAGCTGTGAAAGAATATAATCAGTTTTGAAAGCAATTTACTAAGTATGTGTGTTACCGGTTTTTTGAGCAGGATAGCTCCCGGATAACCCCCAAGGATGTTTTCGCATCCTTACTAAAAAGTTTTCAATCTTAAGTTAGGAGTTAACTATGCCTGTTACTAATATGGCTGAACTAGATGCAATGGTTGCACGCGTTAAAGCGGCTCAGAAAGAGTTTGCTACATACTCTCAAGAGCAAGTAGACAAAATTTTCCGCGCAGCTTCTCTTGCCGCGAACAATGCTCGTATTCCTCTAGCTCAACAAGCTGTAGCCGAGTCTGGTATGGGTATTGTTGAAGATAAGGTTATTAAAAACCACTTCGCTTCAGAATTTATCTACAACAAATACAAAGACGAAAAAACCTGCGGTATTTTGGACGAGAACGAAGAGTTCGGCACCATGACTATCGCAGAACCAGTAGGTATTATTTGCGGTATCGTACCGACAACTAACCCAACATCTACTGCAATCTTCAAATCTCTAATCTCACTTAAAACACGTAACGCGATTATCTTCTCGCCACACCCACGTGCTAAGAACTCAACAAACGATGCTGCTAAGCTAGTCCTTGATGCTGCGATTGCTGCTGGTGCACCGAAAGACATCATTGGTTGGATCGACCAGCCTTCAGTTGAGCTTTCTAACGCACTGATGAAGCATGATGACATCAACCTTATCCTTGCGACTGGTGGTCCAGGTATGGTTAAAGCGGCTTACTCTTCTGGTAAACCAGCTATCGGTGTTGGTGCAGGTAACGTTCCTGTTGTTATCGACGAAACTGCAGACGTTAAGCGTGCTGTTGCTTCTATCCTAATGTCTAAGACATTCGATAACGGTGTGGTATGTGCTTCTGAGCAGGCTGCAATCGTAGTTGACGAAGTATACGACGAAGTAAAAGAGCGTTTCGCTTCGCACAAAGCTTATGTACTAAGCAAAGCAGAAGCCGATAAAGTACGTAAAGTACTGCTTATCGACGGTAACCTAAACGCGAAGATCGTTGGTCAGCCAGCGGCAGCTATCGCAGAGATGGCGGGCGTTAAAGTTCCTGCAGATACGAAAGTACTTGTTGGTGAAGGCCTGGGTAAAGTGTCTTACGACGACGCATTTGCTCACGAGAAACTGTCTCCAACACTAGGTTTGTTCCGTGCTGACAACTTCGAGGACGCGGTTGCTCAGGCCGTCACTATGGTTGAGATCGGTGGTATCGGTCACACATCTGGTCTTTACACTAACCAAGATGTAAACGCAGACCGTATCCGTTACTTCGGTGATAAGCTAAAAACTGCACGTATTCTTGTAAACATCCCGACAACCCACGGTGGTATCGGTGATCTTTACAACTTCAACGTCGCACCTTCTCTAACTCTAGGTTGTGGTTCATGGGGTGGTAACTCTATCTCTGAGAACGTAGGTCCTAAGCACCTTATCAACAAGAAGACAGTAGCGAAGCGAGCTGAAAATATGTTGTGGCACAAACTACCTAAATCAATTTACTTCCGTCGTGGTAGCCTTCCAATCGCTCTTAGCGACCTAGAAGGTAAGAAGCGCGCATTCCTAGTAACTGACCGTTTCCTATTCAACAACGGTTACGCAGATGACGTAGTTAGCCTGCTTAAAGCGCAAGGCATTGAAGTTCAAACTTTCTTCGACGTAGAAGCAGATCCAACGCTTTCTGTTGTTGAGAAAGGTGCTGAAGCAATGAAGAGCTTCCAGCCTGACGTAATCCTAGCGCTTGGTGGTGGTTCACCAATGGATGCTGCGAAGATCATGTGGGTTATGTACGAGCACCCAGAAACACACTTCGAAGAACTAGCGATGCGTTTCATGGATATCCGTAAGCGTATTTACAAGTTCCCGAAAATGGGTAAGAAAGCTGAGCTTGTATGTATCACGACGACATCAGGTACAGGTTCTGAAGTTACACCTTTCGCGGTTGTTACCGACGACAAGACTGGTGCTAAGTACCCACTAGCTGACTACGAACTAACACCACAAATGGCTATCGTTGATGCGAACCTAGTCATGAATATGCCTAAGTCGCTAACTGCTTTCGGTGGTTACGATGCCGTGACTCACGCACTAGAAGCATACGTTTCTGTTCTTGCGAACGAATACTCTGACGGACAGGCGCTTCAAGCACTTAAGATGCTTAAAGAGTACCTACCTTCGAGCTACGCGAACGGTGCTAACGACCCAATCGCTCGTGAGAAAGTTCACAACGCAGCAACTATCGCTGGTATCGCGTTTGCGAACGCCTTCCTAGGTGTTTGTCACTCAATGGCGCACAAGATTGGTGCTGAGTTCCACCTTCCACACGGTTTGGCGAACGCACTACTAATCTCTAACGTTGTACGTTACAACGCGAACGATAACCCAACTAAGCAGACTGCATTCTCTCAGTACGACCGTCCACAGGCACGTCGTCGTTACGCTGAAGTTGCTGACCACCTAGGTCTAAGCCAAGAAGGTGACCGTACTGCTCAGAAGATCGAGCGTCTACTAGCATGGCTAGAAGAGCTGAAAGGCGACCTAGATATCCCACTGTCAATCCAGGCAGCAGGTGTTCCAGAGTCTGACTTCCTAGCGAAACTAGACGAGCTATCTGTTGAAGCGTTCGATGACCAGTGTACTGGTGCAAACCCTCGTTACCCATTAATCAGCGAGCTGAAAGAAGTACTAACAGCTGCTTACTACGGTAAGCCTTACGTTGAAGGTGAGACGTACGAAGGTACTTCAGTTATCAAGAAATCTGAGCCAGTTGCAGAAAAACCAGCAGCGAAAGCAAAGAAAGAAAAAGCTGAAGCATAAGCATTGTTTTAGCTTAGCTAGCGCAAGAAAGACTACCTGAATTTAGCCCGCCATTTTGGCGGGCTTTTTTATTGCCTGCCAAAAAGTAGCAAGGCTGATCAAATATTTATGTAGGTTGGTATTACTTATCCAGGTTGATATTAACTGACTTCGGCTTCAATCATTCTGCCGTTGAAATAGTCATTGGCAACAATATATTCAGCGCTACGGGCGATCTCATATTGAAGCGGTGAGCTCAGTTTGCTGGGGTGATTACTGCAGGGACACTCGATATTGAGTGGCACGACACCTCCGACCCGGATTTTGAACTCGGCAAGCTCTTTGGCCCAGCTCTGGGTCAGGCCTGATACGATGGCTTTTGAACTTGAGTGGACAGAGCTATTGATACAATCTTCATTCGCAGCCAGGTTGATAATGACGCCGTGGCAATTGTGATCCCGCATATAATGGGCAGTTTGTTTGCCGAAGGTAAAGAACGGGGTCGCTTTTTCATTCATCGAACGGTTGAACTTATCCACTGATGAAGGACTGAGCAACAACGGTAATTCTGACCCCACCCAGCAATTAACCAGCACTTCGATTTTGCCAAAATGCTGGTGGATGTTGTTGATCAGCGTACCAATCGTTCTCTCGCTTTGATCTGGGATCAGGTAGGATTGACAGGGAGCGCCTGCGGCCTGGCATGCTTGCAGGGTTTGGCTAAGGGCATGTTGGCGCTCATCAACCAAAGCTAGCTTTGCGCCTAGAGAAGCAAAGTGCAGCGATAGGGCTTTACCCAGCGGGCTGCCCGCAGCGGTGATGAGAATGACTGAATGTGCGATATTCATAGCTCTTCCTATATTAGGCTGCCGACACACTGTTACTGTCAAAAAGCCAACTTACAAATCATGTAGTTAGGTTACGGAGTCGCTGAAAGCATGTCTGTGAATAATCCCCCAAACTCGCGACCTAGCAATAAAATGTTAGTGAAACGTGATCACAGTGCAGCATTCAAGTAACAAAGCTATGAGGGCAGTCACGAAATTAAATCCGTAATGACAGCTTTATCAACGCTATAACTGGTAAATTGGCCTAACATGCCATGAAAATTAGGCAAGTTTGCCTTTCATACCGTAAAGGTGAGGGTTATACACCGTACATTTCGGCGAACCGTTTGGCTTGTACCAAAGAAAGGTAAAGATCCTGAGGTGATGCCTTGATCGTTGCATCTTCGGTTGGTGGCAGCAGGCGGCGTTCGTGGCCAGAAAGGTTATGGTATACCTCCTCCGGCATGCCCTTTGTGCCTTGTGGCGGGTAAGACAGTGGCGTTGGCTTTAGCCCATCAAGCAGGCGTGCATCGGCCAAGCCACTTTCATGAAAGGCCTTGGCTTGCTGGGCGGCATTTTGATAACTACTTTCATTGGTCGAAAGCGGCTGTGGCTCGGGCAACTCAAAGTAAGCACGGAGCTCGCGTTCGGTTTTGCCCTGCGCTGGAAGTGCGTCGACGGGGGTGGTTTCAAGTTGATCGGGAGAGAGCAGGGCTAGCATTAAGGCAAAATCGGCACGACGTCCCCCCTCAACCGCATGGCTGAGTTGGCTACCAAGCTGAACTTCATTGATCAGCTGTGCTTTGTCGAGTGAATGAATTTGCATTAAGAACTGTACCGAATCAAACAAACCAGTGTTATGGGGTTTGTATCGGTACAGCTGATGATTTCTTTAATTAAAAGTATGGGTTGGCAATCGAATGGTTACTCTTTCGCCATTTGTTGTGCTTGTAGCGTCGTAACGGCTTTTTCCATTCGGTTTAATGCTTTCAGTAATGTGTGGTGACGGCAGCCAAAATTTAGCCTGACAAAGCCTGGGTTGCCAAAATCAGCACCGGGTGATAACCCCACACCGGCTTGCTCGAAAAACTTAAACGGAGAGCTAACCGGTAATGCTGTTGCATCGATCCATGCTAAGTAGGTTCCCTCTATTGGAGCGATGGTAAGGTAGGGCATGTTCTTGATGGCCTGTTCAACCGTGGCCTTGTTGCGCCTTAAGTAAGCGAGTTGTTTTTCCAGCCATGGCTGGCCTTGGGCATAGGCGGCCTGAGCGGCGGTATAGGCCAGTACATTGACGTCGGGTACGACCCCGGCCTTGGCGCGGACGAACTCTCGTCTCAACGTCGGGTTGGGAATAACGGCCATCGAGGCTCCGAGCCCGGCGATATTAAAGGTTTTGCTTGGTGCAAGCAGGGTGATGGAGCGCTGCGCGGCATCATCATTGAGGCTGGCGAAGGGAATGTGCTGGCAATTGGGTGCTAGCAATAAGTCACAGTGGATCTCGTCGGAACAGACAATTAACTTATGTTGCTGGGCAAATGCAGCAACGGCTTCCAGTTCGTTCTTGCGATATACGGTGCCGCCGGGATTAAGCGGATTGCAGAATAACAGCAATCGTGTATCAGGCAATAAGGCGCTGTCATCTAATGACATTAACCAGCGCTGTTCCTCAAGCGTAACAGGCAACTTGCTCAGCGGTCGTTTGGCCAGTTTGGCGGAAGACTTGAATGGCGGATAAATTGGACTCGGGCAGGCAACCCCTTGCTCTGGCTGGCAGACCGATCGAACGGCTAAATTGATACCACAAACCAGCCCCGGTAGGTAAACAATCCATTCAGGTTCAATATGCCATTGATAGAGGTGCTGCATCCGTTCGACGATCAGATCGGTCAGCGCTGTTGGGGCACTGCCATAACCGAAGATACCATGGTCAACATGTTGATGCAGAGCATCGGTGACCGCCTGCGGTACCTTGAAGTCGCTATCGGCCACCCACATCGGCAGAATATCTTGGCCTTGGTATTTTTGCCATTTGATACTGTTGCTGTTGGTGCGGTCGATATGTTGATCAAACAGGGGATCGAGTTGCCGAGTGTCGGAGTGCATTCATGAGTCCTTTACGCTGCTGCAAAGGTTCATTATTGCCATAGGATGAGCAAAGAAAAAAGCCCCAGCACAAGGCTGGGGCTTAATATCGATGTTAACAACCGAATATCAACGTTATTACTATTAGAACTTTGATTTCACACCAAACTGTTCGGCCGCATAGGCGACGCGTTCTTCTGGTGTTGGCGGCTTGGATGGCACACCAAGATTTTCAATATGCTGAAGACGCGGCAGCAGACCGGCACCGTTGGCGGTTTGAATCGCAAGTCCCGGCCGGGCGTTAAGTTCAAGAACCATGGGCCCGTGAATTTTATCAAGCACCATGTCGGTACCCATGTAACCCAATCCGGTCATCTCCCAGGCACTGGAGGCCAAGGTCAGTAGCTTATGCCAGTTTGGCACTGCTAGCTCACTCAGTAAGCGGTCAGTATCAGGGTGACGTTCAACCGGTTGGTCGAACTGGACGGCTCGGATAGCCTTGCCGGTCGCGATATCGATACCCACACCGACTGCGCCTTGGTGTAAGTTGGCTTTGCCATCAGACGCCGCTGTAGAGCAGCGCATCATCGCCATTACCGGGTAGCCCTTGAAAACGATAACCCGTACATCGGGCACGCCTTCATAGCTAAAGCCATCGAAAACGTCATCAAACTGGATTAGGTTTTCGACCATCGCTACATCGTTTTTGCCCCCCAGAGAGAACAGTCCCGCCAACGTGTTGGTGATGTGTCGTTCGACATCCTGCTTGTTGATCTCGGCGCCAGACGGTTTTACGTAAACCCCATCTTTGTGCTTGACCACAACCAAGATCCCTTTACCTCCAGAGCCCTGGGCCGGCTTGATAACAAAGCCGGGCCAGTCTTTAACCATGTCATGGACGCGCTTAACGTAAACCTGGCTGTCGATAACGCCAATAAGCTCGGGAACCGTGGCTCCGGCCTGCTTGGCGATCAGCTTGGTTTTAAGCTTGTCGTCAACCAGCGGGTACAGGCTACGATCGTTGTAACGGCCGATGTAGCTGTGGTTGCGCTGGTTCATCCCCATGATACCGCGCTCACGCAGCTTGAACGGAGACGTAAACTGTGAAAACAGTGACATAGTTTAGTCCTCCGCTAGTGGCTTGAAGCGTCGTAGCTCACTCAAACGGTAGCCAGTGTAGTTACCTAACATTAGGATCAGCGCCAGAATAAGCAGCTGAATACCAATAAAGTTGAATGTCAGGTGGCGGATCAACGGGTTCGTCATCGCTAAGTACACGAATACCGCGGTAAGTAGCGAGCCACCACCCTGGACAAGAACTTCCTTCGCGCCTTCCTCTTCCCACAGGATGGACATACGTTCGATGGTCCACGATAGGATAATCATTGGGAAGAAGGTGATTGTCAGGCCTTCGACCAAGCCAATCTTGAAGGCGACAACGGTAAATACCGAGATAATCATGATAACCGTGATGATCACCGCAGAGATCCTCGCCACCAGAAGCAAGTTGAGCTTAGACAGGTAACTACGTATCACCAAACCGGTACCGACAATCAGTAGGAAGCCGAGAATACCCGTGACCAATTGGGTCTGGACAAACGCCACCGCGATCAAAACAGGCATGAAGGTACCAGAGGTCTTCAGACCGATAATGATACGCAGGAATACCACAATCAACGCACCGATAGGTACAAGCATAATGGTCTTGAACATAGCCTGTTCTTCAACCGGAAGGCTGTGGATCGAGAAGTTAAGTAAGTCTTCGGCTTGAACTTTTTCTCTTGTTGCCTGTTGCGGTGTGATGTCCTGGGCAATGATCGAGAAACTGATATTGGAGTTGCGACCACCGATCACGTCCAACAGGGAGTGCCCTTGTTGGTTCCAAAGCAGGATATTGTCAGGTTTGCCTTCTTGGCCTGTTTGAAGGTCAAACAGCTCCCAAGTTTGGCCACCCCACACCTCTACCATTTGGGTTATGCTTTGGCGACGTCGGCCATCTTCCAGCTGTAAGCCCCCGACAATACGGGCGTGGACCTTTTCCAGAGAAAGCAGGTTGATGATAGCTTGCTCGCGACTGAGGCTGTTGAGCAACAAGGCAGAATTCTGATTGTTGCGATCGTTGAATTGCTTAATAAGCTCGCGGGTAAGGGTGATGTTGTCGGAAGACAGGCTGCGAGCTTGGGCAAGTAGTGCGGTAGCGGCAGTTTGCTGCGGGTTATCAAGGCTAACTGCAACGGTCTCACCTTTAGGTGGGGCCATGTTGAAGCTTGCCTGATCGTCGACCAGCATTTGGGTTTTGTAATAAAGAATCTGCTTGCCGGTCGCCTCGCGGATGGACCATTCAGCACGTCGGCCTTTGTTGGTGTCAATGAGAGCGACGCCATAACCTGGTGATGAGGTACTCTCATCAATTTGGGTAAAGCCTTGCTGAGTTTCCGGTGCTGCCATGGAGACTTTAACCGGATCACCAATGGCATCAAACTCAATGCGTGCCTCGAGTTCCCATAGCGCACGCTCTTCACCCGGCGTCCATGGCACCCCGTAGACATCGTGGCGGTACATACTCAGTGCCGCACCTGCGATGACTAACAGGGTAATAAGAAAATAAAACGGGATTCTTGATGTCATGACGTCCTCATCATTTGTTATTAGTTTTGTTGTAGTTGTTGCTCATTCATTCCCTGAACAAAATTTTTACCTACGTCAACAAGCGCTATGTCTTTGAAAAATTCTCGCCCTAATAATACTGGATAGGTCATTTGTGTGCGATCTGCCAATGTAAATTGTGCTTTTTCATGAAGCTGACCGAGTTTTACCCACGCTTCGATCACCGGACGACGGTTTGCGCCGTTAGCACTGGCTTGGCGGATCTTCACCCAGCGAACGACCGGAGCCTCAAAAATATCAGCCTCACTCGGGTTTTCATCCGAGGTATGGTTCATATTGAAACGTGCCCATTCTTTACCGTCGCGCTCAAAAATTTGGACGTTGGTCGCGCTGACCGATGAGGTCGTTGCTCCCGTATCAATACGGGCTTTATAAAAGCTCTGGGTCGCATCCAGCCACACCCATTCTTCTTCACCCAGGATAACTTTGCCGTGAGCAATACGTGGATCGTTGTCGACAATAGCAGGAATTGGTGTTTCTTCCTCTTCCTCTTCAGTGAAGGTAAGTAAAGTTGAATCCGTGTAGCGTTGGCTCATATCTTCCGACAAGGTAGATATTTGCTTGTCTAGCTTATCAATATTAGCGTTTTGGTCATCAATTTGTTTGATCATGGTTGCAAGCTGGAAATTGACACGATCTTCCATGATGTTAATTGCTTGCATAGTTTGCTCTTGGTCTTGTTGTGGCTGGGTAAGGCTACAACCAGAAAGGACAGCAAAGGTCAGTAATGGTACAAAGCGGCGAAGCATTTTATCTCCCGGAGGTACTTCTTTTTTCTTAGGCGGCAGTATTTTAGCGTAGAAAAGGGGATGCGAACAGCACCCCTTGTCAGTAGTTAGTCAGGATTTCGTGCAATTAGCACGGCACGCTTCGGTGCAGGATAACCTTCGACTGTTTTTGATGGATCGTTAGGGTCAAGGTATTCCGGTAGCGAATTGTTGGTCATCCAATCTGTTGAACGCTGTTCGTCGGTGGTTGTTACGCACTCATCAACGATTCTCACATCAACAAGGCCACATTTCTCCATCCACACTTTTAATGCTTTGGCCGATGGGAAGAAGTAGACATTGTGCATCTGGGCGTAGCGGTGGGTTGGCACTAACACATCGTTTTCGTCACCATCGATGACGAGGGTCTCAAGGATAAGCTCACCGTCTTTACGCAGTTGGTTCTTCAGCTGAATGATATGATCCAATGGCGAACGGCGGTGGTAAAGCACACCCATAGAAAAAACGGTATCAAAGGCTTTGAGCTCAGGCAGTTGTTCAATACCCAGTGGCAGCAAGTAGGCACGCTCGTCCATGCCCATCAGGCGCTTGATAGCCTCGAACTGAATAAGGAATAGATTCGATGGGTCGATACCAACGGTCAGCTTGGCTTCTTCACCCAGCATGCGCCACATGTGATAGCCATTACCACAACCGACATCCAAGACCGTGCGGCCTTTAAGCGGAGAGATATGTGGCAGGACACGATCCCACTTCCAATCTGAGCGCCACTCGGTATCGATATCGATGCCGTGCATCTGATATGGGCCTTTTCGCCATGGGTGTAGCAAGCGTAGCAAGCTTTCAAGGCGTTTTTGCTCGCCGTCAGCAATACCGTCTTCATTGCGGACACTGACCGCATTTTTCAGGTCGATGATATCCGGCATGTCGGTTGGAAATTTCTTCAGAGCACGCATCCAGCGAGCCATGTCACCATGGGCTTGCTCTTCCCAGTCGCTCAGTTGTTTTGGCAGGGTGTTTAGCCATGGGCGCAGTGTTTCATGCTGGGCAAGGAGCTGGTAAAACTCAGCAAAAGTAAACATAGACAATAGAAACCTTTATTTAATGGCGAACATCGAGCCAAAATTGAAACATTGGAACCAAACTTCTGAGCTTGTGAAGCCAATCTTTTCAAAGCGTTGCTTGTGGGTATCAATGCTGTCTGGCAACATGACGTTCTCAATGGCACTGCGTTTTTGGCTGATTTCCAGCTCGCTGTAGCCATTGGCACGCTTGAAGTCGTGATGCAGGTCGATAAGCAGCTCGTGGGCACGCTCATCGTCGAAGATGTATTTTTCCGACAGGATCAATATGCCCCCAGGGCGCAGGCCGGCATAAATTTTTTCAAGCAGCGTTTGGCGATCCTCTGGAACTAGAAACTGAAGGGTGAAGTTCAGTACTACGACAGAAGCATCGTTGATATCGATGTTGCGGATATCCGCTTCTACCACTTGGACCGGGGTGTCGGAGCGGTAGGCGTTAATATGCAGACGGCAACGTTCAACCATGGCGCTGGAATTATCAACAGCGATGATTTCACAACCTTCTTGCTGGATATGGCGACGCATTGACAAGGTTGCCGCTCCCAGCGAGCAGCCCAAGTCGTACACTTTCGAATGCGGCTTGGCGAAACGCTCAGCCAGCATACCAATGGCTGAAATGATGTTGCTGTAACCCGGCACCGAGCGCTGGATCATATCCGGGAAAACTTCAGCGACGCGTTCGTCAAACGTAAAATCACCGATTTTATCTATCGGTGCCGAAAAAATATTGTCGTGACCGGCCATCTTCACGAACCTCATCTATACAAAAAAACAGAAATCCCAAATGATAAGTATGAACTTTTTCACGCCTTTGGCGCCAATCTACATACTGGGGTGATCCATCACCGCTGAAAGGTCGCGTATTGTAGTGAAAATGAGCGCATTTGTCTTTATTGATTTTCTCCGCTGTCCAGAGTTTTTTGAGCATTTGATTAGATAAACTGCAATGTTGGTTCGTTTATCGTCCTACAACAATGTTATCTGCGGATCCGGCTCTGCTTTTGGCAGATCCACATCCGGCAGTTTTGTATCGGCGGCCTTTTTCTGCAGCATGCGATACAGCCGGGTGGCCAACTCCGGTGCATGGTTGTTGTCCGGGGTGTGGATGAACAGGTAAGGCTGTTTGCCGTCGCGCAGCCACTGTGGTAGCCGGACTAGCCAGTTGGCAAAAAAAGCATCGTTGCTGACGTCATCGGGATGGCCGATAAAGCGGATCATCGGATAGTCAGCGGTTGCTATGGCATGCACCGGCACCTTGGGTTTGTGCTGGTGGGCATCGATCACCGCCTCAGTGGTCGGAGGCGCGGCAAAAACAGGTCGGCTATCCATGATGATACGATTAGCCCCATGTTCGACTAACAAGCGGTTGAGCTGCTTTTCTTCCTCGCCCTTGGCAAAAAAGGCCGGATGGCGTACTTCTACTCCGATGGGGTAATTGGCTGGTAACCGTTTGAGGAATTTTTCCAAGGCTGGCAGGGCGGCAGGGCCAAACTGGGCCGGTAGCTGGATTTTCCACAGGCCTATCTTGCCTTCAAGTGGTGCCATGGTGGTAAAGAAGTCAGCCAACAGTTGATCACAGTGTACCAGTTGGTTTTGGTGGGTGATGGCTTGGGGCAGCTTGAAGGTAAAGCGGAAGTCGTCTTCTGTGGCTTGATGCCATTTCTTTACCGTGGGGATCCCGGGTGTGGCATAGAAGGTGGTGTTACCCTCGACGGTGTGAAAAACCTCGGCATACTTAGCGAGTCGCTCACCTGCTTTGCAACCACTACCGTAAAGGCTCTGCTGCCAATGGTTGTGAGACCACATGGCAAGGCCGAGTCGAACAGGGAGGTTAACTTGAGTTAACGGCATAGCAAGGCTTCCAAAGTGAGAAGTAGCGCCCATTGTGCAAAGGCTTTTAGTGCTAGGTCAATCTTTTAGGTCACCGATAACCGGTTTTTCCTTGATCTTGTTAGCGACTTGTCCTTAAAGTGGTCTTTCGCCTTATTCCCCTCGTCTTTTCAAAATACAAAGTGCTATGCCTGAGAAGGGCTGCCAGCTCAATGGTTCGTTGTTGGGGCTGTTTGCCAATTAATTCTCGCTGATCATGTATGTTGAAGGCGCTTGGGTATATAATACGTCGTTATTTTTGTCTCTCGGCCCGACTTAGCGTCATTGTTGCGTGAAGTTTAATCAAATTGGCCGGGAAGGATTCAGCTTGTGTATGACGGGTTGCTTCGGGCTCCGTCATACGCACAGGAAAGTTAGTAAACAGATCGGGAATTTCATATGCGCACCCAATATTGTGGTCACCTGAACAAGTCCCTAGCAGGGCAAACAGTAGAGTTATGCGGCTGGGTTAACCGTCGCCGTGATTTAGGCGGTCTAATTTTCGTTGATATGCGAGACCGTGAAGGGATTGTTCAGGTAGTCGTTGATCCGGATATGAAAGAAGTATTCGAAGTCGCGAACCAGCTGCGCAACGAATTCTGTATTCGTTTTACTGGTGAAGTACGTGTTCGTCCGGAAAGCCAAGTAAACAAAGACATGGCGACTGGTGAAGTTGAAGTACTAGCAACGGGCCTTGAGATCATCAACCGCTCAGAAGCGCTTCCTTTAGATTTCAACCAAACGAACTCTGAAGAGCAACGCTTGAAGTATCGTTACATTGATCTTCGTCGTCCAGAAATGAGTGATCGCATCAAGCTACGTGCTAAAGCATCAAGCTTTGTGCGTCGTTTCCTTGATGACAACCTATTTCTGGATATCGAAACACCTGTACTGACTAAAGCGACACCGGAAGGTGCTCGTGACTACTTGGTACCGAGCCGTGTTCACAAAGGTAGCTTCTACGCACTGCCTCAGTCACCACAGCTATTCAAGCAGTTGTTAATGATGTCTGGTTTTGACCGTTACTACCAGATCGTTAAATGTTTCCGTGATGAAGACCTACGTGCTGACCGTCAGCCAGAGTTTACTCAAATCGATATCGAAACCTCTTTCCTAACTGCACCTGAAGTGCGTGAAGTGACTGAGCGTATGATCACTGAAATGTGGAAAGAACTACTAAACGTAGATCTTGGCGCATTCCCAATCATGAAGTTTGAAGAAGCGATGCGTCGTTTTGGTTCTGATAAGCCAGATCTACGTAACCCTCTAGAGCTTGTTGATGTTGCTGACATTCTGAAAGATGTTGAATTCAAAGTTTTCTCTGGCCCTGCGAATGATGAAAAAGGCCGTGTAGCGGTTATTCGCGTACCAGGTGGCGCTTCACTGTCTCGTAAGCAAATCGACGAATACACTAAGTTCGTAGGTATCTACGGTGCGAAAGGTTTAGCTTGGATGAAAGTGAATGACCGTGCAGCGGGCCTAGAAGGTGTTCAATCTCCTGTTGCTAAGTTCCTAAACGAAGACGTTGTTAACGCCATTCTTGATCGTACTGAAGCTGAAACGGGTGACATCATTCTATTCGGCGCTGATAGCAAGCGTGTTGTAACTGAAGCGATGGGCGCACTTCGCCTTAAACTCGGTGAAGACCTTGAATTGACTGATAAGTCAGCATGGAAACCACTATGGGTTATCGACTTCCCTATGTTTGAGGAAGACGACGAAGGTAACCTGCACGCGATGCACCACCCGTTCACATCACCGCTTGGCGTAAGCCCAGAAGAGCTTGCAGCTAACCCAGCAGCGGCTAACTCAAATGCTTACGATATGGTTATCAACGGCTACGAAGTCGGCGGTGGTTCTGTTCGTATCCACAATGCAGACATGCAATCAGCAGTATTTAGCATTCTAGGTATTGAAGCTGAAGAGCAAAAAGCGAAGTTCGGTTTCCTACTTGAAGCATTGAAGTACGGTACGCCACCACACGCAGGCCTTGCATTCGGTCTTGACCGTCTAGTTATGCTGCTATGTGGTACAGATAATATCCGTGATGTTATCGCGTTCCCTAAAACAACAGCGGCATCATGTCTACTGACAGATGCGCCAAGCCTGGCAAACCCAGCCGCGCTTGAAGAGCTGGCGATTGCGGTTAACTTGGCGAAGAAAGAAAACGCCGAGCAAGAATAAGCAATAAGCGAACAAAACAGACTGGCCGAAAGGCCAGTCTGTTTTTCTAACCTATATACCCAAGTGACTTCAAATTTAATGCTCAGCTGCACGCCGCTTGCTGAACTCGCTCTCCTGCTGAAGATGTTTTATTGAGGTTGCTTGGGTATATACCCCTACAGATTGTGAAACTTGGGCATAGATGCCTAATAGAATCCGGAGAATGAAATGGCTGGTCACAGTAAATTTGCCAATATCAAACACCGTAAAGCAGCACAGGATGCGAAACGCGGTAAAATTTTCACTAAGCTAATTCGCGAAATTGTTGTGGCTGCAAAAGAAGGCGGTGCCGAACCTGACAATAACCCACGCCTGCGTGCTGCTATCGATAAAGCGCTATCGAATAATATGACCCGCGATACTGTCAATCGCGCTGTTAGCCGTGGTGCCGGTGGCGAGGGGGAAGAAAATATGGAAACCGTGATCTATGAAGGTTACGGTCCTGCAGGTACCGCGGTGATGGTTGAGTGTATGACTGACAATCGCAACCGCACAGTATCTGGTGTACGCCATGCTTTCTCAAAGGCGAACGGTAACTTAGGTACTGATGGCAGTGTGAGCTATCTGTTTGATAAGAAAGGTGTGATTTCTTACCCAGCAGGTTTAGATGAAGATGCGGTTATGGAAGCGGCGCTGGAAGGCGGTGCTGACGATGTTGAAACCAATGACGATGGGTCAATCGACGTGTTTACGACGCCGGCTGAATTTGGTTCGGTAAAAGATGCGTTGGATACTGCGGGTTTTGAAGCGCAGAATGCAGAAGTGACGTTAGTGCCTTCAACCAAAGCTGAACTGGATGCAGACACGGCACCTAAACTGCTTCGCCTGATTGATGCACTGGAAGATTTGGACGATGTTCAGGAAGTTTACCATAACGGTGAAATTTCTGATGAGGTTGCGGCGCAGCTGTAACGCCTGAAGACTATGTCTATTATTTTAGGGATTGACCCCGGCTCAAGGATCACCGGGTACGGTGTGATCCGCCAAGTTGGGCGACATCTTGAATACCTCGGTAGTGGCTGTATTCGCACTTCTGTTGAGGATATCCCGGGTCGCCTCAAGCAAATCTATGCTGGAGTGAGTGAAGTCATTACCCAATTTCAGCCTGATGCCTTTGCCATCGAAGAAGTCTTCATGGGTAAAAATGCCAGCTCAGCGCTCAAGTTGGGACAAGCCCGTGGCAGTGCTATTGTCGCCGCAGTGAATGCCGATTTGCCGGTCAGTGAATACGCAGCTCGTTTGATTAAGCAGGCCGTCGTTGGAACCGGTGGGGCAGACAAAGCACAGGTCCAGCATATGGTTTGCTCGGTACTCAAGCTGCCGGGTAAACCCCAGGCTGATGCCGCCGATGCATTGGCGGTGGCGATCTGTCATGCCCATACACATAAAACACTGATCGCCATGGCTGGCCAAGCTCGTGGAGCTCGCCGTGGACGCTATCGATAACCACCAAAAATACAAAGCGTTATCTTATTATTGTCATTACTTGCATAATGAGTGTTTGATCAAAAAAGCAGCCTTTGGCTGCTTTTTTATTATGTAACGATATTGTTTATTGGCATATATTGGTCAGAGGTCATATGACCAAGTGATGGTGACTACTGCTGAGTAAATCCATAAAAACTCGAAACAATACCTGATAGCAATTACCTGATAACAATAATCCAAACAGAATAAGGAACGGATTCCATGACGCCATTGGCACTTTGGCGAGCGCTGTTTATGCCAACCACGATAAGTTGGCAGGGCGAGGACGCGCGCTACGTCGATACCTTTTTGTTTTTTACACTAACGTCTTTCTTTGTTGGGCTATATAGCCTGTTCAAGTGGTATGAACATGACCACAGCGGACTGGTCATGACGTCTATTTTGCTGGTGGGCCTAGAGTGCCTAGCGGGTGTGATTTTTCGGCTTAGCAAGCAGGCCGACGCTGCCTTGAACATCGGCTTTCTAGGTATGGTGATCCACGCCGTCAATATCATTTACCAAACTGGCGGTATTGCAGAATCAACCCAGGCCTTCTGGTTACCGTTGTTGATTGTGGCTTTTTATCTATCGGCAAGACTGTACACGGCAACAACGTGGTCATTACTGGTGGTGTTGGTGTCCGGCTGGATGGTGAATAGCCACCTATCGGGCCAGGTTTTCCCTAACGTGGAACTCAGTCCAACGTCTCTTGCTATTGAGGCCTGGTCTGGTTTCTTAATGCCATTGGTCGTGATTGTCGTTGCCCAAGCGTGGGTTTCACGGCAAAGGCAAGTGGCAATTGAGCAAGCAGAGTTAGCCTATAAGGCGAGCGAGGCTATCGCGGAACAAGCCAAGCAGGGGGAAAGCCAGTTATCTGATGTGTTGGAGAAAGCCAGCGGCAATGCTGAGTCCTTAACCCAAGTTTCGGGTGTGATTGAGCAGCAATCATCAGCGCTGCACCGGCAGGTGGGCACCTTGAATATCAACTGTGAGTCGCAAGCCAGTGCTGCAGAGCAAATGAGTGAGCAAGTGAAGCACCTCACCCAAGGGATGGAAGCGTCTGATCAATTTGTGACTGAGCTGAAGCAGCGTAGCGATATCATATACCGTCAAGCCGAAACCAGTTCCGAATCCCTTCAAGCTTCCAAAGTGGCCATCGCTCGGATCCAGAGTAGCAATGATGAGATCATGTCGGTGGCGGATGTGATCACTTCCGTAGCCGAGCAAACCAATTTGTTGGCATTGAATGCAGCGATTGAAGCGGCACGGGCCGGTGAGCAGGGCAGGGGATTCGCCGTTGTGGCTGATCAGGTCCGCGAGCTTTCGGCTAAAAGTAACAGTTCGGCAGTGGATATCCGTGCCTTGTTGGAGCGAAGCCGTCGAGAGGTATCGCAAGGGCAGGCCGTTATTGAAAGCAGCACATCAGAGCTGGGTGGGATCATCGAGCAAGTCACCAGTGTCTCGGTAGACGTTACCCAGTTGGCTGAAACCATTAGCCAGCAAGTTGAAGCGCTCAGGGAGCTGACTTCCGCCAGCCAGGCTGTCGCCAGCAGTGTGGTCGAAACTAATCAGGTTTCTGATGCTGTTGCCTCCCAAGGCGCATTACTTGCCGAACAGGTTGAACGACTTAATACATTGGCAGAGAGCCTTAATCAGGTCGTCGGGGGCCGCCAGCAAATGGCATAGTCGACGACTGTTGGTCATGACTAGGAATGAAAAAAGAGCTGGATATACATCCAGCTCTTTACTATCCTAGAGCCAATTTTGTGGATTGAGAAAAGAGATCTTGCTGTGATTGGCCGACTACGTGGAATCATCATTGAAAAACAACCACCTGAAGTATTGCTTGAGGTGAACGGCATGGGCTATGAAGTTCAGATGCCGATGAGCTGCTTTTACGAGCTGCCGGAAGTTGGCCAGGAAGCGATTATCTCGACCCACTTTGTGGTACGTGAAGATGCTCAGTTGCTTTATGGCTTCAACAAAAAAAGCGAGCGTGATCTGTTCCGCGAAGTGATCAAAGCCAATGGTGTTGGCCCCAAATTGGGTTTGGCTATCCTATCGGCAATGACGGCGAGCCAGTTTGTCTTGAGTGTTGAAAACGAAGACGTTACGACGTTGGTGAAAATTCCGGGAGTGGGTAAGAAGACTGCCGAGCGCTTGGTCGTTGAAATGAAAGACCGTCTCAAAGGTTGGGGTGAGGGCGATCTGTTTACGCCTGCACTTGATACGGCGGCATCGAACGCACCAATACAAGATACGACATCACAGGCACGAGCCGAAGATGAAGCGGTCAGTGCTCTGGTTGCACTGGGTTACAAACCTCAGCAAGCCTCGAAAGTGGTTGCGCAGGTTGCCCAGCCGGAGATGACCAGCGAAATGATCATTCGTGACGCCCTGCGTTCAATGGTGTAACTCGTGGTTGCCCGTTTAGTTTTAGGTTTCGCTATTTAGGTAAGCTTGATGATAGAAGCAGACAGATTGGTCGCTAATGATTTCCCCACTACGCGCGAAGAAGACATTGTCGATCGCGCGATCCGTCCTAAGTTGCTCGAAGACTACAAGGGGCAGGATCATGTTCGTGGTCAGATGGAGATCTTCATTCAGGCTGCCAAGCTACGTGATGAAGCCTTGGATCATTTATTGATTTTTGGCCCTCCGGGTTTGGGTAAAACCACCTTGGCCAACATTGTTGCTAACGAGATGGGCGTGAGTATCCGTACCACGTCAGGCCCGGTGTTGGAAAAAGCCGGTGATCTGGCGGCGTTGTTGACCAACCTTGAAGAAAATGATGTGTTGTTCATTGATGAGATCCATCGCCTTAGCCCGCAGGTAGAAGAAGTGTTATATCCGGCGATGGAAGATTATCAGTTGGATATTATGATCGGTGAAGGCCCGGCAGCGCGCTCAATTAAGATTGATCTGCCACCGTTTACTTTGATTGGTGCGACAACCCGTGCTGGCTCACTGACATCGCCGCTTCGAGACCGTTTTGGTATTACTCAGCGTCTTGAATACTATAAGGTGGAAGATCTGAAAGGGATTGTTCAGCGTAGTGCCAATTGCCTAGATTTGTCGCTTGAAGAAGCTGGCGCGATGGAAGTGGCAATGCGTGCCCGTGGAACACCCCGGATCGCTAACCGTTTGTTGCGTCGGGTACGTGACTATGCCGAAGTGAAAGGCAATGGCCATATTTGTCCTGATGTTGCCGCCAAAGCTCTGGATATGCTGGATGTCGACAGCAGTGGTTTTGATTATATGGACCGCAAGTTGTTGATGGCGATTATCGATAAGTTTATGGGGGGGCCGGTTGGCTTGGACAACCTTGCGGCGGCCATTGGTGAGGAGCGCGATACCATCGAAGATGTGCTTGAGCCATACCTTATCCAGCAAGGCTTCTTGCAACGCACGCCGCGTGGTCGGATTGCCACCCACCGTGCCTACCTGCATTTCGGGTTTGATGTGCCGGAAACTAAATAGATCTATTTATAAGATTTATTGTTATCAAAAACGAGGCTATATGGCCTCGTTTTTGTTTTTTTAACACTTAGCAGCGCTGGTTTTTGTTTGGATTATGTTTTTATTGTCACAGCTCCACAACAAGCTAAACGGCTGCCGAAGGATTCAAGTGATAATGCATTTAATCGCCAACAGGGCGATTGCTTGCTTTGTGAGCGCTTTTTAGCAGCTGCTTTTGTACATTTCAGCAAAGCTTGGTTGATAAAGTGCAACGATTTTTTCAAATAAACGAGCCATATCTACTTCCTCAATCTAAATTTACGTGGTTGGGGAAACAGCCTGTAGCCCGCCCAAAATTGGAATTTTGGCCTCTGGGCGGCCTTATCTGCTTCTGGAGCTGATTATAGGTATTTTCCATAGTTCAAAAAGCGAATTAAATTCACTATTCAGATTATTAAATCTAATCCTAGTTTGTATTTGTTGGTGACTGTACCTATCTATAAATAGGTGGTTGATGATGATTTGTGCGGGTTATTCAATCTTTTTGTTTTCATTTAATGCTCTTTTTTTCTAAGGGTAATTGGCCGGAATATGAATGGATAAAACAGAATGTTAAGTCGCATTAATAGGGCTATTGATGATTTAAAACACCGACGTTTTATTCTCTTACTGCCAGCAGCCTAAATGGCTTGCAATAACTTGATCTAGGTCAAGCAAGGTGGTGGTGGTTAATAAGTGAACAGGGTTTATTGATATTTATCAAAGCAAATTGTGCAATTAATCCATTGAGCCTGAGAGCGAATGTCAGTAATATTAGCAATGACTTTATTAGCTGTAGCTTAACAACAAATTAACCAATTTGGTACAGCGTTGCAACATATCAAGGATGCCGTTGATAACAATAAAGATGGCAACCAGGAAGGTGAAAAAATTGCGACGACGTTTGGCTACATTTTGCTAAGCCCAACCATAAGTGCACTGTGTTGTACTGTCGTCAGTCAGCCTGGCGAAAGAAGGAGTTCTCAATGTTCACTGATATCGTCGAACTATCGCGGTTACAGTTCGCATTAACTGCGATGTATCACTTTTTGTTCGTCCCACTGACTCTAGGTATGGCTTTCTTGCTCGCCATCATGGAGTCGGTTTACGTAATGACCGGAAAGCAAATCTACAAGGACATGACTAAGTTCTGGGGTAAGCTTTTTGCCATTAACTTTGCCCTTGGTGTTTCCACGGGTCTTACCATGGAGTTCCAGTTCGGTACTAACTGGGCATATTATTCCCACTACGTAGGTGATATTTTCGGTGCGCCGCTGGCTATCGAAGCGCTTATCGCTTTCTTCCTTGAATCTACCCTAGTTGGCCTGTTCTTCTTTGGTTGGGATCGTCTATCCAAGCGTCAGCACCTTACTGTTACTTGGCTCGTTGCTCTTGGCTCTAACTTCTCGGCGCTATGGATTCTTGTTGCAAACGGCTGGATGCAGAACCCTGTCGGTGCAGAGTTCAACTTCGAAACCATGCGTATGGAAATGGTAAGCTTTGCTGAAGTGGTACTTAACCCGGTTGCACAGGTGAAATTCGTTCACACTGTTGCGTCTGGCTACGTAACCGGTGCGATGTTCGTTCTTGCTATCAGTTCTTACTATCTGCTTAAAGGTCGTGATATTGCCTTCGCTCGCCGTTCATTTGCGATTGCTGCAGCATTCGGCATGGCATCAATCCTATCCGTTATCGTATTGGGCGATGAATCAGGCTATGAGCTTGGTGACGTTCAGAAAACCAAGCTAGCAGCGATTGAAGCTGAATGGCACACAGAAGAAGCGCCTGCTGCCTTCACGCTATTTGGTATTCCAAATCAGGAAACCATGGAAACGGATTATGCGATCAAGATCCCTTACTTAATGGGTATTATCGCAACACGTTCTATCGATACGGAAGTAACCGGTCTGCGTGATTTGAAAGATGAACACGAAGTCCGTATCCGTAACGGTATGGTGGCTTACGGCCTGCTGGAAAAATTACGTGCCGGTGATAAGACACCAGAAAACATCGCAGCATTTGATGAAGTTAAACATGACCTTGGCTATGGCTACCTGGTTAAGCCTTATGCTGACAATGTTGTTGATGCGACAGATGAAGACATTGCACGTGCTGCAGATGACTCTATCCCGACGGTGTGGCCGTTATTCTGGAGCTTCCGTATTATGGTGGGTTGTGGCTTCTTGATGCTGGGTATTATCGGTGCAGCGTTCGTGCAGTCTTGCCGTCACAAGATCACTGACAATAAATGGGTACTGAAAGCCGCGCTTTACGGTCTTCCATTGCCTTGGATTGCAATTGAAGCGGGTTGGTTCGTTGCCGAGTATGGTCGTCAACCATGGGCGGTAGGTGAGATCCTGCCGGTGTCGATGGCTGTGTCAAATTTGGCACCTTCTGACATCATTACTTCTTTGCTGGCAATTATTGCACTGTATACAGTGTTCCTGATTGCTGAATTGTACCTGATGATCAAGTTTGCTCGTCTAGGTCCTAGCAGCTTGAAAACAGGCCGCTACCACTTTGAAACTAATGATGCACCGCAGAATGTGGTATCGCGTCAGGTTGAAGCATAATCAGGGAGAGTTGAGCAATGTTTGAATATGAAGTATTGCGATTTATCTGGTGGGCGTTGATCGGTGTGCTATGCATCGGTTTCGCTGTCACAGATGGTTTTGACATGGGTGTCGGTGTGCTGTCCCGTATTATCGGAAAGACAGACAGCGAACGCCGAGTAATGATTAACTCGATAGCTCCTCACTGGGACGGTAACCAGGTTTGGTTGATCACCGCAGGTGGTGCACTGTTTGCGGCATGGCCTTTAGTATACGCAACTGCGTTCTCTGGCTTTTATTTTGCCATGATCATTACACTGGCGGCACTTTGGCTTCGTCCGATCGGTTTTGACTACCGTTCAAAAATTGAAGATCCAAAATGGCGTGAAGCATGGGATAAAGCCATCTTCGTCGGTAGCTTCGTTCCGCCTGTTATTTTCGGTGTGGCGTTTGGTAATCTGATGCAAGGTGTTCCATTCGAGCTGAACGAGTTCATGATTCCGACTTATAAAGGATCGTTCTTTGGCCTGCTGAACCCGTTTGCTTTGCTATGCGGTATCGTGAGCATTCTGATGATCACAACCCAAGGTGCGGCATACCTGCAGATGAAAACAACCGATGCTATCCGTGAGCGTGCACGCCGTGTTGCGATGCGAACCTCAGTAGGAACTGCAGTGTGCTTTGCAATTGCAGGCCTTTGGGCACAGAGCCTTGAAGGGTATGTGATCACATCTGAAATTATTAAAGATGCACCATCAAATCCGCTGACGAAAGAGGTTGTTCGCCAGACCGGTGCGCTGTTTAATAACTTCGATGCGTATCCGCTACTATGGATTGCACCGCTATTGGCTGTTGCTATGCCTGTATTTACCGTGCTTTGCTCTCGTGCAAACCGTGGTGCGCTGGCGTTTATTACCTCAAGCCTGACCATGGCGGGTGTTATCTTGACTGCTGGTTTTGCTCTATTCCCGTTCATCATGCCATCAAGCCTGATCCCTGCTCATAGCTTGACGATGTGGGATGCGACGTCATCAGAACTGACGCTGAACATCATGACTGGTGTAGCGGTGGTGATGGTTCCAATTATCCTGGCGTACACCTCTTGGTGTTACTACAAGATGTTTGGCCGTCTTGATACTAAATATATTGAAGAGAACAAGAACTCACTGTACTAAGGAGACAGACTATGTGGTATTTCGCTTGGATCCTGGGTGTGCTTCTTGCTTGCTCATTCGGTATTATCAACGCGCTGTGGCTTGAAGCGACAGAAAATATGGATAAAGAGGATATTGGTGAGTAACCTCGATCACTGGGTGAAGGGTGTCCACCAGTGGGTAGATTTTGGTCTATTGCGCATAGTGGCGCTGCTGATGTCATTGGCATCAGCAGGACTGGTGGTGTGGGAACCCACACTCTTTGCCCAGGCGATTGGCGGATTCGGACCGATGATCTCGCCAGCCCTGATATGGGCAACGTGTGCCGCAATGATCTTCGGCGTTGGTTTTGTTCCGCGCCGTTGGTACTGGCAGGTGTTTTTCACCCCGTACATCTCGTTGCCAATATTGGCTTATATTTTGTTTCTGCGTTTAGCGTAGCGAAGTGATTTCAAACTGCTCACGCTGATACAAAAATATACAATTGAAACAGCCCATTGCAATTGAGTAATGGGCTGTTTTTTTATATCCGGATAAAATACAACCAGGTAACGTATTGGTAACGGATGATAAGTAGTGACAAGGTCATCAAAAAGTAAAACTCCGTGTGTTTACTAGCAATGCATGATTCCAATCAGGTAGCCAAGTTAGGTATAGTAAGCGATTGAGTAAAAGCCTAAATACATTGGCACACGAACACCATGGTTGGAATGATAATGACCGAAGAGCACCCATTTGAATGGCCTATTAGGGTTTACTACGAAGATACGGACGTAGGTGGCTTGGTTTATCATGCTAACTATATTAAGTTTTTTGAGCGGGCGAGGACGGAACTCTTCCGCCACTTCGGTGTCAGTCTTAACGACTTGTTCGCCGATAAAGTCAGTTTTGTTGTCCGCCATATGGAGGTTGACTACCTCAAAGGTGCCACATTGGATGAGCAACTTGTTGTGCGGACCTGGCCTAATACTATACGCCGGGCATCTATCGAATTTTGTCAGGTTTTAGTTAACAATAACGGGCAAACCTTGTGTAGAGCATCGATTCAGGTAGCCTGTGTCCACCCCGATACGTTGAAACCTATCAAGATCCCAGAGCATATTTTATCGGAGATAACGAAGTGACTGCTGAACTATCGATTTTAGACCTTTTCCTACAGGCGAGCCTGCTGGGTAAGGTTGTTGTACTCATTTTGATGGGTATGTCTGTCACGTCTTGGGCAATGATCATCAAACGATCCCAAGTTTTGTCGCAGGCAAAGAACCATGTTGAGCGATTTGAAGACCGTTTTTGGTCTGGTGTTGATTTGTCGCAGCTTTACCAAGAAGTAGAAGCGCGAAAAGAGAACCTAACTGGCACCGAACAGATTTTCCATGCTGGTTTTAAAGAGTTCGCCCGTTTGCACCGCAGCAATGGCAAGGCGCCAGAAGCGGTGATGGACGGGGCTGGCCGTGCGATGCGCGTAGCATTATCACGTGAAGTAGAAGAGCTCGAAACCAACCTACCTTTCCTCGCTACTGTCGGCTCTATCAGCCCGTATATCGGCTTGTTCGGTACGGTATGGGGGATCATGCACGCTTTTATTGCCCTAGGAGCAGTGAAGCAGGCGACCCTTGCAATGGTTGCCCCTGGTATTGCTGAATCATTGATTGCGACGGCTATCGGCCTGTTTGCGGCGATTCCCGCGGTAATGTTCTTCAATAAGCTGACCAATCAGGTCTCTAAGCTTGAGCATTCTTACGCGACCTTTATGGAAGAATTTTCTAGCATCTTGCACCGCCAGGCATTTGCTGCTCACCAGGAGTAAATAGCATGGCTTATCAACTGAAGAAGCGTAAAGTTACGTGCGAGATCAATGTTGTACCTTATATCGACGTGATGTTCGTACTGTTGATCATCTTTATGGTGACGGCGCCATTTATCACCCAAGGTGTTGATGTTGACTTACCGAGTACCACGACCGCCAAAACAGCGGCCGAGTTAGTTGGCGAGAACAACGAAAAGCCACCGATTATTGTCGAGGTCAGCCAAGATGGCCACCTCGGCATTAGTGTGGATGACAACGAAATGCAGCGTGGGCTTGGCCTTAATGACCTGCTAACTCGAGTGCGTGCTGAGTTACAGCTGAATCCAGAGTCAGCGGTACTGGTGGGCGGCGATGCTCGAGCACCCTATGCCTATATCATCGAAACCCTCGATGCCCTTAATCAAGCTGGTGTTGGGTCGGTAGGCCTGATGACCGAGCCATTAGAGCAATAAGTAGGTAGGCAGGATGAAAAAGAAAGATTACAGTGCTGCCTTCATTATTTCGTTACTTATGCATGGTTCACTGGTCGTGATGTTGTTGTGGGGATCGGATTTCGTCATGACAAAACCCAAGCCGTCGGGCAACATCGTTCAGGCGGTGGTGGTCGATCCGGCGTTGGTGAACCAGCAGGCGCAACGTATTCGCCAGCAACGTGAAGCGGCCAAAGTCGCCGAACAAGACAGGTTGAAGCGTTTAGAGCAACAAGCTGATGCATTGGAAAAAATGCGTCAGGAAGAAGAGCAGCGTTTGCGTCAGCTCAAGGCGGACAAACTCAAAGCCGAGAAAGAAGCGCGTGATGCCGAGCAGGAGCGCAAGCGAGTGGCGGCTGAACGGACTAAGGTGGCAGAAGAGAAGCGCAAAGCTGATGAGGCGGCACGTGTGGCCCGAGAACAAGCGGCCAAGGCAGAGGCTGACCGTAAGGTGAAGCAGGAAGCGGCGCGTAAAGCCGAACAAGAGCGCCAGCGTCAGGTCGCTGAACAACGCAAAGCTGAGGAAGCAAAACGTCAAGCCGAAGACGCGAAACGTCAAGCTGAAGCGGCAGCCGCGAAAGCAGAAGCCGAACGCCAGGCCCAAGTAGCAGCTAAGAAGAAAGCGGAAGAAGAAGCTCGCCAGGCAGAGGCAGCCCGTGAGGAAGCCGAGCGCAAGGCGGCAGAAGCCCGTGAAACTCAACGCCAGCAGGAAGCGGCATTAAACGATATGTTTGCCGGCCTTGAAGCCGAATCTGAGCTGCGTGGCGGTGCCCGCGGCCAGTTTGTGGCTGATGAAAGAGATCGCTACGGCGCTATCTATAGACAGATGATCCAGCAGAACTTGTTGGTTGAACAGAGTTTTATCGGCAAGGAGTGTGTGATCCGCATGCGCTTGTCGAGCAATGGCTTGGTTCTTGATGCGTCGGAAGATAGCGGTGACAGTGCACTTTGCCGAGCGGCAAAAGCCGCGGTGGTTAAGGTTAGTCAGTTCCCTATGCCAGAAGACCAGGCGGTTGTAGAGCAACTGCGTAACATCAGACTAACAGTAAGCCCGCAATAAGGAAGGAGTAATGATGAAACGTTGGTTATTGGGTTTATGCGTGGCGTTGCTGAGTTTCAGCCAAATCGCCCAAGCAGAGCTGGAATTGGTGATAACGGAAGGGGTGGACTCAGCCCGTCCGATTGGCGTCGTTCCTTTCAAATGGGAAGGGGCAGGCAAAATGCCGACTGATATTTCAGCGGTTATTGCCTCTGATCTCCGTCGAAGCGGTAAGTTCTCGCCAGTGTCGACCAGTAACATGCCACAAACGCCTTCTAACGAAGAGCAGGTAGATTACAATGCCTGGACCTCTATGGGGGTTGATGCTTTGGTGACTGGTACTGTAACCATGAATGAGCAGGGCAATTATGTGATCAACTACCAGCTTATTGATGTGGTGCGCGGTCAGTTGACCAGCGGTCAGAGCCGCGGCTTGGAGAATGGCGAGCTGGTGTTAACCAAAGATCATCTTCTTTTAAATAATCGCGCCACAGTGAAAGAATCACGCCTTCGCCACTACGCTCACCGTATTTCAGATATTGTCTATGAAAAACTGACCGGCGAGAAAGGGGCTTTCCTTACCCGTATTGCTTACGTTGTGATTGATGATAAGGCCGAGTATCCGTACCAGCTCCGTGTTGCCGATTACGATGGCTTCAACGAACGTTTGGTACTGAAATCCCAGCAGCCTTTGATGTCTCCGTCATGGTCGCCAGATGGCAGCAAGCTGGCATATGTTAGCTTCGAGAACCAGCAGGCACAGATTTTCATTATGGATATCTACAAAGGTACCCGTGAAATGGTGACGTCATTCCCGCGTCATAATGGTAGTCCTCGTTTCTCGCCGGACGGCAAGAAACTGGCCATTGTTTTGTCGAAGAGCGGTAGCTTGCAGATCTACATTAAAGACCTAGAAACCAAGGAATTGAAGCAGATCACCCGTGGTCGGGCTAACAATACCGAAGCATTTTGGGATCCAAGCGGCGACTCTTTAATTTTTACCTCAGACAGAGGTGGTAACCCACAGATTTATAGAGTAAATTTAGCTGACGGTTCGACTAAGCGCCTGACTTGGCAAGGAAGTCAGAACCTCGGTGGTCAATTGACGCCTGATGGCCGCTACCTGGTGATGGTGAATAGGTCTGATTCTGGCTATAACATTGCTAAACAAGACTTAAAAACCAATGCTGTTCAGGTACTGACCAAGACATTTTTGGATGAATCACCAAGCATTGCACCGAATGGCGGCATGGTGATTTACAGCTCGGTTAATAACAAATCTAACGAGTTGTCATTAGTGTCGATTGATGGGCGTTTTAAGGCAAGATTACCTGCTACTAATGGGCGGGTGAGGGCTCCCGCCTGGGGACCTTTCCTCTAAGTTAGCGGCAACAAGCGATAAAAAAGGAAAATAAAATGCAACTGAACAAAGTTTTAAAGGGATTGGCAATTGCGCTGCCAATGTTCACTCTAGCGGCGTGTAGCTCTAGTGACAGCACTGATAGCTCTGCAGCTTCAGAAACTAACACCGGTTCAACGACAGAGCAATCGACTGTCGTAACATCGCCAGTTGAGCAAGAGCCAGTGCTTTCTGAGCAGGAACTACGCAGCCAGCAGCTACGTCAGGAACAAACTATTTACTTCAAGTTTGACAACGCTGAAATCCAGCCTGATTACCAAGATATGCTAACCGCTCACGCAGAGTACCTTCGCGATAACGCAGCAGTAAAAGTGATTGTTGAAGGTCACGCCGATGAGCGTGGTACACCTGAGTACAACATCGCCCTAGGTGAGCGTCGTGCTAACGCAGTTGCTAAGTACCTTCAGGCGCTAGGCGTATCTGCAAGCCAGATCTCAATTGTTAGCTACGGTGAGGAAAAGCCACTAGTCCTTGGCCATACTGAAGCTGACTACGCCAAGAACCGTCGTTCGGTTCTGGTTTACTAAGCCATAATAGGTAATTACGATGAACAGTAACACAATGCGAACGCTCGCATTAACGTTGCTGGTTGGTGCGGCGACCCAAGTGGTCGCCGCACCTGCTCCTGTTACTGAAATCAGTGGTAACAGTGCGCAGGGCGGTAGCCTGGAACGTCTGGAAAGGATGATTGAGGCACGCAACCAGGTGCAGTTGGATATGCAACGGCAACTGGATCAGCTGGCAACCGAAATGGATGAGCTGCGAGGGATCGTAGAAAAAAACAGCTATGATCTCAGCCAGATGCTTGAGCGTCAGCGCGAACTCTACCGAGAGGTTGACAGCCTTAATCGCCAGCCTCAGGCAAAGGCGACTGAAGAGCCAGCATCGGATAAAGCAAGTACTGAAGTTTACTCCAGTAATGTGGGCGAGAATGAAGCGTATGAATCCGCGGTTAACCTGATCCTAAAAGAGAAGGATTACTCCGGTGCGATTACTGCTTTTAAAGCGTTTTTGGTCACGTACCCTGAATCAAGCTACAAGCCTAATGCTCATTACTGGCTTGGCCAGCTCTACTTTACTCAAAACCAACTTTCTGAAGCGACAGAGCAATTCACCGCTGTTGCCAGTGTTGAGAAGTCTAACAAGCGTGCTGATGCATTGTTGAAGCTAGGTATTATTGCCGAGCGCAGCAAGAAGCCGGAAGACGCAAAGAAATACTACCAGCAAGTTATTTCGACCTACCCGAACTCAACCAGTTCGCGTCAGGCGAAAAGTAATCTCGATAAGCTGTAAGCGCTTGCTCGTATGTATTGAAAAAGGCCGGTTAACCGGCCTTTTTTGATCCATGATATTTGAACGTTTGCGGTGTATAATGCGCGGATTGTACATGGACAGCAATAGAGCAACCGAGCTATGAGTCTTACTTTTGATCCCTCTGAAATGGTCTATCCGTTTCCACCTAAGCCAACACCGCTAACTGCCGATGAGCAACAGGCGTACAAGGCAAAAATCAAGGCATTGCTAAAGGAAAAAGATGCAGTGCTGGTGGCCCACTATTATACCGATCCTGAAATTCAGGCACTGGCAGAAGAAACCGGAGGGTTCGTTGGTGACTCGCTGGAAATGGCCAAGTTCGGTAACCAGCACCCAGCTAAAACGCTTGTGATTTGTGGCGTACGCTTCATGGGTGAGTCGGCCAAGATCCTGACCCCAGAAAAACGCGTACTGATGCCGACACTGGAAGCTGAGTGTTCGCTTGACCTTGGTTGTCCGATTGATGAATTCAGCAAATTCTGTGATGACCACCCGGATCATACTGTAGTGGTTTACGCTAACACCTCTGCGGCGGTAAAAGCCCGTGCTGATTGGGTCGTGACCTCAAGTATCGCACTGGAAATCGTTGAACAGCTAGATAGCGAAGGCAAGAAAATCATTTGGGGACCGGACCGTCATCTAGGCGGTTATATCGCAAAAGAAACCGGTGCTGAAATGCTGCTGTGGCAAGGTGAATGTGTCGTACATGACGAGTTCTCGGCAAAAGCCTTGCGTGATATGAAGCACTTGTATCCTGAGGCTGCGATTCTGGTTCACCCAGAATCACCCGCCAGTGTGGTGGCTTTGGCTGATGCGGTCGGCTCAACCAGCCAGTTGATCAAGGCAGCCAAGTCTTTACCTCACCAGACGTTGATTGTCGCAACCGACAAAGGCATTTTCTTCAAGATGCAGCAGATGGTACCGGGTAAAGAACTTATCGAAGCACCGACAGCAGGCGCAGGTGCCACTTGTCGAAGCTGTGCCCATTGCCCGTGGATGGCAATGAACGGTCTCAAGGCGATTGAGCAGGGCTTGCGTGAAGGCGGTGAGCTGCACGAGATCTTTGTTGACGAGTCGCTACGCGAAAAATCGCTGATCCCACTTAACCGCATGTTGGACTTTGCAGCCCAACTGCAGGTTAATGTGAAGGGTAATGCGTAACAAACCATAAAGCGACAGATAAAAGAGCGGCCATTGGTCGCTCTTTTTCTATGTGCTACAACGCATATTGACGTAGACTCTACGTTTAAACATAGGAGGTTTTAAATGGGACTGACAATGCTCACTGTTGCTTTGCCCATTGCGCTGGCTTGGATGATGTACTGCGTTGGCCTGACGCTGTCTTTGGCTGACTTCAAGCGGGTTGGCCGTTATCCGCTATTTATTTTCTCCGGACTGGCTGCCCAGTTGGTTGGTTTGCCGCTGATTGCATTGGCCTTGATCCACTTTTTTGGATTGCCCGAGGTTGTAGCGGTTGGTCTCTGGCTCTTGGCGCTTGCACCGGGTGGGGCATCGTCCAATGTGATCACCCATCTGTCCGGCGGCAATGCCGCATTGTCTATTTCTATGACTGCAGTAAGCAGCCTGATCATACCTTTCAGTCTACCGTTACTGCTTCCTGTCGTTCTGAGTGACTCGCAGTTAGTGTTACCACTTAAAACGGCAATCTTACAGCTGATCATGGTGACTTTGGTGCCAGTCTCAATCGGTATGATCTGTCATCATGTTGGCCGTGGCAAATGGTTTGCGAGCTTTGCCAAGTGGGCTGGGCGCTCATCGATTTGGGTGCTGATGTTCACGGTTGCTATTACCTTAGCGGCGAATAGCCAGGTGTTCCAGCAGTTATTTTCCAGTGCCTCAATTGTTGCGATTGCCTTGTGCTTGCTGGGTATGACGCTTGGAATCATTGTCGCCCGTTTACTCAAAGGCGGAGAGGTGTTGACCAAGACATTGGCAATAGAAGTAGGGATCCAGAATGCGGGGACTGCGATTTTTGTTGCAGTGGTTCAGCTTGGGCAGCCTGAGTTGGCACTGACGCCATTATTGTATGGTGTGCTGATGAATATTCCGGTCGCAGTAATGATTTTCCGCCATCAGCGGGGGGCGTTGCGTTCGCTGTTTGCTCGCTAGCCAGGTTTTGCGGTAGTGAAAAAAGGCGGTAACTGAGTTACCGCCTTTTTAGTGAGTGTTTTTGCGACTAAGCGTCTTCTTCACCGTCGTTGACTAGTTGGTAGGCACGGATTGTTAGGCCACTTAGCATGGTTGGGACAGAAGCAAAGATTTCTTCGAACTGGGCAAGGCCGTCTGCACCTTCCTGGGAAAGAGCTTCCATCGCATTTTCTGGATCGTACAGCAGGCTGAAGCAAAGTAACACGCCGCCAAGCAGTGCATTGTTCTCGCTCTCTTCTGGCATGATAGTTTCCCAGTCATCACGAGATAGCTGCCAGCCTTGAAGTAGGCCTTCTGCAAATTCACGGGTATCGATAGATACCAGCTCTTTATCATCTAGCGAACAGCCTTGCGGCCAGTGCCAGCTGCCTTCTAGCAAGGCTTCACGGCTTTCGTTCCATAGGTCAATGATGGCATTAGCGTAGGTTTCTAGTTCTTCTTGGCTGTTAAAAGGAGACGTTTCCTCGCCACCCCACATGAAAGCCAGCCATTCGGATGGGTTGATCAGGTGCGGTGCCGCCGCCATTGCGGTAACAAAACCACGGGTCTGGGCTTCAGAAAGCAACTGTTGAGCCAGTTGTGGATTTTCCAGCAGTGTGCGTAAAGATGAAGACATAATTCGCTCTCGTAAATTTTTATCTGGATTGGTCCAACGCCACTTGCCGCTGGAAAAACACGATTTAGGTTTATACCATATAGTAACAGGGTAGTGACCAAGGTGGGACTGTTCACAGGTAAATCAAGATCTTTGCTGTAATTGTGAACACTTGATTGATTGTGCAGTGTTTTTTGTTGACCTTTACCACCCCAGCCACTATAGTGCGACTCTGTTAAGGCGACACGCCGAAACAGTACAATTTGGTGAGTTGTCCGAGTGGCTGAAGGAGCACGCCTGGAAAGTGTGTATACGGCAACGTATCGAGAGTTCGAATCTCTCACTCACCGCCACTTTTAGAAAAGCTGCATTCGAAAGAATGCGGCTTTTTGCTATTTGGCGAAAAAGAAAGTAAGCCCAACTGCGGTTTAGCTTTCAAGCCAAAGGAAAAAAAGGCCAGCGTATCGGTTGGGCATCGATTACTGGATGTACTTAATATTTAGTCTTTCTTGGTTCCAAGGATCTGCGCGACAACGATAATAGCAACAGCAACCAAGTTAGCAGCGAAGATAATTTCTAGCCACTGTGGCATTGAAAGGCCGAAGAATTGCCAAACAATCTTGCCGCAATCGCCTGAGGCTTCAAAGAACCACGGAACCCACTGGTTAAGCGGTGCCCATGCTGGGAAGTTTACGTCTAGCGCACAGGTGGCTGACCATGGGAATTCCGGAAACTGGTAGGAGACATGCTCTTGAGCCAGTGCAAGGCCTTGGTAAGAACTGTAAGCCCAACCTGCAAGTCCTGCCCAGCGAATAACATTGTTCTTTGGCGCGATCATTCCCAAAATTGCAGCAAAAGCTATCCCCATCATGGCAACGCGCTCATAAACACACATCACACATGGGTCGAGTTTCATTACATGCTGGAAGAACAGGGCACAGGCTTCAAAAAAGATAATGAAAGCCAGCAAGATAGCCCACGAAAGTCGACTCTTCGAAAAAGTATTTAGAAAATACATACGGGTTTCCTGGTTGAAAGGTTAACGGCTAAAGCGACTTGGTTTCGGTCATGCATTATCATCACGAGCAGATTTAGCACTTAACTGTTATTTGAGTATACAAAGATCAAATAAATATCAATTTCTGTTATATATTTGGCCTTAAGGGTAAATATTAGCACCAAATAATAACGAAAAATACAATAAAGCCCTGATGATTCAGGGCTTTAATACAGACAATCAGATGTTAGATAAATTCAATTAATGACCAACAACCGGGGCAATATGTGAACCGGCCTCCACTGTCGCCTGTGTGATCCAACCGAGATCATAGAACCACTGTGTCATAGGTACCAGAGTGAACTCGATACAGGCCAAGCCAACCAGTGATAGCACGATAGTGTATGGCAGTGCCATGTATACCATGCGGCCGTAGGATAGGCGGATTAGCGGAGCCAGTGCCGAGGTCAATGCGAACAGGAATGCAGCCTGACCGTTTGGCGTAGCAACAGATGGCAGGTTAGTACCGGTATTGATGGCTACAGCTAGCATGTCGAATTGCTCACGGGTAATAATACCGTCAATCAGTGCTGATTTAACTTCATTGATGTATACCGTACCGACGAAGACATTATCAGACACCATAGATAGCAGGCCATTGGCAATATAAAACATGGTCATCTGCATGCTGCCTTCAAGGCTCAGTACCATTTCAATGATAGGAGCGAACAGCTTCTGGTCGATGATCACCGCCACAATCGAGAAGAAGACGGCAAGCAGGGCGGTAAATGGCAGGGCTTCTTCGAACGCCTTACCTAATGCGTGCTCTTCGGTTATACCGGTGAACGAGGTTGCCAAAATAATTACGGTCAGACCGATCAGTCCAACTGCAGCTAAGTGCATAGCAAGGCCGACAATCAACCAAACCGCAATTACCACTTGGATGATCAGTTTGGCATAATCCAAGTTGGTACGGCGTTTACGCTCTTCGTTGTCGAAGTCAACCAAGATACGGCGGACATTTTCTGGCAGGCGAGCACCATAGCCGCAGATTTGGAATTTTTCGACCAATACACAGGTGACGATACCGCACAGAAATACGGGCAGAGTCACTGGTAACATGCGAATGATGAATTCACCGAACAGCCAACCGGCCTGATCGGCGATGATCAGGTTTTGCGGCTCACCCACCATGGTCATTACACCGCCAAGTGCAGTACCTATACCGGCGTGCATCAGCAGGCTGCGCAGGAAGGCACGGTAGTTTTCTAAGTCGTCACGGCTGACTTCAAGAATATTTGAATCTGACGTATGGTCGTGTGAGGAGTGGGGTTCCTGGCCAGAAGCGACCTTGTGGTAAATACTGTAGAAGCCAATAGTAACACTGATCACAACAGCAATGACTGTCAGCGCATCAAGGAAAGCTGACAGGAAAGCGGCCATCATGCAGAACGCCAGCGATAACAAGGTTTTGGAGTGGATGCCGATCAATATTTTGGTGAAGATATAAAGTAGCAGCTGCTTCATGAAGTAGATGCCAGCAACCATGAAGATCAGTAGCAACATCACTTCGATATTGGCAACCAATTCGTGCTTGACCATTTCAGGGCTGGTCATCCCGATAGCGACCGCCTCGATAGCGAGCAGGCCACCGGGTTGTAATGGGTAACATTTTAATGCCATTGCCAGGGTGAAGATGAACTCGATAACGAGTAGCCAGCCTGCAACGAAAGGGTCAATCAAAAAGAAAACAAAAGGATTAATGATCAGAAAAGCAATGATGGCGACCTTGTACCAGTCGGGTGCTTTACCGAGGAAGTTTTTTATAAAAGCGTTCCCTAGCGAAATTGCCATGTGTTCGAGTCTCTTGATATACGCAAATACTAATAATAAGCTGCGTTGCTATCTTGCCTTTGAAGTCCGAGAGAGGGTAACCATTATGTAATTGTTTTGGTTAATTTTTCTATAGAGACCCTCTAAGCTAAAAACCATTTCCTTGATGGTGTTTAACTTAAAGCAGGCAGCAGCATCCGTTCAGCTCCCAGAGTGAAAACGTGCTAACTCTACCGCGAGATCCGTCGCAGTCAAGTGCTTATAGATGAATTTATTTAAGATTGTGAAAATTCATCGCAAAAAAAGGCTTGTGTGTGTTTTTCTATGTCTCTGTGAAATATATGCTTACAAATTTCGTTTTGCGTTGAGCTTCGTCAAATTTTGGTCCGACGAAACGGTGGGCCGAATGTTGCGTGGTATGGGTATGCTCAATGTATATCACTCACATGAGTGTGCATGGTTATAAATAGATAACAGAGATACTTCTTTTGGTAATTAGGTGGGCAATAAGTAAAGACTGGTGGTATGATGAGTTAATAAAAATAGAGCAAGAAGCAACTGGAAAACTGATCAGATGGTTATAAAGGCTGATAGCCCAGCAACATTTGCTGAGAAATATATTATTGAGAGTATCTGGAATAATCACTTCCCACAGGGCTCAATCCTTCCCGCAGAACGAGAATTGTCAGAACTAATTGGTGTTACACGGACGACTCTTCGTGAGGTATTGCAGCGTCTCGCTCGTGATGGTTGGCTGACAATTCAGCACGGTAAACCGACACGGGTGAATAACTACATGGACACCTCGGGACTGAGCATTCTCGATACCCTAATTACACTTGATGGCCAAGATGTTCAAGGCGTGATGGAAGATCTTCTTTCGGCGCGCACAGACATCAGCAGTGTATACATGCGCTATGCCATCAAGGGTAACCCGGAAGAATCTTCTACTTTGATTGATCATGTTATCGAAGAGTGTGAAGCCTTGTTGAAGGCTGATAGCTTCGCTGATTATATTGAACACAGTGAAGACAAAGCTGACTTGATGCAGGAAGTAAAAAAGATCGTCGATAAATACGGTAAAGACGATCCTGAGCTGTGCGAGGCTATTAGCCGCGCTCGTGCTTTCAATTACTTTGATTACCGCATGTTCCAAGGGTTGGCGACGAAATCAGGCAATACCCTGTATGTACTCACAATCAATGGTCTACGCAAAATTTATACCCGCGTCGGTGGTTACTACTTTATGTCGAGAGAAGCCTGTGAGCTTGCTCTAGAATTTTACAGAGACATGAAGTCATACTGTGAAAACAGTCAGCCTGAGATGGTTGCTGATCGTATCCGCAAATACGGCCGTGAGAGTGGGGCAATTTGGTACGCTAACCGTATTGAAATTGCTCGCTACCTGTACGAAGAAGAACAGTAAGCCAAGCGAATTACATTGTACAAAAGAAAAGGAGATGCCATGGCATCTCCTTTTTGTTTCTAAGTGTTAATAAGTATGTGGCGGCAACACGGTGTTTTTGGCGTTGTCGGTACAGGCTGACAGGCAATTTAATCTTCGGTCAGATCTCCGTATTGTACTGCGCGCGGTTTGGACAGGTTCCTAATATATGGGAACGGCCATCGGCGAGCTCTTCCTCCAGTGTGACGTCAAAGCCCCATAACCGGTGCATGTGTTTCAGAACCTCTTGGTGGCTGTCGGCTAACGGGATGCGATTATGCGGTACATAACGCAGGGTTAGCGAGCGGTCACCTTTCAGTGCGACATTCCATACTTGGATATTCGGCTCATTGTTGCTGAGGTTGTATTGTGACGAGAGCTTCTCCCGGATAGCCCGGTAACCTTCCTCATTGTGAATTGCACTGACTTCGACATAGTTATGTCGGTCGTCGTCATCGACGGCAAACAACTTGAAGTCACGCATCACTTTCGGTGACAGGAACTGACTGATAAAGCTTTCGTCTTTAAAGTTCTCCATTGCAAAGTGAAGAGTATCTAACCAATCTTTTCCTGCAATATCCGGGAACCAGTATTTATCTTCCTCGGTTGGATTTTCACAGATCCGGCGAATATCCTGGAACATCGCAAAGCCCAACGCGTAGGGGTTAATACCGCTGTAGTACGGGCTGTTGTAGTCCGGTTGCGCCACTACGTTGGTATGGCTGTGCAAAAACTCGATAATGAAGCGGTCGGTCACCAGGCCCTCATCATAAAGGTGATTGAGAATGGTGTAGTGCCAGAACGTTGCCCACCCCTCGTTCATCACCTGAGTCTGTTTTTGCGGGTAGAAATATTGGCTTACTTTGCGCACAATCCTGACTACCTCACGCTGCCATGGCTCCAATAAAGGGGCATGCTTTTCGATGAAGTAAAGGATATTCTCCTGCGGCTCCGCCGGGAATCGTATTTCTTCCGCTTCGATTTCTTCCTCATGGGTAACCGGAATGGTACGCCATAATGAATTGACCTGTGTTTGCAGGTAGTCTTCCCGGGCTTGCTGTCGTGCCTTTTCTTCGACCATAGAGATTTTCTGTGGTCGCTTGTAGCGGTCGACGCCGTAGTTCATTAACGCATGGCAGGAGTCCAACAGCCTTTCAACCTCATTCACGCCGTATTTTTCTTCACACTCGGTGATGTATTTACGGGCAAACAACAAGTAGTCGATGATGGAACTGGCATCTGTCCATGTCTTGAATAAATAATTCCCTTTAAAGAACGAGTTGTGGCCATAACACGCATGGGCCATAACGAGCGCCTGCATTGTGATGGTATTCTCTTCCATCAAATATGAAATACAGGGATCAGAGTTGATCACAATTTCATATGCAAGGCCCATTTGACCATGTTTATAGCCTCGCTCAGTTTCGATGAAGCGCTTACCAAAAGACCAGTGATGGTAGTTGATAGGCATACCAATACTGGAATAAGCATCCATCATTTGTTCGGCAGTGATGATCTCGATTTGGTTGGGATAGGCATCAAGCCGGTAGTGGTCGGCTACCCGCTTGATTTCCTTGTGGTACTGATCCAACAAATCGAATGTCCAATCTGGACCGTCACTGAGTGTCTTTGATTTAGCGACTGTCTCCATAGCACATCCCCCCTAAAGCGACGTTAACTGACTTGCTTTTTAAAAAGCTCCCGGAATACAGGGAAAATGTCTTCCACGCTCCTTATGTTCTGCATCGCAAAGTTACTGTGGCTGGCATGTAGCGCCTCATATTCCCGCCATAGTGTTTGGTGTGCCCGGCGTGTAATTTCGATGTATGAGTAGTAACGGGTTACTGGCAAGAGTTCCTTGTCCAATAGCTCACGGCAGCCCGGTGAATCATCTGCCCAATTATCCCCATCCGATGCTTGGGCCGCGTAGATGTTCCACTCGGCAGGGGAGTAGCGTTTCTTCACGATATCATTCATCAACCTCAGTGCACTCGACACTATGGTTCCCCCAGTCTCTTGAGAGTAGAAGAACTCATGTTCATCCACCTCTTTGGCCTGTGTGTGGTGGCGAATAAATACCACATCGACATTCTTATAGGTCCGGTTAAGGAACAGGTACAGCAAGATATAAAAGCGCTTGGCGATATCTTTGGTTGCCTGATCCATTGAACCTGAAACATCCATCAAACAGAACATAACCGCTTGGCTGCTAGGCTGTGGCCGACGTTCGTAGTTTTTGTAGCGTAGATCAAAGGTATCAATGAACGGTACGCTGCTAATTTTCTGACGTAGCCCCTGGATCTCATTTTTCACCCGCTCTTCCTCGAAAGGTTGGGCTGGTTCGGTATTCATTAACAGATCCAGTGTTTTCTCAAGCTCACGAAGCTGGCGACGCTTAGCGGCGGTCATTGCGGTACGTCGAGCCAGAGAATTCTGGAGCGATTTTACAATGGCAATATTGGCCGGTACGCCGGACGACTTGAAGCCCGAGCGAAACGTTTTCCATTCAACAATTTTGTTGAGCTGATTTTTCTCAAGGTTTGGCAGCTCTAAATCTTCAAAGAGTAAATCGAGATATTCGTCTTTGGAGATTTGGAACACGAATTCATCCTGGCCCTCACCATCGGGGCTGGCCTGTCCTTCACCGGCTCCACCTTGTCCGCCCCCTCCTTGGGGGCGTTCAATGCGGTCACCGGGGCTGAACTGGTCATTGCCCGGGTGGACAACTTCACGTTGTCCACCACGGCCTTGGTGAAAGCTTGGCTCGCGGATGTCACGGCTTGGAATAGAAATATCCTCACCGCTTTCCACATCGGTAATCGAGCGTTTATTTACCGCGTCAGCAATAGATTCTTTAATCTGTTGCTTGTGACGGCGCAGGAAACGCTGACGGTTTACCGTGCTTTTGTTTTTACCGTTGAGCCTGCGGTCTATAAAATGCGCCATAAGCTCTCCCCTTATTCATCCAAACCACTCAGTTTATGAAGACTTACGAACGCGTAGGTACCACTCAGAAAGTAGGCGGACCTGTTTGCGGGTATAGCCTTTCTCCATCATACGAGCAACGAAGTCGTCGTGTTTCTTCTGCTCATCCGTTGATGTTTTGGCATTGAATGAAATAACTGGAAGTAACTCTTCTGTGTTCGAGAACATTTTCTTCTCAATAACCGTGCGTAGCTTCTCGTAGCTGGTCCAGTTCGGATTCTTACCTGCGTTACTGGCACGGGCACGGAGCACGAAGTTGACGATTTCGTTTCGGAAATCTTTCGGGTTGCTGATCCCGGCAGGCTTCTCTATTTTCTCCAGTTCGTTGTTCAATGCCGAGCGGTCAAACAGCTGGCCAGTTTCTGGGTCTCGGTATTCCTGATCCTGGATCCAGAAGTCGGCATAGCTGACATAGCGGTCAAAGATATTCTGGCCGTACTCAGAGTACGACTCGAGGTAGGCGGTTTGAATTTCTTTACCGATAAACTCAACGTATTTCGGCGTTAGGTAGCCTTTAAGGAACTCAAGGTACTTTTCTGCCAGCTCTTGTGGGAACTGCTCACGCTCAATCTGTTGCTCAAGTACATAGAATAGGTGAACAGGGTTGGCCGCCACTTCAGAATGATCGAAGTTGAACACGCGAGATAGGATCTTGAATGCGAAACGGGTTGATAGTCCGGCCATCCCTTCATCGACACCGGCGTAGTCTCGGTATTCCTGATAAGACTTGGCTTTCGGGTCGGTATCTTTGAGTGTTTCGCCGTCATAGACTCGCATTTTCGAGTACAGACTCGAGTTCTCAGGCTCTTTCAGGCGAGAAAGCACTGTGAAGCGGGCCAGAATTTCCAGCGTGCTTGGCGAGCAAGGTGCTGCTGATAGTTCACTACTTTGCAGGAGTTTTTCGTAGATGCGAATTTCTTCTGAAACGCGTAAGCAATACGGAACCTTCACAATATAGACGCGGTCCAAGAAGGCTTCGTTGTTCTTGTTATTACGGAACGTCTGCCACTCGGATTCATTCGAGTGAGCCAAGATAATGCCGTCGAAAGGTAGGGCTGAAAGGCCTTCGGTACCGTTGTAGTTACCTTCCTGTGTTGCGGTTAGCAGCGGGTGAAGAACTTTCAATGGCGCCTTGAACATCTCGACGAATTCCATCAAGCCCTGGTTAGCCTTACACAGTGCACCTGAGTAGCTATAGGCATCTGGGTCGTCTTGGGCAAAATGTTCAAGTTGACGAATATCAACTTTACCCACCAGCGAGGAGATATCTTGGTTGTTTTCATCGCCTGGTTCAGTTTTGGCGATACCAACCTGATCAAGAATGGATGGACGTACTTTCACAACTTTGAATTTTGTAATATCGCCACCAAATTCATGCAGGCGCTTAGCAGCCCAAGGCGACATGATATTGTTGAGGTAGCGCTCTGGGATACCGTATTCTTTCTTGAGGATATCTCCATCTTCAGTTTTATCGAATAGACAGAATGGATGGTCGTTTACCGGGCTGCTCTCGCCATTGGCTGTCAGCACATAAACGGGTACCTTCTGCATTAGGCTTTTCAGTTTTTCAGCCAGTGATGATTTACCCCCACCGACAGGACCTAATAGATAGAGGATCTGTTTACGTTCTTCTAAGCCCTGCGCGGCATGTTTTAGATAGGAAACGATCTGCTCAATCGCTTCTTCCATGCCATAAAAATCTTCAAAGGTTTTATAGCGGGAAATTACACGGTTGGAGAAAAGGCGGCTCAAGCGCGGATCTTGAGCGGTGTCAATCATCTCGGGTTCGCCAATAGCCATCAACAGACGTTCTGCTGCGTTGACATAAGCGCTTCGATCGTTACGGCAGATCTCAAGGAACTCTTGCAATGAAAGCTCTTCATCCTTGGATTCTTCATAGCGTTGACGATAGTGGTCAAAAATACTCATGGTATGCCCCCTGAATCGTTCTTTAATCAATTAGAAAGGACGAAAACACAAATCTTTCACATCCCCCATATCTTAAGACTAGACCTAACTGATTAAAGTGCTTGACTGAGTTGTTGGTTTATAAACTAAATTTCCTTTTTCGATGTTCCTTACAAGCTGAATAAATTTTGCTCATTTGTTTACTATCCTCCTATAAATCAGGTTCTGCAAGAGGTCTTGTTTAAAAAAAATCACGAAAATGTTGATGTATTGTGACTCCCCATGCTTGTCAAAATAGACAGTCATAAATGATGAAATTTATTTCCAGAGCAGAGTTATTTACTGAATGTAAAGGTTTTCATCGCTCCCAACGGGTAACAAATGATGCTCTGGCTAGTGCATGATGGCTTTTTTGCAAAATCACTAATTTGCAAGGCTGATTTTTGCAAATACGCGGGAAATCAAAGTAATTATGTAATGATGTTTTGGTCTAGCTTGAGTGTCAAAAATTTGCGATCCGGAGTTATTTTGAGAGCTAAATCAAAAACTCTGGCTTAAGCTAAAAAAATGCCGATATTTGGGGGGAGCCTATTTAATGAGTATTTCTCGTGTTGATACTGTTTCGATCCCTGTGTCTGATCAAAGCCAGTCATTGACGTTTTATCGTGATGCACTGGGTTTCGAGCTGATACGTGATCACCAAGCAGATAAGCATAAGCGTTGGATCCAACTTGCACCGAAAGGAGCTGAGACCACGATCAGTTTGGTGATGCCCTTTGGAGGGATGAAAGCCGGATCTGTGCAGGGGCTGGTGGTGCAGACAGATGATATCCACTCGACGTATGATGAGCTTTCAAGCCGAGGTGTGTCATTATCAGAGATTGTAACTTTGATTGGGGGGCGTTTTGCGACCTTTGCCGATCCTGATGGCAATGGCTGGGTACTTATTGAGGCTAACTCGCAGATGCTAGCTTGATGTATCAGAGCAGCTTAAAGGGATTAAAGCCATTTGATCTCACGTTGGTGAGGATGAAAAGATACCTGACGGCAAACTGCCGTACAGGTATTCAATATGCTGATCTTACGCGGTAGCCCCGCAAAGGTTGTTAGCGTTTTACACTGACTTCCGTGGTAAGTGTATGCACTTCACCGGGCGCTAGGGTTATGCTCTGGCTGTTGTGGATGGTTGACTCAACACATACCATGGTTTCAAAGCTGTTGTTTGCCATATCCCCCATGCTTTCTGACAGCGCTTGCCACGGATTCCAGATCACCGCGGCATTGTGGCCGCTGTTAGTGACGGCAATTTTACGGCTATTACCGTCGTGGATCATTACCGTTGGCTCTGGTTGGGTATAGACACGATCCACTTCACCTTCAAAGCTCAGCTGCTCGCCGCCTTGGCAAATTTGACCGCCTTGGGTAC
Organism: Photobacterium sp. DNB23_23_1; assembly: GCF_052873815.1. NCBI lineage: Bacteria > Pseudomonadati > Pseudomonadota > Gammaproteobacteria > Vibrionales > Vibrionaceae > Photobacterium > Photobacterium sp. DNB23_23_1. The sequence continues at coordinate 64,170 of NZ_JBNNXT010000008.1, read as the reverse complement.
TGTCAGCATACTCGTTGCCCATCTGGGTTACGTGGATATCATGGATATTTGCGACACTGAAATAAGTGTGCAGTGCACCTGAGAAGCTCCACGCCGTATCATCCGTATTGGTTGAGGTTAGCGAGACTTTTAGGGTTGTACCGATTTCGAAGGTCAGCACATTGTGGAACTTGTGCGGCCAGATAGCGCGGGTTGCTTCTGAGTCGGACAGCGTCAGGGCGACAATAACACCGCTGTCATTTTCACGGTGCTCCTGAAGAGTCCATTCACTGTTACGGGCGAAACCGTGTGATGGTGCTGCTGCTTTGCCAAACCAAGGCCAGCAGACAGGAATACCACCACGGATTGCCTTGGTGGTATCAAATTCAGCTTTTTCGCTCAGCCAAATAACGTCTTCTTCACCTTGTGGTTTAAACCAAATCAGGTGGCCACCATGAAGGGAAATCCCGGCTTCTGCTTGGGCATGGTTGATTCTTACTATCTTGATCCCTTGGTATTCACAGATGGTAACAGCATCCGATAAGGCTGCTACTGCTGGAAGAGTATTGAAATCCATCAGACTATCCTTTAGTTGTAGCAATGTATAAATAATTGCCACTTTGACGTGAAAGTAACAGTTATTTATATACTTCTTTTTATTTGAAAATTAACAATCCATGTTAAAACTTATTTGTTAAATATGTAATTATTTTTTAGCTGGTGTTTACTGCTTCTAAGCTGGGAGACACGAAGACCAAGCTTAATAAGTTGTTATCAAGGTTGAGTACCGTAATGAGTGACTCTGATGTCTAGCACTGAGATCTACGGCTGTAACCAGCAAATACTGATCAGATATTGATATCGGCTTTTGTATAAAGCCAGATACAAAAAAGGCGACACCGTAGCGTCGCCTTTTATTATCTAGCTAAAAGCTTACATTACTTAGAAATGTGAGCGATTAGGTCTAGAACTTTGTTTGAGTAACCGATTTCGTTGTCGTACCAAGATACAACTTTAACGAATTTGTCAGTCAGAGCAACACCAGCTTTAGCATCGAATACTGAAGTCTGAACTTCACCGATGAAGTCTTGAGAAACAACTTGATCTTCAGTGTAACCAAGAACGCCAGCCATTTCGCCTTCTGAAGCAGCTTTCATAGCAGCACAGATTTCGTCGTAAGAAGCAGCTTCTTTAAGGTTAACTGTTAGGTCAACTACAGAAACGTTAGCAGTTGGTACGCGGAAAGCCATACCAGTTAGCTTGCCGTTTAGTTCTGGAAGAACAACGCCTACAGCTTTAGCAGCACCAGTTGAAGATGGGATGATGTTCTGAGAAGCACCACGACCACCGCGCCAGTCTTTAGCAGAAGGACCGTCAACAGTCTTCTGAGTAGCAGTAGTAGCGTGAACAGTAGTCATAAGACCAGATTCGATGCCCCACTTGTCGTTAAGAACTTTAGCGATTGGCGCTAGGCAGTTCGTAGTACAAGAAGCGTTAGAAACGATGTCTTGACCAGCGTAAGAGTCTTGGTTAACACCCATAACGAACATTGGAGTTGCGTCTTTAGATGGACCAGTAAGAACTACTTTCTTCGCACCAGCTGTGATGTGCTGACGAGCAGTTTCGTCAGTTAGGAAAATACCTGTTGCTTCAGCAACAACGTCAACACCGATTGCATCCCACTTAAGGTCAGCTGGATTACGCTCTGCAGTTACGCGAACTGTTTTGCCGTTAACGATTAGGTTACCACCTTCAACTTCAACAGTACCGTTGAAGCGGCCGTGAGTTGAATCGTACTTAAGCATGTAAGCCATGTACTCAACGTCGATTAGGTCGTTGATACCAACAACTTCGATGTCGTTACGCTCTACAGAAGCACGGAAAACAAAACGTCCAATACGGCCAAAACCGTTAATACCTACTTTGATAGTCATTACAGTTGCTCCACAACTTAATTTCTAATGAAAGATAACTGGTAGTAAAATTACAGAATATAACGTGACCCTGCAAGTGAAAAACGAACTTAAATTGCGTGAGGTCAAAAAAAAGTTCGGATCTTTTTTACATTCCAACTACAACGCTGCAAATTCGTACAGATGTTGTATGAATATCAATCATTGCTGTTATTAACTTTTAATATCAACACGAAGCCCACCCAAAATATGCTTAAATGAGCAGTGAAGATGTAAAATCCTTTCGAGCAGAAAGTATGTGCCACAGTTGACGTAAATGGCAACCATTTTTCAGATAGATAACGTTAAAATTCAATGAAGGGAATGTAATGTCAGTTAAATCAGACTCTTATTGGCGTGATAAACTGTCGGAAGAGCAGTATCGCATCTGTCGGGAGCAAGGAACGGAGGCGCCTTTCTCGGGTAAGTTACTGCACAACCGTGAAACGGGTGTGTATAGCTGTACTTGTTGTCAGGCCCCATTGTTCCACTCGAGCAATAAATATGACTCCGGTTGTGGCTGGCCGAGTTTTGATGCGCCGGCTGAGCGTGATGTGATTCGATATATTGAAGATAACAGCCATGGGATGCACCGGATTGAGATCCGCTGTGCTCAGTGTGATAGCCACCTTGGCCATGTATTTCCAGATGGGCCAAAAACCACCGGGGAGCGGTATTGTGTTAATTCGGTATCTTTAATTTTTAAAAACGAGAATGAGGATCCCGAACAACAGGACGAGTAGCCGTTAGGCGGGTATTCATGCCTATGCTCATCGTGACGCCCTGCATTCTACACGGGGCGCCTTTGAGTAATGCCTAATAGCCTCTCTGCTGAATGGTGCTACTCGGCCATGCTGGCGTTGAAGTCACCGTCATAAAGTGCTCGGGCTATCATCTCTGCCTGGCCATTCAATTCATTACGTCGCTCGTCGCTCATCGGATAGAACGCATTTAATTTGTCTTGTTTGGCAACCGGCATCGCTAACGCTTCACCGACTTTGGCCCAAAGGTAGGCTTGTTCCCTAGCGCCTTGTTGATGGGATAACGTGGCCAGGCCTTGGAGGATTTCTGGTTTTATCTTCGGCTTACGAGCATAGAGCTCAAGCGCTCGCTTGAGTAGGCCAATGGTTTTCTCCTGATCCTTCGATGTATAGAAGGTGGCTAGTGCCAATTGCATCTCTGGCGTTTCCATTGCTGAAGATCCTTCGAGTCTCAAGAATTTCCGCAACGCCTCTTTATTTCCTTGGCTCCAGCGAAAATAGAGGATCTCAGGATCGTTCGATGTGGCAAGCTCAGTGTTGAGTCGGTCGATCGAGGCGTAAGCACTGAGCATTGCTTGGGTGCGGTGGGTTTTACGCTCTTTCAATTCCGTAGGCTCGATACGGGCGGCATATTCCAGGCACTTTTGGTAATCGTAGGTGTATTGCAGTTCTTTGAATTTATTTTTGTCGGTTGGATCTTTTTGCACATCGTATCGCTGCCAAATGAGGCTGACCCGTTGCAGGCGACACTGGCCATCATTGAGGTTGGTATCGGCACAAAGCTGTGGCTCGGCCTGACATAAGCTGTCTGTCGAGCGGTGGCGTTCAAAGCAGCCACTAAGGAGTACAGTACTGGCCAGCAGTAGGGTAAGTTTTAATGTGGCTTTTCTCATTATAGTTTTCAAGGACTTCGGCAAAGGTGGCTTTAATTTACGAGTTTATCAAAAAAGAGATAAAAGATTGCGGCGGGCCGCTGGTTTTCAGCAGTGTGATCCCCCAAGCAGTTTATCGACGTATCCTTGGCGAGCTTTAATAGAAACTGTTATTACTGCGGGCAACAACAATATTAAATGGAAAAAGTGAAACGCAATGGATCTTGAAACTTTGCTTAATGCTATGACCCCAGAGGTTTACCAACGGCTAGCCACTGCGGTTGAAATTGGTAAGTGGCCAGACGGTAGCTCCCTGACTCCTGAACAGCGTGACTCTTCAATGCAAGCGGTAATGTTATATCAGTCGCGTCATAATGCCGATGCTGCCCACATGACGGTTGAGAAAGGGGGAGAGATAAAATTTAAATCGAAGGCAGAGCTGAAAAAGGAATTTGCAGGCGACAATGCCTCAACCGCTGAAATGACGGCAGATGATATTGTTCGTTTTGACCACGACGAACTTTGAGGTGTCGCTACCAAGCTACACTATTTGATGCTAGCGAGTACCACGGGCGGGCAATAGAAGCCAGATAGCTCGTGGTCTTCTTCGCCAACCAGATTAGCAACCCAAGGCTCTTGCTCAATACGTGAGAGGTAGCTATCTAAGCGCGGGTAATGCGAAAATCTCAGCCCTGCCATCCAGCCACTTCGTAGTACGCTCCACAAGCTTATTTCAGCCATCGACAAGTGCTCACCGATGTAATCCTGTTCTGGCAGTTGCTCTTCTAGGTATTGTATGGCTCTTGGTAGGTGGATTTCGAGACATTGCTCAACGGCTTCTTCATCGACATCTTTATCGAGCATCTTTCCCCTGAGTATTTTTTGGTAGAACAGCACTCCGCCAATGAGCGAGGTAAGGCGGGTATCGGCGTACTCTTCCAACCAACGGATTTTGGCTCTGGTGATGGCATCTCCGGGGTACAACGGCGGAATAGGGTATTGGTCATCTAGGTAATGGGCAATAACCGTGGAGTCCATGATGCTGTGTTGCTCAACGTCCAATATGGGGACTTTTCCCAGCGGATGGCGCTTTTGGGCCAGTTCTTTTTCGACATAGGGATTGAGGGGCTGCAGCTCATAGGTGATCCCTTTATAAGCAAGGGCCAGCATGATTTTTCTGACAAAAGGTGAAATCGAGGAACCATGTAGGATCATAATGTACGTACGGCCTTTCACTGACAGGAATAGTCAAAGTGTAGCCGAGTTGCTGTTTATGCGGGAAGAACTAGAAAAAACGGCAGCCAATGGTTGCCGTTTATATTCATCTTGCCGCGATATTGAGGATTAGAGCGTTAGCTCGCCTCGTAAATCTTGTTGCATTAGACTGCGTACGTTTTCTACTGGTAGATTTTGGCTCAGAAGGAAATGTAGCTTGGCCAGTGCGGCTTCTGGTGTCATGTCATATCCACTGAGGACACCGGCATCGGCAAGGGCACAGCCTGTTGCATAGCCGCCCATATTGACCTTGCCTGACAGACATTGGGTAAGGTTCATCACGATAACACCACGCTCGCTCGCTTCTTTTAGCTGATCCAGCAATTCTTTGTTTTGCGGGGCATTACCTACACCAAATGTCAGTAGGATCATGGCATTGACTGGTTGGCGGAGGGTATTGCGGATCACCTCTGGTGAGATCCCCGGATACATGGTGATCACGCCAATCGGTTGAGGTGTGATGTTATGAACCTTGAATGGCCCATCTGGCTGCTTGTCGATTTCAACATTATTGGTTTGAATGTTGATACCCGCTTCCAGCAACGGTGGTAGGTTAGGTGAAATAAAGGCACCGAATCCGTCAGCGTGGGCTTTCGTACTGCGGTTACCGCGGATCAGTTTGTTATTGAAGAACACAGTAACTTCATTGATCGGGTAGTTTGCCGCGACGTGAAGGGCGTTGAGCAGGTTGCTCTGGCCGTCAGAGCGCAGCTCCGCAAGCGGAATTTGCGATCCGGTGACAATCACTGGCTTGTCGAGGTTTTCGAACATGAAAGACAAGGCTGAGGCGGTGTATGCCATGGTATCCGTACCATGCAAGATCACAAAACCGTCGTACTTGTCGTAGTTCGCTTTAATATCATCAGCAATGCGCTGCCAATCCGCTGGCGTCATATCCGACGAGTCGATAAGGGGATCGTATTCGTGGATGGTGAACTTTGGCATTTCTGCACGATGGAATTCTGGCATGCTTTCCAGTTGCTGTTCCATAAAACCAGCAATGGGTACGTAGCCATGGTCTGACTTCTGCATACCAATTGTGCCGCCAGTGTAGGCGATGTAAATGTGTTTTCTTTCCATATGAAGGTACAGAATTATCGGTTTGGTGGGCGCATTATACGGTGTATGTAGCGTAAAAAAAGCCCGGTGACGCCGGGCTGATCTCACTTTTATAGTTCTGGGCAGTTTACGCAGAAGGAATATTGCCCTTTTGGATCGTTGAAGTTACCAAGGGTGGAGAGATCTGTTACTACTTTTTGTGTGACAGGTTGCATTGCTTCAGGCAGCTCACCCCACACCAGTTGGTGGAAGAATACCTTAACTTCAGAGCTGAATTGCTGTATGAACATCTCTGCAGTACTCAATGGCTTGGCCATCCAACGAACCTCGTAGTCGTCCCCTAGCGTCGCCAGTTCAGCGGCACTGGCGATGGCATCATCAAAGTCTCCAAGCTCGTCAACTAAGCCAAGGGCAAGGGCATCTTTACCTGTCCACACTCGACCTTGTGCAACGCTATCTGCTTGCTCAAGAGTCATATCGCGGTATTGGCTAACCAAACCGATGAAACGCTGGTAGCCATTTTCGATACCAAGCTGGAAGATGTCAGCAATGCCCTGCGGTAACTCGCGGGTAACCCCGACGCCCGAGAATGGGGTCGTGCCAACACCATCGCTGTAGATCCCCATTTTTTCCAATCCTTTCTCGAAAGTGGTCAGGATGGCAAAAATGCCGATCGAACCGGTGATCGTGGTTGGTTGGGCCATGATTTTGTCAGCAGAGGCCGAAATCCAGTAACCACCAGATGCTGCGACACTCGACATCGAGACCACAACAGGTTTGCCAGCCGCTTTTAGTGCATCAACTTCGTTGCGGATCACTTCCGAGGCAAAGGCACTGCCTCCTGGGCTATCGACACGAAGAATTACAGATTTAACCTTGTCATCAAGGCGGGCTTCACGCAGCAGGGCTGCCGTAGTGTCACCACCGACGTTGCCTCTCTGTTGGGTGCCATCCATGATGGCACCACTGGCTACCACAACAGCAATTTGGTTGTCGCTCGGCAGCTGGATATCACCAATTGTAGGCTGGTAATCGTAGTAACTGATCTGATTGAAGCTGTGGTCGTCGTTTTCGCCAAAGGCGTTGACGAGTTGCTGGCGAAGCTGCGGACGGTTGACGAGTTCATCGATTAAGCCCATTTTTTTGCTTAGTTGAGCAAAGTCACCGTCGACACTTTTCAGCTCGGTTACAAACTGATCAAGTTCAGGTGTCAGTGTGCTGGCTTCAATCTGGCGGTTACTGGCAACGTCAGAAGTGTAAGCGCCCCAAAGCTGGTTGAGCCATGCGGTGTTTGCCTCTCGGGCTTCGTCAGACATGCCGTCCAAAGTGTAAGGTTCGACAAAGGATTTGTAGGTGCCAACACGGAAGACATGGGTATTGACGTCCAGTTTCTCGAACAGAGTCTTGTAGTAAAGGGTATAGCTGCCGTAACCGGTTAACATCACACCGCCATCAGGTGACATGAAAACTTTATCGGCGAAGCTCGACAGGTAGTACTGGCTTTGCTTGTAATGATCGCCAATGGCATAAACCGGTTTGCCTGATTGCTTGAACTCCTTTAGCGCCTTGGCGATATAGCGGAGTTTGGTCAGGTTAGTCTCTTGCATATCACGGAGATTGAGGACCAGTCCAGTAATACGCTCGTCAGTGGCTGCGGTACGCAGGGTGTCGACAATGTCGAATAACACGTTTTCTTGTGTCTGCTCATTACCAAAGGCACTGCTGGTGAGGCTATCTAACGGGCTTGTATTGGTACGCTGTTCGACGATCGGCCCTGAAAGGTCTAAGACTAATGCTGCCTGCTCCGGTAACTCTGGTTCTTTACCGCTTTCGGTAAAGGCAAAGAAAAGCGCACCGATGATAATGAGGAAAAGTAGGTTGATGATCAGCTGACGAGTAAAGCTGATTAGTTTCCATACCCAACGGAAGAGTTTTCCAATTCCTTTAAAGATCACTTTCATGAAGGTTCCTGATTTTTCGCAATGGCCTTTGGCCTGCTTGTTTCGCAATTTATATAAGATTGGACGTAATAATAATGGTTTAGTTCTATGCTAACCGAGTAATCAAGTAATTACAGTAATTAATCGTATTGGGTGAACCGTTTAGCTAAACAAATGCAGGATAGTTATCGATCAATATGTCGATGCATTATTCTTACGAATAGTTAGATCCAAATCAATATATTGTTGCGTTTATGTAAACGATTGTTTGAAATATGTTTGCCTGATTCGTATACTGGTCAGACCATAACTATATAAAGAATGGAAGCCATGGACGATAAATCTTACCCTCATCTGTTAGCGCCGCTAGAACTTGGTTTCACTCAATTGCGTAATCGTGTGTTGATGGGATCGATGCATACTGGCCTGGAAGAATCCCGCGATGGATTCAAAAAACTAGCTGCTTTCTACGCTGCCAGGGCCAAGGGCGGTGTCGGGCTCATTGTTACCGGCGGTTTCTCTCCGAATTTTCGCGGTCGTCTTCACCCGCTAAGTGCCGAGTTCAGTTCGGGTCGCGCCGCCAGGGCGCACCGGGTGATCACCGATGCCGTGCATCAAGAGGGTGGGAAAATAGCCTTGCAATTGCTCCATGCCGGTCGTTATGCCATGCATCCTTTTGCCGTCAGTGCGTCGGCAATTAAGGCGCCTATTTCAAAATTTACGCCCAAGGAAATGAGTACCCGACAAATTAAAAAAACCATAGAGGCCTTTGCCCGCAGTTCAGAGCTGGCTCGAGAGGCGGGGTATGACGGGGTTGAGTTGATGGGGTCGGAAGGGTACCTAGTCAACCAGTTTATCTGTAAGCGTTCGAACCATCGCTATGATGAGTGGGGCGGGAGTTATGAAAACCGCATGCGTTTCCCGCTTGAATTGGTCAAAGCGGTTCGCGCCCGGGTTGGCCGTGACTTCATCATTGTTTTCCGCTTGTCGATGCTCGATTTGGTCGAGCAGGGCAGTACCCATGAAGAAGTGGTGTTGCTTGCTAAGCAACTAGAACAAGCTGGTGTAACGATCCTTAATACCGGGATTGGCTGGCACGAGGCAAGGATCCCAACTATTGCTACCCAAGTGCCAAGAGCGGCCTTCGCGTGGGTGACAGAAAAGCTTAAGTCTGAAATTTCGATTCCTTTGGTGACCTGTAACCGGATTAATACTCCGCAGGTGGCCGAAGACATTTTATCTAGTAACCAAGCCGATATGGTGTCGATGGCTAGGCCGTTCCTTGCTGATCCGGATTTTGTGGTGAAAGCTGAACAAGACAGGGCAGATGACATCAACACTTGTATTGGTTGCAATCAAGCCTGTTTGGATCACGTGTTTGTTGGTAAGCGGGCCAGTTGTTTGGTTAACCCGCAGGCGTGCTACGAAACGGAATTGGTATTGTCTCCGACAGCGAGTCAGCGACGTATTGCGATTGTCGGAGCAGGGCCTGCTGGCATGGCGACGGCAGTTGCTGCTGCCGAACGGGGCTTTGACGTCGACTTGTTCGAGAAGAATGATCACCTTGGCGGACAGTTCAATCTTGCGATGCAGATCCCGGGTAAGGAAGAATTCAAGGAAACAATCCGTTACTTCAGTCGTCGTCTTGAGCAAACTGGCGTGAATGTGAAGTTAGGGCAAGCGGCTTCGGTTGATGAACTGAGCGGATATGATGAAGTAATTGTCGCGACAGGTGTTCAACCACGCCGTCCTCCTATTCCGGGTATTGACCATGAGAAGGTGATTGATTACCAAACCCTGATCCGAGACAAGGTAGAGTTGGGTTCGCGAGTGGCTGTGATTGGTGCTGGTGGGATCGGTGTTGATGTGTCTACGATGCTGACAGAGCCTGAGCACCAAAACTTGGACGACTGGCTGAAAGACTGGGGAATTGACAAGTCGATTGAGCATGCTGGTGGTTTGTATCCCCATGAAGAGTATGTAAGCCAGCGACAGGTGTGGTTGATGCAGCGTCGTCCGGGCAAAATGGGTAAAGGGCCGGGTAAAACCACGGGTTGGATCCACAAGAAAGTGTTGGAAAAGCGCGGGGTTGAGCTGCTCAGTGGGGTGGGCTACGAGAAGGTTGATGATGAAGGGTTGCACATTACTGTCGAAGGCCAATCGCGGGTATTGGATGCCGATCATATTGTACTGTGTGCTGGGCAGACGTCTGTCGATGAGCTCTCTGATGCGCTCAAGGCCAAGAACATCAATGTCCATGTGATTGGTGGCGCTGATGTCGCTGGTGAGGTTGACGCCAAACGGGTGATCCGCCAAGGTGTTGAGCTGGCAGCGAAGTTGTAGGAACCCGTTTGGCAAGAGCGGCCATAGGCTCGGGGCAATAGGAACAGCAAAAGAAGTTGGGTACCGAGAAAAGCGTACCCAGCGCTTTTTCTGAAATGTACAAATTGCATTGACACTCGTACAGATCCCCCCTTTGTTGTCTTGAGTGCCAATAGCCCATTCATTCTTAATGGATTTAGTTTGAACAAACTATGCTACCGTCTATTGTGACTACTGATTTTTACGAGGTTGTTATGGACGCACTTACCTTATTGCTCAACCGTCGGTCGCTGCCCAAAATGGTGGCACCCGCGCCACAGGGAGAAGCATTGGACGCCATTCTCCGTGCAGGACTGCGAGCACCGGACCATGCCGGTCTGACGCCTTGGCGGTTCATTGTGTCTCATGAGGGTGGTGTTCAAGGCGACAGTCGACAAAAGCTTGCCGATATCTTTGTTGAAGCCGCGAATAGTGAGGGGGCTGATGAACTTACCTTGCAAAAAGCGAGTAAAGCCCCTTTCAGAGCACCGATGGTCATAACGGTAGTTGCTAAAGTCTCTGAGCATGACAAGGTGCCAGTGATTGAACAGCATTTATCGGCAGGATGCGCGGTACAGGCGATGCAACTAGCGGCGGTCGCTCAGGGCTTTGCCGGATTTTGGCGTACCGGTAAATGGGCCTATCATGCTGTTGTGAGGCAGGCTTTGGGGGTACAGGGTGATGATATGATTGTCGGTTTTCTGTACCTGGGGACCCCGGGATGCCGTGATGCTAAAGCGCCGGGGCGGGATCTCAGCCAATTTGTTGAATACCTATAGCCGCTATTATATTGATTGAAAGGGGAAGCCAATAGGTTTCCCCTTTTTGATCCAGGTTGATGACAGGATCTGGCAGCAGGAGTAGAATTTATTGCTCTTGTCAATTTACCGGAGCGTGTCATGGAAAGTGTTCGCCTAACCCAATACAGCCACGGAGCAGGATGTGGTTGTAAAATATCTCCTCAAGTTCTTGATACTATTCTACGAACGCAGTTCGCTCCGTTTGCCGACCCTAATCTGCTAGTGGGTAATGAAAGTAAGGATGATGCCGCGGTATACGATCTCGGCAATGGTACGGCAGTGGTCAGTACCACGGACTTCTTTATGCCTATCGTTGATGATCCGTATGACTTTGGCCGTATTGCGGCAACCAATGCAATTAGCGATATCTACGCCATGGGCGGTAAACCTATCATGGCTATTGCTATCCTTGGTTGGCCGATCAATGTATTGGCGCCAGAAATTGCTCAGCAGGTGATTGAAGGTGGGCGTGCCGTTTGCCGTGAAGCAGGAATTTCATTGGCGGGCGGCCATTCGATTGATGCACCGGAGCCTATTTTCGGCTTGGCGGTAACCGGTATTGTCGATACTGATCGCGTCAAGCGTAACAACCAAGCGGAAGCGGGCTGTCAGCTTTATTTGACCAAGCCACTTGGTATTGGTGTGCTGACAACCGCAGAGAAAAAATCCAAGTTGCTTGATGAACACCGTGGTTTGGCTCGTGACTGGATGTGTCAATTGAACAAACCCGGTGTTGATTTTGCTAACGTAGAAGGCGTGAAAGCCATGACTGACGTGACTGGCTTTGGCTTGATGGGGCACCTCAATGAAATTTGTGAAGGTAGCGGTCTGAAAGCCAAGCTTGATTTTGCACAGGTACCGAGCCTTCCGGGCGTATTTGATTATATTGAGCAAGGCTGTGTACCAGGTGGCACCGGGCGCAATTTTGCTAGTTACGGCCACCGTTTGGGGGGGATGACCGATCAGCAAAAAGCCTTGCTTTGCGATCCCCAGACATCTGGTGGTCTGCTATTAGCTGTCGCACCTAATGCGGAGGCCGAGGTCAAAGCCTTGGCACAGCAACATGACATTGAACTCAATGCTATTGGCGAGCTGGTTGCAGCTGCAGCCGATGACACTGTACTGATTGAGATTTGCTAAGTATGTCTCGCCCTAATTGCCAAGATTTCCGCCAGTTGTTAATCAACGATACGCCGCTGATGGATATGCGTGCGCCGGTGGAGTTTGTACAAGGTGCTTATCCTTCTTCCCGTAACCTCCCTTTGATGCTGGACGAAGAGCGTAAAGCGGTAGGGACATGTTACAAAGAACAAGGTCAGGAAGCGGCGATTGCCCTCGGCCATGAATTGATCAACGGCGAGGTTAAAGCCGAGCGAGTCGCGCAGTGGAAAGCATTTTGTGAGGCTAACCCAAACGGCTATCTGTATTGCTTCCGCGGCGGTTTACGTTCGCGTATTACCCAGCAGTGGCTGAAAGAAGCGGGTATTGATTATCCGTTTATCGAGGGTGGCTACAAGGCGCTGCGACGCTTCTTGATCGAGACTATCGATGATGTAGCCACCAAACCGATGACCTTGATTGGTGGTAATACTGGTTGTGGCAAGACGATCATGGTCAATGAGCTTGCCAATGGGATCGATTTGGAAGGCGCAGCAAATCATCGTGGTTCGTCATTTGGCCGCTATGTATCAGCTCAGCGTACCCAGATTAATTTCGAAAATGTGCTGGCGATATCCATGCTTAAGAAGCAAGCAGCGGGCGTGTCGCACTTTGTCTATGAAGATGAAGGGAAGATCATCGGATCGGTCGGCGTGCCTTTGCCTATTGTCCAGGCGATGAAGGCTGCACCGATAGCGATTGTTGATGATCCACTCGATGTCCGACTGGAACGATTGCTGGACGACTACGTGGTTAAGATGCAACGTGATTTCTGTACTGAATTCGGCGAGCAAGAGGGCTGGGAGCGTTTTACCCAGTACCTTGAGCACGGTATGTTCAGTATCCGCAAGCGCCTTGGCTACCAGCGCTACGAGAAGTTGCTACTGGTACAGCAGCAGGCTATTAAGGTCATGCAGTCCAGTGGTGAACTGTCAGGTCATTATGACTGGCTTAGCTTGCTGCTCGAGCAGTATTACGATCCGATGTACACCTACCAGCTAAGCAAGAAGGCAGAGCGCATTGCCTATCGTGGCGAATATGCCGATGTTAAAGCTTGGTTGGCAGAAAATTGCGCTTAAGCTCATAAGTACAAGCCCAGCACCAGTGACTGGGCTATTTTTTCACAACGTCAACCTGTATCTATATCCAGTATTTTCTTGTTCTCACCGCAGTTTTTTCTTATAGTTCAGCCAATACTTGCCAACGTTATTCAACTGAATTCCAACTATGTCTCGTCTATATATTGCAGAAAAGCCCAGCCTCGGGCGTGCCATTGCCGCCGTGTTGCCTCGGCCCCACAAGAACCATGACGGTTATATTGAAGCGGGCAACGGTGATATCGTCACTTGGTGTATCGGCCATTTACTCGAACAAGTCGAGCCGGATGCGTATGACGAGAAATACAAAAAGTGGAATATCCTCGACTTGCCGATAGTGCCGCAGCAGTGGCTGTTGACGCCCCGTAAAACAGCCAAGAAGCAGTTGGGAGTGGTAAGGAAGCTCTGCAAGCAAGCTGGGGAAGTGATCCACGCGGGTGACCCGGATAGAGAAGGCCAACTGTTAGTGGATGAGGTGATTGACTACGTCAATTTAGCCCAAGGAAAAAAAGCGGCGATGCAGCGGCTATTGATTTCCGATCTCAACCCTGCCGCAGTGAAGCGTGCGCTGGGGAAACTGCGTAGCAACCGCGATTTTATTCCGCTGTCAGTATCGGCACTGGCCCGCTCCCGTGCCGACTGGCTGTATGGCATGAACATGACTCGTGCTTATACGTTGCTTGGCCAAAAAGGAGGTTACCGAGGGGTGCTATCTGTTGGCCGAGTACAAACGCCGGTACTGGGCTTGGTTACCCGTCGCGATGATGATATTGCCAACTTCATACCTAAACCCTTCTATGAGCTTTTTGCCTTGATCCCATACCAGCAGCAGGAGATCCGTGCGAGGTGGAAACCGAGTGAATCGTGCAAGCCTTGGCAGGATGAAGATGGCCGGATACTCAACCGCAAGCTTTGTGAAAACGTGGTCAGCCGAATAAAAGGCCAGCCAGCAGAAGTCACAGCGTCCGAGCGCAAGGAAACCCGTCAGGCACCGCCTTTACCGTATTCATTGTCGGCCCTTCAGATTGATGCCGCTAAGCGTTTTGGTATGAGTGCGGCTGATGTCCTAGCAACATGTCAGTCATTGTATGAGAAGCACAAAGTTATCACATATCCACGTTCTGATAGCCGCTATCTGCCAATGGATCATTTCAAGCAGGCCGGGGATGTTTGCCAAGCGATTGCTAACACCGATAGCAAACTATTGAATGCGGTTGAAGGGGCCGATACCAGCCTGAAATCAAAAGCCTGGAATGATAAAAAAGTCGATGCCCACCACGCGATTATTCCGACCCCTAAATCAGTCAATAGCGCGAGCCTAAGTGGCGGTGAGCAGAAGGTATATCAGCTGATCGCAAGGCAATACTTGATGCAGTTTTACCCGGCTGCGATATACAGCGAAGCCAAGTTGGAGTTCACGATAGCTGGTGGGTTGTTTGTTGCGCGCGGTCGACAGTTGATGTCAGCTGGATGGCGTGCATTACTGGGGCGGGATGAACCGACAGATAAAGAGGCCGATTTGGCTGATAAAGTCCCCCCGCTTGAAAAGGGAACGGTACTAACCTGTCGTGATGGTGAGATCCTGGACAAGATGACCGAACCGCCAAAAGCCTTTACTGAAGCAACCTTGTTACAGGCGATGACGGGGATCGCCCGCTTTGTCTCTGACAGTTCGTTGAAAAAAATTCTTCGCGATACCGATGGCTTGGGTACGGAAGCTACCCGAGCCGGGATCCTCGATATTCTGTTTAAAAGGCAGCTATTGATGCGCCAAGGCAAAAGCATCCACGCGACAGAGGCGGGCAAAGGCTTGATCTATGCCTTGCCAAATGAGGCGACTTATCCGGATATGACGGCACACTGGGAGCACCAGTTGCAGGATATGGCCGATAAAAAGTGCGCTTACAAGCCTTTCATGGATGCGCTGGAAGTGCAGGTCACACAATTGATGGAAAAGGTGAAAACCAGTGAGGTTCCCCAGAGCCTACGTGACTTGAAGTCACCAGAACCATTTAAGAAGCGCCGTTATAGCAAAGGTAGCGGTAAGTCGCCAACGAGAAGCTCTTCTTCTGGTAAAGTCCGTTCCCCTCGTCGTCGTGCTCCGAAAAAAACGGACTAGGGAAGTAACTCGTGATTAAAATCGTTAATGTAGTTATTCATGAATAGCTGATTACGGCCGCAGGATTTGGCTTCATATAGTGCATTATCGGCGAGTTTGAAGAAGGTATCGGCTGAATTATTGTCCGAAGGCGTGAGAGTGCATCCGCCAATACTGATGGTGACAATGTCGGTAGTGTCGCTATTTTGTGTTCTCCTCGGTAGAGCGAGCTCCCTGATGGCTTCCAGTGCCCGTTCGGCCGCATATTGCGCCGCATGTTGGTCTTGGCCAGGCAGTAGCAAGACAAACTCTTCGCCGCCGTAGCGGGCAAAAAGCGCGCCTGCCCGTCGCTCTAAAGGGGCCAGCGTCGCAGCAATCATTTTTAAGCACTGATCGCCCGCAGCATGGCCGAAGCTATCGTTATAGTCCTTGAAGTGGTCGACATCAATAATCAGTAGCGAAATTGGTAGGCTATGTCGTTCGGCCCGTCGCCACTCATCAAAAAAACGTTCATCAAACTGACGGCGATTGGCCACTTGAGTTAGTGAGTCTTCGCGGGAGACTTTTTCTAGTTTTTCGTTGGCCTGCTGCAAAGCTTGGGTTCGCTCGGCTACTCTTAGCTCCAGTTCGGTATTGAGCTGGATAAGTTTCTCTTCAGCTTGGCGTCTGACCAAGTGTTGGGAGACAATGAAGGCAAATTGCTTGAGTAACTGGTGCAAATGGGTCGGCAGCGGCATCCCACTGAGTAAGTTATCACAGGCTATCCAGCCAATCGGCGTATCTTCATCCCACAAAGTTATATAGGCACTCCAGCCGAATCCGACCACCATGAGGTTATGGTACAACGGGGTGTTTTCCTCAATTGCTAAGTATTCTTCGTTTTTCTGTAGTGGATTTACCGAAAACCACAGGTCAGGAATTTCCGTCTCAAAATAATGCTCATTGACTGTATTCCCATGAACATCGGTACCATAAGTACCTTGCATTCGGTTGCCAGGTTTGAACAGGAATATCGCCATCCTGTCGATGTTGAGTTGCTTTTTGGCTTCATCAACAGCAGTAAAGAGCATGCTGTTGAGCGAGTCGGCACGCCATAGCCTGAATGAGATGTCATGCAGGGCTTGGAGCTGTTTCTGCAAGCTGTGCTGTTCGTGCTGACGAATTTTGAGCTCCCGCTCAGCAATACGCCAGCTGCTGTGCTTATCTTGGATGATGGCATCAGTCATCGAGGTACTGAGTTCAGAGGCAAGTAAAACACCCAGAAAGCTGAAGTCCTTGGCTTTAAATTGTTTGGATACCCTATTTTGGGGAAAATCGGCAATGAAGCAGCCGATGATCGTCGAACGCCTTTCTAAGGGGAGATAAAGGCGGTAGGTATTGTTTAGCTCGCGAATAGTAGCCACTTGTAACCGCACGGCTTGAGTGACCTGATCAAATGGAAATATCTTGGTTTCTTGGTATTCAATTGGTGGGGATTGGTAATTGATCCCTGCATTATCTACGGTTAGCAGTATTTTCCATTCAGAGCCGTCTACGACGACCAAGGTGGCATCTTGCACGGAAAAGCTCAACAGTAGGTTCCTGCAAATTTGTTCACAGGTTGCCCTTAAACCGTGTGACTTTCCTGAAAGGGAGATCACCCGATCGTAAAAGTCTTGAATGTGTGAACCTTGCGCCAAGTGACCTTCCCAAATAGTTGATATTAATTCGTGTCATTACCACACTGCAGCTCCCAAGGAACTCCAGTTGTTGTGTATCCGGTATAGTTTTTGGTTGAGTGAAGTCGTAAATGCAGCTTGTGACGTACTATTGTTACGAATTTTTTACGATAAAAGGCTTATGGGTATAGCAAATTAGCGCTTTTCTAACGATTGGTTGACGAAAATGCGACGAACTACACGGATAGGTGTAACTGGCTAATTGCTCAGCCAGCTAAAAGTAAGAGGGTATTGTAGAAGTGGTATGGGGCTAAGTCGTTGCAATAATGGTTACCAAGGCACATCACGGTTACCAAGGTTAATCGTTTACCACGGCAAATAGTTACCTTGATAATCCATAAACAAACCGAATCGGATGTTGTCCTTTACGGGAAGACCCAAGGCCATACTGGTGGAGATGAGTTACTTGATAAAAAGTACTCAGTACCGACCAATGATATGTTCTATACATACAATGGAAATAACACCTTTACCATCACCGGGCAGGGGCGATGCATAACTACTGCAAAAGCATTGAACTTCGGATTGGGTAATGAAGATCAGTTGAACTACGACGTTATTATTCAGGAATCAACGTGTGTGACCGACGAGCACTCGACAGGTAACTTATTCATCGAGATTTATGATTCTATGTACATGTTAGGGGGTACGATTCAGCTTAAACATCGAAACACGCTCTTTGCTGGCATCGTCAGGAAGGATTAAATAAAAAAGTGTATTGACTTAAAAGTCACACCACCAGCGAAATAGATGTTGGTGGTGTGGCTCATTTAATAATCAATGAGTTACGTATAAAAAGTATCATGGTCAACCAATTATTACGCAATAATACCACCTCCACTTTAGTGATACTGTGTTTTCTTATTTCTTCATTATTTTATCTTCTTGGCGTGGTGTGGGTTCCTGATAAAGAGTTCTTATGTATATTGCCACCAAATAATGCAAGCAACAGGTAACCAGCGACGTGCAGAAAATTTATCTAGTGTCGATTGAATCTCATTGCGCATTCTTTAACGTTAAGGATGAGGAATCGGCACTATAATGGCCATAGTTCAGTCCTCTGCATGGGTGGATTTTGTTGCAGTAACTGTTCGGATAGCACAATTTAGACTGAGCTCAATTTATTGAAAGAGCTAATATTAGGAACAGCTATTTAGTCATAAGTGGCTAGGGAGTATAAATCCAAACATATCTGGAAGATTATGAGTGAAATTAATATAGTTCGTTGCTGTCATTTAGATTAAAAATATATCAGTAATGTTAATATGCTCAGAAATTAAAGATAATCCATAATTAAAAAATTATTCATATTGATCTAACCTCTCATACCTTAAGTAATCAATTTATTCTGTTTCATAAAATGATGTACCGCTCATTCGTAACAAAAGGTCGAGGGTGCGAATAATTGCTTTTAAATCAATGTTATATTTTACTTACTGATAAAGGACATACTTTACTTATGCGCGATACGGCCTGAAAGTGATGATCTTTATTCCACTTAGTTATCACTAAATAAGCTAAAGCTCACAATTACCTTTGAAAAAAAATAAAAATGACGGTTTGGGTTTGAATCAAAGTCACCTTCATGAATAAATAAAAACACTAAAACAACAATACTTAATTAAACCTGAATACGGGAAAAAATAAAAAGGAAAAAAAATGAAAACTGTGAATATGATGAAAGGACTTGTCATTGGCACAATGGTTACACTATTAGTTGGCTGTGGTGCAATGCAAACTGCAATGACAAAACAAGATTTAGTAATTGAATCTCAGGTTGCTGGCGCGGTGGTACTAGAACCTGTAGCTCCGGCTAAACGTATCGTATATATCAGTGTGAGAGATCTGACTGGTAATAATATGCGACGCGATACTATGCAGAAGCTGAAAAGTCAGCTTGCCCTTGAAGGGTTTGTTGTTACTGACGACCCTGATAAGGCAAACATGATGATCAATGCTTCTGTTATCCAAGCTAAAAATACATCGAAAGAAGAAGCATATGGCTATTTATCTTCAGGGTTTGAAGGAGCACTTATCGGTGCTTCAACAGCGGCTGTACTAGGTGCAGATGGTCGTTCAACTGCAGGCGCTGGGCTTGCCGTGGCAGCTGTAGGTTTCCTTGCTGATACTTTAATTGAGGACACCTACTTTACATTTGTACTTGATGTTCAGGTCCGTGAACGCCCTCTAGATGGTGATAAGAGCGTAACACGCTCTGCTTCAGCCAATGCTTCATCATTATCAAACAGCAACAGCACGGTTGCATCAACACGTGTTAGTAGCATTGAGCGTGGTGAAAACTTCAATTGGCTGGTTCATGAAACACGCATTGTAACTACTGCGAATCAGATGAACCTTGATATCAATGATGCAATTCCAGTTGTCCAAGATAGGACAGCAATGACACTGACTGAACTTCTTCTTTAAATTTATAAACTCCATATTGCATAAACACTTCCCGTAATTTGACGTCAATCATTGGGGTAGCCTTGGCTATCCCTTTTTTTTCTGAAGCCTATCAGTACGTCACTAGTATCATGTGTAAAACTCGTTAATGTCTTTGCCCTAAAGCCAATCATATGCAGTAATAATTGAGACGCCTTTGCATGTGATAAATCAGAATATGCGAATTGAGCAGCAAAGATATCCGCATAGGTTTCCATATAATACCTTAGAGTGTCTTCATCGACTGTTGTATCTTGAGAAATATAGTCGTATACAGGCGACCCTTTAACACCAGCAAGGGCATGGCCAACTTCATGAAGTAGGCTAAATGACACTGCATCTTGTAACACTTGTTCGTTTGGCCATTTAAACCGGGTGAGTGTGTATTCGTCATATACAATCACTGCGAATCTTTCATGATTGGCATTAAAGTTAGTCAAATCATAGAATCGAGTACCACGGGTTGAATTGGTTCTAAGTTCTTTTTCTGTAAATGACATAACTAAGTCAGCAAATTCTTCATCAGCTATTCCTTCTATGGTTGTTGATATATTGGCTACTGACTTTTGGTTAACCTCACTTCTTAAAAAAGTGATTTGTGAGATGATCAAGAATGTAAACCCATTAAGATAATCAGGAGTGTATAGAGTGATACCGCTATTATTTATCTCCTTTTTGATCTGATCCATATCAGAAAAAGCATTGTGGGTTTTAATATCATAAACAACGTAACTGTTGGTAATATGGTCAAATTGCGACGCAGTTTCATTCGCAGTTTGCAAACCCACACATCCACACAAAGTGTTAAAAATGACGGATAGAAATATAACTCTCTGATATGGCATCAATTGCATCCTTTGCTGAATGGTACGAGCAAAAAGTTGCAAAAATTAAACCGGTTGGCTGTTTAATATGGATCAATAATGAGAAATTTATGTTGTGGTAGATGAGTGAATTGGAAAGAACTAAGGAGTCCATTGTACAGGCTCCTATTACAGTCCCGGATGCGCCAGCATAGATTCAGCCATTGTTAGCCCGTACATCAAAGCCTACCTCTATCAGTAGGCTAATCAGCAGCAAGTCGCTCGGACTCCCGGATAATATTAATTAAAGGTACTAACAGAATAGTTAAAACCCAATCTCTATTATTAATTTGGCAAATTAATATCGACTTTTACCACGGCAAATAGTTACCCTGATAATCCATAAACAAACCCGAATCGGATGGGGTGAGGTTATCGATGACTTTTTTCAGACCTGCGGCGGATGCCTGAGTATCGATTAGGGCATTGGGTCCGCCAAACGTTAGGAAGTATGCACCTAGTGATATATAGTGGCTGCAAATGGATCATCCAAAGGAGTATTAAGGATGCCAATGATTTACAGCTACAGTCGTATATCGAGCGTTAAGCAAAAAAAGGGAACAGGCTTAGCGCACCAAAAAGAAGCCATTAAACTCGAAGAGCTATCTCAAAAGTACGATTTGCCTATATCGAGTGAAAGCTTTGTTGATGATGGTAAGTCAGCATACCACGGTGAGCATCTTGATGGTGCACTCGGGCGTTTCATTGATGGAGTGAAAACAGGGCAGGTGAAGCCTGGTTCAATATTGGCTTTGTTTAGCCTAGATCGATTGTCTCGGCAAAATATTGTTGCAGCCCAGAGCTTGTTTTTAAAGCTGATTGAAAGCGGTATCCGGGTTTATTCAGCCATTGATGACAAGCTTTATGGCGAGGGTAATTCTGACTTTACCGATATATTGCTTAGTATGGTCTACCTTGAGCGCGCTCATAATGAGAGCCTGCATAAATCCAACCGAACGAAAGGAAATGCTTTAAAGCTAATTGCAGAGCATCAGAAGGGGGGGCGTTCTGAAAATGGTCTGGCATACGCAATTCAATCGGTTGGAACACATGTTTGGTGGTGTTTAGTTGACCCGGTAACTCGTGAGGTCAAAGAGCATGAAGTTTACTTCGATGTCGCCAAACATGTATGCATGATGATTCTCGACGGCTATGGCACTGGGCGTATTCTCGATTATCTTAATGCCAATTTTCCGCCACCAGCCACTCGAAAGAATAAAAAGAGTGAGGGGTGGACGTATGCCAGTATTACTAAGATTCACCAAAACCGCTCGTTGATAGGAGAACGAGCGATCACCATCGATGGGCAGGAACACACCCTTGCTAATTACTATCCACCAGTGCTTTCTGAAATGGAGTACTTCCGGTTAGTTGATGCTAGGCAGTCCCGTAAAAGGCCAAGAGGCTCAGATAAGCATGCAAACTTCATCACAGGTATTGGAGTGGCTAGGTGTGCGCTTTGTGGGGCACCGATTGGTAGTTACCGAAATCGGCATGGCAACATAACCTATAACTGCTTAGGGAAAACTCATAGGAAAACAAACTGTAAAGGTTGGACTTGTGCTGGTGCCCACCTTGAAAGGGAAATCCTGATACATAGTCGTCTGAGAATGAGTAAGTTCCGCGTTAATAAGCCTAAGGATGATGAAATACATACTTTGAGCAAGCAAATAGCCGACACGGAGAGCAAAATTGAACGCCTAGTTGAGTTAGCAAGCTTGAGCGGTGATATTGCGCAGATAAGCCTGAAGCTCAATGAGTGTAAAGCGACCAAGAAAGAGCTAGAAGGTAAATTGGCATTAGCGCAAATTAATGTTGCTAAGGTAGATGGTGATCTCAGTGAACGATGGAAAAAAGTAGCCGATGACGCACTTGACACCTCGAACTATGAAGCAAGGTTAGAGGTGCGAGAATTAATGCAACGGGCTGTTAATGAGATAAAGGTTTGGCCGGTATCGGCGAAAGGGCATAAAAGGAGTTTTGTGGCGAAGCTTGTGTTTAATGATGGCTTTGAACCATATTCCGTAAGCTTTGAATCATCAAATAAACGGTATGACCCATATCAGGAGGAGAAGCTAACAAAAGGAAAGGTTTATAACGGTTGAAACACGTGAGATGACTTAAGTGCGGAACATACGTGCTTCATAGCGGGTGTAAAGCTCCATATAATTGATGGGTGGAGCTGGCTCGGTGCGTGACTAATCATATAAAAATGCCTTGCAATCAACGCGGTAGCGCCGTGCAAGCTCCGCAGAGGGCGTGACACCCGTTGGTGACCCCTCCTATCCTCAGTCTATCTGCCCGGGCGGGTAGTGCAAGCCGCCGGATACACAGTTCCATCTTCCCATCGACGAGTCCCTAGTATTTTTTTGGACGCGGGTTCAACTCCCTACCTGGAAGTAGGGGGGTTAACTGCTAATGTTGCTGTAAGGGAGTTGTAAAATTTGTTAAAGTATAAGTAATGCTTATAAAACAATGGCTTATTGATATGTGGTAACGTCGATGCTAGTCTTCATTGTATGGTTATTAACTGAAGAAATAGCAATGGGACAACGGTTTTCAGAGGATACAAAAAAACAGTGTGTTAGAGATTTCATAGTTATGGACGGTGAGTTATCAAAAGCTGCATTTGCAAGGCAAGTTGGATTTGCCGAAAGTACGGTTAGGGGCTGGATTACGCTGTATGGCAAGGAGGTTGAGAGAGGGATAGCTCTGGAGAAAAAGATAAATCAAGCACGAGCAAATGTTTACGAACAGACTACATGCTGCTAGGTTCGCAAGATGCCGTATACTTTTAATGCATGAAATTCCCTTATAGTAAGTGGAAACTTATATTGAATTACTTCGCTGAGGACCCCTTCTAGGTAATGTAAACCTGGAGGGTAAATGAAAAAGTTAAAAAGGCAGTACCATGGTCGTCAAGAGTACAATAGCCGATATAATTCGGGGTGGGCACTGTACCCGAGAGTCCGAAACCGGATATTCAAGCATTTCTCAACCAAGCAGGAGCAAAGCTACTACTTCTTGCACCAAGTGGAATGCAAAGGCTATCCCATCAAGCTCAGAGCAGCGAGGGGGAGGGCATTAGCGAACCCGTGGGATGACTACCGCTCGGATGTCTATGAGCTAGCCAGATGCTGGAAGCATAATTCTAAGCGACGGAAGCAATATTACAGATAACCTGTGAAAGCCCTCTTGTAGGGCTTTTTGTTTTCATGTGAACTTGATCGTTCGGTTAAGCTCACTTATGCCCCAAAGTTTGTTAGCAGATTTTCAATGGGAGTACTTTTTCTTGAATTTACCACTTGCTAAATTTATGACTCATTAGAATGCTGAGCCTGTCCATACAAGCTTATTGCTTCAGAAGACCTTTTGATAAAGATGGTGACGATATGTTGATTTCTTCAACATATCACACAGTATTCACACGAAAAATTACTTACATTTAGTTAGCTATGCCACAATTCTTTGAGTAAATTTGATGTGATAATTTGAAAATTGTCACTTGGAAAGGGGAGTCAAGTGAAGGCTGCATATAAGTATACAATTACCTTGTTGTTGATGTTGGTATCTGTAGTAAGTTACTCTGCAACTAAAGACGAAGTTATGAGGTTAGGCTTTAGAGAGCAAACAAAGCCAATGATTTTATCGAACTCTGAGGTAGTACAAATCGAAGGCTTAGCTAAAGTTTGGGCTACAGAGACTAAAGCATGGATTTTAATTATTAATTATCGTACTGACACTTTAGAACTCGCAGAGTTGAAAAGAAAAGCAGATCTTATTTGGGAAAAGTTTAAACCTATTGTTGAAAAGGAGGGGATGAAATATGCAGGTATTCACGCCAAGAAATACCTTATTCCAAACCCAACTCATGATACTAATTTTGTTGGACATAACTTCATATTAATGCAGGGTATGGATGATGAATGGATGTTTTTAGAACACTAGAAAGTGCTAGTTAACAAGTGTCTCAATTGGGCAATAAACGCATTGCACTTTCATCATATTTCTGGTTTGTCTTTTTGTTGGTATTCAGAGGCTTAGTTGTTGCTTGTCTCTCACCTTAATAAGAGGCGATAGCTAAAGGGAGATTAGCAAGATGAAGTTTACCGAGAGTACATTTACATTGTTCTCATTTATTCTAATAGTACTTGGTCTTTCCAATTCAGTGAGTTATTTCTGGCAGTTCGGTATTATTAACCCAATATACTTACTATATTTAATGTTTGGTATCGTCGCATGTTACTTTACTTTTAAAAGAAAAACAGTTGGACTTTGGTTGTTTATTATCTTCTTTCTAATTCAAGTTGTAAGGGTGTTCAGCCCAGAATTTAACTATAACTTCACGACAGGCTTATCAATGTTCTTTTCTTATTATGAGGGGGATAGGTACACACCACCTGCAGAGAGACGAGGTTTTGCAATTAACTTCTTATCTGTAGGCATGATAATTTATGCTGCTGTTCTTTTAGGGTTCCGTCGTCGAGATAAGTCGGGTGAAAATCAACCTTAATACAGCACATTTCGGTATTGGTCTGTGTGTTTATACAGAGATGTATTGGCTTGGTATGGCGACACCACTTTGCCATATCAAACCTAATCAATAACTTTCTAAATTAGCAAAATTCCTGACACAGAATTGTCCAGCTTCGTGCCAGGACTCATCCTGGCAAACTTCTGCCCCTAACTTTGTTACGAATATTGAGGCTAATCATAATAACTTCTTATGCTTTAGATCCCATGAAAAACTCTTGTTCTGCTACTCAAAACAAGTGATTCACCTTAGAAATCTACAAATAGTTACAATAACTCAATGGCTTACCGCTTGTTATGCCTGTATAAGCATAGCTGTCATTTTTGATCACTAAGAATACACGGAAGTATATGATGAGTAAGGGATTATTTGCTATTACAGTAGCGTCAACTATTTTAGTTGGCTGTGCAAGCACACAAAGTCATGATGAGCTTTTATACTCAAACCAGTTTTCGCATACTCATTCTACTGAGCATAGCAAGGCTATGAATATCATGATGAAGGCCTACAACATCGAGCCTAAGAACCCAAATAACCTCGATGAGTTTACCGGTGACTATCATAACCGATTGGCTCGCCGCAGTAACATTACTAGTGGTACATTCACCGCAATGAGTTTGTTAAGCGGTGCGAGTATAGGTAGCAGCCTGCTTTCTGGTGCAGCAACTACTGTTAATGATCAAATGGCCACACCGATTAAATACCACTCAGTAATACGTTCTATTCCATTAGATTCTCATGATGATCTTGATAATGTTAGGAAGAGAAACAGGCAAGAAGTTCTAGAGTCATTAAAGATATCCCTGGATAGCCTTGATTATGACACTACTCATTATCAGTATGAGCTTTCACGTTATATGAACGGTATGTCTGGATCTTACCCAGAAGTGCTCGATTTATTTGTACGAAATGACATTGAACAATGCCAAGAGTTCCATATTAAGCTTGAGGATGGAAGCTTTACAAACTTTGATATAATGCGTTCTAAAAAGCAGCGAGATTTCTTTTTCTCTTGTGCAATAGTCGTTGAAGATACTGGGTCGCGACTAGTCAATACATACAATGACTCAACTAATGAATCACAGCTAAAATATGTATGGACTAATTGGACATTACTAGATGTTTCTGGTTCGTGGCACATTGAGGTTTATAACAATTTATCCTTGGACAACGCTTATCTATATTCACCGTCATACTATTGGCTAACATCTCGAGCAAATTGGGGAGAGGTTGATAAGAGCACGTTGGATAGAGCCATGGAACACGGGGTCATCACACCAACACCGATACTAAAAATTCTTGATGGTTCAAATTCTGTTTTGCCATTCTCTCTCGATGACGTTTAATCGATAGCTGGAGCTCTTCATCAGCTTGTCCTGATGGAGAGCTTTATCTTTTACTGAGCGCTAACGGAAGATACCCATCTCACAACTTAATATATGTAGCGTCAACCTCTGAACAGTCAACGACTAGACAGGCATGCCTTAGCTGGACTTTGGTTCGTTTCCCCAAAGTCAGCTTATCTGAAGTTGCTAAATTCGAAAATCAACCCTAACGCGTTTTTGTCCAAAAACGAGTTAATACTGGTAGTTAACTATTGGTAGTTAACTATCCTGAGGTGGCCATATTTTGCTTACCATCACGTCGTCGAGGGCTGCTTGTTCCAATGGCGCTTTACTGTCGCTATCCCCAATCCAAGCTGCTTAGCGGTCAGGCCCTGCGATAAGCCTTCTGCCTTGCATTGTAAGACTTTTTCGGTCGTACCGGTTGCTACAGGGCGCCCTAGCTTCTTGCCTTGCGCCTTGGCCCGGTTGAGGCCCTCCTGTGTCCGCTCACGGATACGATTACGCTCGAATTCGGCAAAGGCCGAGAACATCTGCAGCATCAGCTTGCCCTCGCTGCTGGCCAAGTCGGCCACGGGGAGGTCGAGGCTGACCACATTGATCCCCCGCTCGCCCAGTGTCCCTATCGTCTGCTGGACATCGATATTGTCCCGCCCGAGGCGATCCAGCTTGAGCACGACCAGGGTATCGCGCGGCTCCAGCTTGTGGTCGATGAGGGTGCGGAACCCCTCGCGCTGCATGGCAGGGACACTGCCGGAGACCTGTTCGGCCACCACGCGGTTATCCGGGACGGCATAGCCGGCGCTGCGGATGGCAAGGGTTTGGTTCTTCGTGGTCTGCTCGACGGTGGAGACTCGGCAGTAGGCAAAGGTGCGGTGGGACATGGCAGGGGACCTCGGTTGGTATCATATATGTAGTATCACTATAGTTCAGGTATCAAAAAGTGCTTGGGGTATTTTTATGATACCGGTAGGTCCGTCACTCTTGGGTATCATTAAACGGTTGTTTGTTGATACCTGTTCATGATTACGGTTTCAAAGGGGGGAGGTTAACAAAACAAGTAAACGGATCGAATGTAGAGCGGCAGTCCCAACCTTCCATTACCTGACGCTGTTGTTTACAACCGGGGGAGACCATGTAGCCCTGTTAAGGTGAGCAATGCAATACCGAAGTTTTTGGTGTAATAGGTTGATTTTTTCAACATATCACTATCTTCTATATCAAAAAGTTGTTTGTCAGCCTCATTAGGTATGGTTGTAGGTTAAGCCGCATTGCTATACTCATAGCTAAACAGGTGGGTAAGCGTACGACTTTCAGGTTGCAAGCCCATCAAAAAAGCAGGAAGTCTCTGTGAGCTACTTTGCACTTTAAAAAAATAATTCCCCCTCGGCATTAGCGTTGTTTTCTCTGCATTCACTTCTAACGTTTCTTGTCTGATATGGCTTCATGGGGTACAAGTATAAGAATTTTAAATCAAGATCTTATAGGTAATTGTTAATAGATTGCTTTATGTTTTTGGTGTAGCGTAGATGTAGTTAATGGCAATGTGGTCAATAGCTACTTGCTTGAGGTTCTGAAGGTAGAGTTGGCCTTTAGGTGAGTTGGGTTACGTATCACTTTACAGGGAGTAATTGATGCAGAATGTAGTTACCCAAAACGGACATTTTCCCGAAAGGGATTGCGATAAATCAACCATTGAGAATGGCGCAGAGCCAGTAAGGGCGGGCAGTGAGTCGCTATTAGCGGTGCAGCTTAAATATCTTGAATCAGTAGGGGCGATCAGTAACACAATTAATAAGTTTAATAAACGCTATATCACTCCCTTACAAAGCGCAGACCGTAACAAGGTTGTTCACAGTGCTCCTCTGCTAGAGCAACACTCGCAAGAGGTTTTCTTATACGAAGATGAGTTTAATAACCGGCATTACTTTACACACGTTTATTACCAGCCTTCAAAGTATCTCCGCTACTCTCCAGCCTTCCGTTTATACGCAATAGACATCTTCAAGCAAGCCAAAGTGCAGCGTGGTACGCCAGTTCATGTCACGGTTCAGCTTAGTGATGAGGTGATAGCTGATGCGTTAAACACACCAAACGCAGCCAATTACATCAAAGACCGGTTATGTGGCTCACATAAATCTGGCTGCGGCTGGAACAAGGCGTTTATGTTGGTGATTGAGAAGGGAAAGGTCGCGAAGCCTGACCTTGAGTTCATTGAGGACGAGCCTAAGCGTCTATCTCGGCACCTACATATGCTGACTTGGATACAAGATGATGAGCAACAGCTGCGGGATTGGTGCAAACGCATCTCAAAAGGCTACAACAAAGCAGTATGTGTGTTGCCGACCTGGACAAGGAAGCGTGGCTACAATGTCGACTACATGCTTGAGGAAGAGCAGTTTGGCCCTATACCTGCGGAACCTAACCATGATAACGAGTATTGGGCTAACCAGCACCGCAAAGGTGATCATGTTTACTGTACATTGCCCGTCGATCTCGGGTGGGTTGACTACATCAGCAAGGACATCGCTAACTCCAGTGGGATAAAGCTTGTGGCAACGTACGGTTTAAAGCATAAGGCGTCCCTCAAGAAGCAGTTGAGGGAGAACACGAAACTATTCCGCCGGTATTTTCCGGACAACACCCATACCACAGCCCAACTAAGTATTAAGCAGAAAAAGAAGATGGTTAAAGACTGCCGGGAGCTGCGGAAACGAAAGCAAGAAGAGCTCTATTAAGCGCCCAGCGGGACTTGTCGTTGTTAGTGTGGATAGGTGTGCGGAGAGTGCTAAAAGGCAAGCTGCGGGCTTTACAGGGCGCTATAGCGTTGTTTTTCCTGAGTGGCTAGTGTGCTTAACATGAAGCCGGTGTAGGTTGAGACCTGCGGTTAATGGTAGCAACGTTATTCCGCGGGTTAAGGTGTCCTCTCGGTATATGAAGGAGATACGTAAGGGCATAGCAGCATATACCAAAGGCGAGTAGGGGCGTCGCCAAAAAGTGGAAGTCCTAGAAGCAGTATAAGGTCGGCGGGGGTGCTGTCATTGAGTTTGCCGCGATTTGAAATGACCTTATAGAGGCGCTAATTACTTTTATTTGGTTTTATCTATTGATGTTAGAACACTGATAACCTAAAGCTATCAATATTAGGGCTTTTTCGGCTATCGCTTGATTCAAAAGCAAAACCGAATCCAACAAAGCCCAGTGTTAACGAGGAGAGGGGGCTGCAACACATTAACAGCCCCCTCTTAACCCGCGGCTATTGTCGGGTGTTGTTATATCTAGTTGAGCTTGAAGATGCCGGCTAGCTTGATAAGGTTATTTGTAATCAAGCACATGTTTACCTTGGTCGGTATATGCGAGCTTGATGGCTGCCCCAGTATGCATCGATGTCTCATACAAGTTGCCGTCAAAGTCTTCTCGTACCACGCTGGTCGAATGGACCTCGAAGCTATTTTCGTGGGTAATGGCAAACTGGATCACCTCTACCAGCCCAGCCGTACCAGATAACCGGGTTTTCTGTTCATTTCATCTAGCGGGTAGCCATAATCATCAATGCGCTGTTGGTTGATGGCCGTTTGCTCCTCATAGCGCTGGCTCTCCCTCACAAGCCGCTGTTGGCATCGCTCACGGTCACAGGTCTGGCGCGGCATTGTCCGTAAGATGCAGTTTCGGATATCCGAGTTGTACTGCTTGTCAGAAATGGTGTGGAAGGCATCGCTATTGGAAGGGGAGGTATTAAAGTGGTTGATTTCATCATCCGTTATCGTGGCAAGGAAATCTAACTGGCTGTCATATTTGGCGGCATAGCCTTGGTTCTTCTTAATTTCCCCGTGCCAGTATTCTATACGGCTGTCGATGGTTTCTTTGTTGCGGACTAGCTTTGCTTCATGGCGTGTAGCGAGCTCGTTCGACAGTACAGCTCTATTCAACCAGCTCCCGCCTATGTTATCCGTCTTCTCAGCCCAGCTAGTAGCTACTCATACTTTGCGGGTATCGAGGGCCTGTGCCACTGTCAGGGACGGATCGTCATGCAGTATACCCTCCTTGACCAACTTAACGTTTGACTGCCCACCGCAACCGGCCAGCAACACACTACTGGCGAGTAAGCCAAGTGCCATTGTCTTTTTCATAGGATCCTTTGCTTGTCATTATGTCGCCCTGTGTTGTTCGGGTGGTTATCTCTTAGTGGAAACGACTAACTAGAGGTAACGCTTAATTCTGAAGCGTTGTGAAGGAAGATTGGAAATAGTGCCTAGAGTCTAGACGTTACTGAATCCTTGACTTAATCTGTACCGTTAGCCTTGAGCTTCTTTATGGGGCTTAGCGAGAGGTGTTGGTAAAGAATGGAAGCCCTAGGAGCAGAAAAAAGCCGGAGGGGGTGTTGTAGTTGAGTTTATAGCTATCTGAACAAGCCTTATAGATACACTGGACTGCTTTGACTCGCTAGGAAATGATTTGCCTTTACTTGAAACTACAGATGATGGCCGAAGAGTTTGATGTCGGCATTATTGAGTTTACCGAGGACGATATCGTCCGTGATGAGTTCGTCAAAAAATACATCAAGACGAAAAATCGTCTTGGCATTGCAGCGTAGTTTGCATCTCCAATAAGGGGGCTATCACGCCCCCATTTTTTAAAGACACTTTGCATCCATTGTGTAAGAGCCGCGACCGATAAACGAAGATTCAGGCGGAGCAATGAACGTTTCATTGACTATTTCGATATCTTGGCACTGTTGGCGATATTTATGCTTTAATATCCAAATCCTATCTTCTTGTCTCCTAATGTCTAAACCTCCCATAGCACTGACAACTCTCATGGTCGCTTTAATGTTATAGCCTTCGACCGCCGCCACACTGTCGGGCAATTGATAACTTTCTATAAACCCATGTCTATTCCAGTGATAATAGGTATCAGGTTTGCCGACGCAGCCTGTCATTAATACTACTAAGCCTATTGATAATAAACATTTTTTCATAAGCACCTCCCTGTACTCTTATAGAAACACAGAGAGGGTGGGATTACGAGTATGACCAGCTGGTAAAGTGACCTCGGTTGTAGTCAGCATGAATAAAGCCGTTGGCGAAGCCGAACGCATCAAAACCTTCTTCAATCAGAAGTTTAATCAGCAGCATGCGGTCGCGCCCCCAGCCAACCCTGATGTCAAACGCCGTGCCTTTATGGAGAGTGCCAGAGGGAGGTTTAAGCCTTATCGGAGAGTAGATGTGGGGCTAAGCGACCCTAAGTCTTACCATGGTAAATAGTTACCTTGGTAGTCCATAAATAATCCAGAGTCGGCTACAGTTAGGTTGTCTATAACCTGCTTGATCCCTTTTGCAGCTATGGGTGCAGATATTTTGGCATTGGGTCCGCCCATTTCGGTTTGTACCCAGCCTGGATGAAGGGCAACCGCAATAATACCTTCAGGTAACAGATCGTTGGACAGGCTCTTGACCACAGAGTTGAGTGCAGCCTTGGAGGAGCGGTAGATATAGCCCCCGCCACTGGTATTTTCGGCCATGCTGCCAACTTTTGAGGAGAGACAAGCAATGACACCGGGCGAGCCTTGTTTGAGTTGGGGATAAAAAGCCTCGGTAATTTTTAATGGTGAAATCGTATTGATTTCAAACACTTTCCGCCATTCATCGGCATCGGTGTTACCAAAGCCGTATCCTTTGGGGCCGTAATAACCGGCGTTATTAATAAGGAGATCCAGGTTAGTGGCTTCCATTGATTGCGCTAGGTGCAAAATCGCTTCATGGTCGGTGACATCCAGCTCTACGATGGTTAGGTGAGGAAATATGTTTTGCCTGCGGGTCAGCTCACTTGCGCTGGCAATGTCACGGCAGCAGGCATACACCTGCCAGCCAGCCTCTAGGTAGGCCACGGTGAGTGCCAATCCCACACCACGGTTTGCCCCGGTTATTAAGACGGTCTTACTCATGTTATTGTCCTTAATACACTGCTTTGAGATATAAGATAGCGGAAGTATCGGATCTAAGACAGGCCAGAAAGGTATGCTCCGCTACATTTTAGGTGTTTATATTCATATACGGATGTTTATGACTTATTCACCAAAGTATGTGGGTATCGCTTTCATTGTCTCGATACTTGTCGGCTGTGCAGATACCCGGCATGAAAGGTTATCCGAATTGGGCTTTACCCGGCCATATCTTGATGGCTACCAAGATGGGTGTTATAGCCGCACGAATGAACCGGCGACGCATTTGGAGGGGTTTCGCCAAGATCCCGAAAGAATGGAGGTCGAGGTTAAATATGCTTATGGCTGGCAGGATGGCTACGAGCAATGCTATGCCGACAATAACGATTACTTATAATGATACCAACCTACATAAATACTTGATCAACTACTTATCCAGATTGGTATTATCCAGATCGGTATGAATTGCTAACAACCGCGAATACCAAAAAGGGCAGCCAATGGCTGCCCTCTTCATTTGTTGATCTGTGATTAGTCAGTTTTGTAAAAGCGTTTCATCTCGTGCATTGCTTGCATCAGTGTGGAGAGTTTAGGCTTAGCTGAATCCAACCGCTTATAGTCTTGATTATACACCAGGTAGTTACCGTATTTATCGATCACGGTGGTGGACTCAGGCTGGATCATCACGATATCTTTCTCATTACCTGCCAAAATCCAGCGACGCTTGGTCGAATTGCTAAACAAGCTGTTCCCACTGCTGTAGGCAGTCGCAGGCGTGGTGGTATTTAGAAGCGACTCCATCAGCGTTGGCGCGATATCGAGGTGGCTGGTTAGCCTATCGCTTACTGATGAGACACTGCCTGGCCAATGGATCACGAGTGGCACTTTTAATTGGTATTGGCTGTAGTTACTGTTGGCACCCCAGCTATTGCTACCGGTTTCGTTGAATTCCGTTCCGTGATTGGCCGTAATGATGACAATGGTGTCATCCATTAGTTGCTGGCTGACCAACTGGTCAAAAATACGGATCAGCTGCTCATCAATAAAGTGGGCTGCGTTACGGTAGCTGTTTTTCAATATCAAATTCGTGTTTTGGCCCGAGACATTATTTGAGCCCAAAGACGGTTCAAATTTTGGTGAGTAATCACCGCCTTCCTCAAAGTTTTGTACTGAGGTTAGCTCGATATAGCTAAACCATGGCGAATTGGTCTTTTCAGACTCAAGCCATGAAGCCCAGTTATCCACCGCTTCTGCATCTTGACTGGTGCCGGTTATTTCCTCCAGCGCAAGGCCGTTGAAGATCGCTTCGGTATAAATCGGATCTTGACTGAGATTATCGCCACCGAACAAGCCGAATTGGTATCCGCGTTTTTCAAGTGTGCTGATGAGCAGTGGTTTGGTATTGCTCGAGCGGGCACTGTTGATATAACTGCTTGGCAAACCGTAAAACAGGCCAAAAATACCTGCCGTATTTTCGTTGCTACTGCTGTAGTGGTTCTCGAAATCGATATTTTGGGTGGCAAAAGCCGACAGGTAAGGCATAGTTTCTGCTTCGACCATATCGCTTCGCAGCCCATCAATCACTATGACTAGCAGGTTTTTGCCTGTGCCTGGGTCGTTGAATGCCATTTTTTGCAGGGGATAGCGCAGCTGTTCACTGGTTTCCACCCCTTGGGCATTGAGGCGTTCGGCATATTCTTCACGGTCAAGCAGGCCATGCTTTTCCATGAAGGTTTTCGCTGTCATTGGGTAGGACAGCGGGAAATTAGATCGCTGCGCGGTAATGGGACGGTACAAATTGGCATCCGCCCAGATGTACAGCAAATGACTGCTGATAAAGCAGATCCCAAAGACCGTTGCGATAGGTACCCCAACATGTTTGCGGGTAAGTTTTCTGAGTTTGCGCCACAGCCACTCAGAAAGCACGAGTTGGAGCAGGAATATCACCGGTACGGTAATAAACAGATATTGCCAGCGGGCATTGAGCTCGGTTCGTTCTCCGCTTAGCAGCAGATCCCAGACCAGAGGACTCAAGTGAAGCTCTAGCGTTTCGTAGGCATGGGTGTCGAGCAGCAATGCAGTCAGGCCAGTGGTGGCCACCAACACGGCAAAAAGCCGCATCAAGCGTTGCGATGGGATTAGGAAACTGGCAGGGAAGAGTATCAGGATGTAAAAGCCAAATACTAAAAAGCCAAAATGGCCAACCCAGCTAAGCAGCAGGTAAAATTGGCCAACCAGAGACGCTGGCCACTCGGAATGGGCAATATACCGCGATCCCAACAGCATGGCAGCGATAATATTGAAAAAACTGAACCAGTGTCCCCAGCTGATAAGCTGAGAGACTTTGTCTTTGTAATTGTTACCGCTGGAGACCATAGATGTCAGTGTTTCCCAGTCCTATATAGCTGTGGCACAGCAAACAAGATTAGTCTTCTTTGATTGAAGACTGTAGAGCGTGTGCAAATTTTTCTGCAATTGCTTTCCTTTGCGATGCAGGAACATCGGCATTGATGATGTTAGTCGCAATGTTGCCCACGATCATCAGAGCGAGTTCTGCAGAAGCATCATGCTTCTCTAATACATCGAACATATCATCAATGATTTGTTCAACTTTTTTATTGGTGTATTTTGAAGTAATTGGCATAGGAAGTCTTGTTTAATCTTGTTTAATGTTAAGGAAAGCGACTTATAATAACCTACACTTTAGATTAACTGAAATTTTTCCATTATGAGCCTCACACTTTCCAACGTCATTCTTCATCAATTAGTCAAGAATGAAAACGATGAATTGGAAATTCATCTTAGAAAACAATCCCTTGATAATAACACCGCGACTGAGGAACTGGTATCCGAGTTACATCGAGTATACAGCAGTAAGGGAGCAAAAGGGTTTGGTCACTTCTCTGAAGATAGCGAATTTGGTCATTGGTTGAAACAGTCTCGTCGTGGCGAGTTAGACTTTCTTACATTTTCTAACCAATCAGCCCAGCGACTTCAGGCTGAATTGGTGAAATATCCGTTTGCAGAGTCTGGTACCTTAGTCATTGCGGAATACCAATCTTTAGCTACCGATTACCTCTTTATCGGCCTGCTACCTACCTGCCACAGCATGAAGGTGACTGAGCAGTTGGATATCAGTGCGACTGATTATCTTGATGTGTCGAAAATGGATATCGTAGCCCGCATTGATTTGTCGTCGTGGGAAACTGACGCGGACTCGAACCGTTACCTGACTTACATTAAAGGGCGTGTTGGCCGTAAGATTGCGGACTTCTTCCTCGACTTCCTACAGGCTGAAGTCGGCCTGGATGTTAAAGAGCAAAATCAGGTATTGATGCAGGCGGTGGAAGACTTCTGTGCCGATTCACGCATGGATAAAGAAGAAAAGCAGGAGTACCGCAAGCAGGTTTATGACTACTGTAACGGTCAGTTGCAGTCTGGCGATGAAGTGACGGTCAAAGAACTGGCTGCTGAATTACCTGAATCTGATGACGGCACCGATTTCTACCAATTCACGTCACAGCAAGGCTATGAGCTGGAGGAAAGCTTCCCAGCTGATAGAACGGCGATGCGTAAATTGACCAAATTCGTCGGTTCCGGTGGCGGCGTAACCATCAACTTTGATGGTATGCTACTGGGTGAGCGTATTTTCTATGATGCCGATACCGATACACTGACCTTAAAGGGGATCCCGCCAAACCTGAAAGATCAGTTGCTGCGTCGGCTAAATAGCGATAGCTAAATACCTTGATCGTGCGGGCAGCTTCCTCGCTGCTCGTACTTTTGCTGCATTTTTTATTAATGTTTTAGCCAATTTTTGATTTTGTTTGTACCTCTCTAATTTTTTTGCCTACAGTTTTTGTATAGTTTTCCATACTTTTGAATTTGTTTTATGCCTTGGTTAGGGTGTGGCTTATTGCCATGGGCTGTAATGGACAGGAGTGACCATGAAAAAAACGTTAGGCAAAAGATTGTCTTTTCCCAGTCAGACCCGCAGTTCAACGAAGAGCTTGATTGGTATCGTGTTAATTGTCGCGGCACTACCGAGTTTATATATGGGGACCGCTCAGTCTGGTGTGCTGGGATACGCATTGATTGTGTTTTCAATTATGGCGCTGGTAGCCGCGTTAGGTATTGGTTACAGTTTTATGCTCGAGCCCAAAGATGAAGACAGCTTTGCTCCGAAAGCCGAAGCTGAACCCAAGTTTGAGAGCCATCCCAGCAGCACTCCTGAGACATTGAGCCTTTCCACCGATGTTGAGTCCTTGGCCATTTTCGATAGTGACTACCTGCTTGATACCATGGATGGCGACCGTGATATGGTTATCATGCTCTTAGAGGTGTTTGTCGATGAGCATTTTGATGATGGACATAAAATCGTAAAGGCACTCCAAGCTGGCGATATAGATCAAGTACAGATGTTATCCCATAGCCTGAAAGGGGTTGCTGCCAGTTTGGGCGTCGAGCAGATCCATGCATTGGCCGAGCAGGTTGAGCGTGGAGCCAAAACGCAGGTTGATAATGAAAAGCTGGAAAATTTGTGTGAGTTACTAAAGTTGGTCTTTACGCCTGCCGCATTGGAAATCCAAGCCTTTCTTGATGAAGGTGACAAAATCAAAGCGTTACAGCCAAAGAATACAGATACACTTACCCAAGAGGTATCTGTTCAAGATACATGTATCCAAGAAATATCAGCTACAGATGCTTCCAGCCAAGAAATCCCCCTGCAAGGTCAGCCAAATATAGTCTCGGAGCCGGTTCAGGAAAAGGGCCCTGATAAGGGGGCAGAGTCAGACAGTTGGTTAGATGTCAACGCACTGCGTGAAGCAATGGACGGTGACGAAGAGACGGTGTGTATGTTGCTGGAGATCTTCATTGAGGATAATGTAGGTAAGGGGCAGGTGTTGGTTGCGGCAGTGTCAGAGCCGGGACAGCAAGCTCATGCACTGAATATTGTCCATGCATTGAAGGGCGTGGCGGCAAATTTGAGCGCGCAACCGCTGCAAAGTTGCTGCGGTGCGGCAGAGACGAAATTCAAACACAATGAGCCAGTATCCGTCGAAGAGTGCCGAGAAATAGAGCGGGTATTGGACCTGACGATTGCCAAAGCTGAGGCTTATCTTGCTAAAACGGCGATCGGTGCTTAGAACTCGAGCGAAATGCCGAAGAACAGGTTATTGTGCTAGTTAAGTTCGTTTTAGACTGGTGATTGTTTGGTTCGCCAGCCTGAATTGATCGAGATCATATAAATGCAGTCACGGCAGTGGATAATAGCGACACTATGATCGTTCAAACTTCTGGTCCAGCTCGACAGCAGCGTGAGTTGGATACCGCAAAGGCGATGATTCGCCTTTATTGTAAAACGCTGCACCGTGGTGCCATCATGTGCCCTGAATGCGAAGGGTTAATTGAATATGTCGAACACCGCGTACAAAAATGTCGTCTTGGCAATGAAAAGCCTAACTGTAGCCAGTGTAAGAGCAACTGCTATCAACCGGCAAAACGCTTACATTTCAACCATGTGTCGCGTTGGGCTCTGCCTAAATTGGTATGGCGGCGTCCATTTCAAACACTAAAATTCAAGTTTGACTGTTTGCGTCGTGGCGAGCAGGTTGATACGTCTTCATCTTCTTTACAGCAGTAGCTTACGTTACATAACCTCTTTTGCTCATTATTGACTAAGACGCTGAAAGATAGGATTAAACAAAGGGCTGCATTGGCAGCCCTTACTATTTCAGCTTCATTTCGAACGTAGTCTACAGGCCTAGGGTTGTAAGCCATGTTGCGATTCGATCATCGGTAAGCTCAGGCTGGCGGTCTTCATCCAGTGCCAGACCGATAAACTTCCCGTCTTTTACGGCTCGTGAATCATTAAACTCATAGCCATCAGTAGGCCATTCGCCGATTAGCTCACCACCGGCTTCTTCAACCATTTCTGCTAGCTCGCCCATGGCATCAAGGAAACTATCAGGGTAATCCACCTGATCGCCAAGGCCAAATAGCGCCACTTTTTTACCGTTTAGATCGGCATCTTCCATTTCCGGTACAAAATAGTCCCAGTCAGGCTGCATTTCACCGTAGTTAGCCGTTGGTGTGCCAAGAATAAGTAGATCATAATCATCAAAAATGTCACTACTGTTACCTGCGATATCCTGAGGGTCTAATGCCAGTTTCGCTGCGATTCTCTCTGCGACTTTTTCAGTGTTGCCGGTATCGCTACCGAAAAAAATACCGATGTTAGCCATTTTTTATGTCTCCTAGCGTTTGGTGCAGGCTGGCTTCAAACGGTAAAATTGTCTGGCCAGCCGCTTTGTGAGCTTTGGGTTTACTAATAATTCTGTATTGGTTACTTGTTCGCGTCTTGCTCTGGTTTCCACTGGGCGAGTTGTTCAAGTAGCTGTTGCTTGTGGCTGACCTGTTGGCGAAGGCGGTTGAGGTTCTGCTCATAGCGTGCCGGATCCCTGCGTTTGATCTGGGTGAAGCGCGCTTCACGGCCGATCAGCTCCTCGATGTCTTTTTTCGCTGGCTTCGAGTCCATCTGCAATGCTGCGCGTCCTTTGGCAATCCGGCGCGGATCAAAGCGGAACAATGGCCATAGACCGGAGTCGACTAACAGTTGTTGATGCTCAACACCTTCAGCCATGTCAAAACCATGGGTAATGCAAGGTGAGTAGGCGATCACCAAGGATGGCCCCGGATAGGCTTCTGCTTCCTGAAGGGCTTTGATGGTTTGGTTCATATTGGCACCCAGCGCGATCTTGGCGATATAGATGTTGCCGTGCATCATCATATTGAGCGCCAAATCTTTGCCCTGGCTGGTTTTGCCTTGGGTTGCAAACTTGGCGACGGCGCCGGTCGGTGTGGCTTTGGATTGCTGGCCACCGGTGTTGGAGTAACCTTGGGTATCCATTACCAGAACGTTGACGTTATCACCCCCAGCAAGCACATGATCCAGGCCGCCATAGCCAATGTCATAAGCCCAACCGTCACCCCCGACAATCCAATTGCTTTTCGCCACCAAGTCGTCGGCACAAATATCTAGCTGGCGCATAGAGTAAGGCAGTGCGGCACGCAGACGGGTAAGGTTGCCACGTTGGCGCACGACAGCTGTTTCGCTGTTATCGAAGGCATCCTCGCGGATTTGTTCAATTAACTCTGCCGGAATAATATCGCGCGCAGTATCAAGCAATGACAGGGCATGGTGGCGTTTGCTGTCTAATGCCAAGCGCATACCCAAGCCGAACTCGGCATTGTCTTCGAACAGCGAGTTAGCCCAAGCAGGGCCTCGACCATCACTGTTAATCGCATAAGGTGTGGTCGGCAGGTTACCGCCATAAATCGATGAACAGCCGGTTGCATTGGCGATCAGTAAGCGGTCACCGAATAGCTGGGTAAGCAATTTGACATAGGATGTCTCGCCGCAACCAGAGCAGGCACCAGAGTATTCGAACAATGGCTGTAGAAGCTGACTGGTACGGGCATCGATACGTTTGATATCAATGCGCTCCACTTCAGGCAGTTGCAGGAAGTACTCATAGTTTGTGTTTTGCTGCTCAATGACTTGTTGCTTGGGTACCATATTGATGGCCTTGCGGGCCGGGTTGTCCTTGTCACTGGCCGGGCACGCCGTGGTGCACAGGTTACAACCGGTACAATCCATTGGCGACACCTGCAAGGTATAGGCCTGGCCTTTGAAGTCGCGCTGCTTGTAGTCGGTATGCTTGAAACCGTCAGGCGCATCGCTAAGTTCACCGGGGGCGACTGTCTTAGCTCTGATGGCGGCATGCGGGCACACTAAGGTACAGATATTACATTGGGTACACAGATCTTCTTCCCAGACAGGTACTTCCTGCGCAATGTTGCGTTTTTCCCATTGGGTTGTGGCCGTCGGCCAGCAGCCGTCTACTGGGAAGGCGCTGACAGGCAGTTGATCACCTTTATCAGCCATCATCATCGCGCTGACACGTTTGACTAATTCTGGCGCGTTTTCGCTCACTACCGGCTGACGACGGAAGAGACTGGTGACGTCATCTGGAATAGCGACAACCTGAATATGTTCGACGGCGGCATCAACTGCAGCATGGTTAGCCTCAACAATGGCTGGCCCACGTTTGCTGTAACTTTTCTCAATGGCTGCCTTTAATTGCCCGAGTGCCTCTTCAAGTGGCATTAAGTTGCTAAGGGCAAAAAATCCCGCTTGCATGATGGTGTTGATGCGGTTTTTCAGGCCAAGGTCGCGGGCGAGTTTGACTGCATCGATGACATACAGTTTTAGCTGACGGCCTATGATGACCTGCTGGACTTCACGTGGCAGGTGCTGCCATATGGTATCGGCATCGTGCGGGCTGTTGAGAAGCAGGGTGGCTTTAGGCGCGGCCTTTTCGAACATTTCCAATTTGTTGATGAACTGGAACTGATGGCAGGCAATAAAGTCTGCTTGTTCAATCAGGTAGGGGGCTTCAACTGGCTGGGGATCGATGCGCAGGTGCGAGGTAGTGATGCCACCTGATTTCTTTGAATCATAGACAAAGTACCCCTGGGTGTGAAGAGGGGTATTTTCACCGAGGATCTTGATGGTGTTTTTATTGGCGCTGACCGTACCGTCGGCACCAATACCATAGAACAATGCACGCAAACGGCTTGCGGGCTCTACATCGATAGAGATTGGCAGCGGCAGTGATAAATGGGTGATATCGTCGACGATCC
The DNA here is from genome assembly GCF_052873815.1 of Photobacterium sp. DNB23_23_1. Classification (NCBI taxonomy): domain Bacteria; kingdom Pseudomonadati; phylum Pseudomonadota; class Gammaproteobacteria; order Vibrionales; family Vibrionaceae; genus Photobacterium; species Photobacterium sp. DNB23_23_1. The sequence goes on along the minus strand of NZ_JBNNXT010000008.1, from coordinate 23,268 downwards.
CAACGGTAAATGAATGCTTGAGTTGCTGTTCACGCATGGCATTGAAAATACCCGCGGCATGGGATGGGGTGAATTCTTTGGAAGAAAGCCCATAGCGGCCGCCCACAATGGCTGGCATTTGAGGGTACTGCTGGTTGGCAACGGCTTGCTGCAAGGTTGCCATAACATCCAAGTACAGTGGTTCACCCACAGCACCGGGCTCTTTGGTGCGATCAAGTACGGCAATATTTGTGACAGAGGTCGGTAGCACCTCTATCAAGTGTGCTAAAGAGAACGGACGGTATAGGTGTACGGTGATTACGCCAACTCTTTGGCCGAGGGCCAGTTGGTGGTCAACGGCTTGTTTTACTGTTGAAGAGGCTGAGCCCATCACGACGATAACGCTATTGGCCTGCGGATGGCCGTAGTAGTCAAACGGGCGGTATTCGCGGCCGGTCAACTCGGCAAATTGTGCCATTTTGCTCGCGACAATATCAGGACACGCTTGATAAAACAGGTTCGATGCTTCACGGGCTTGGAAGAAGGTGTCTGGGTTTTGCGCTGTGCCTCGGATGCTCGGCGCATCAGGGGTTAGCCCGCGTTCGCGGAAGGCATTGACCTGCTCGTTGTCCACCATGGTGTGCAGGGTCGTATCATCAATCAGTTTGATCTTATTGATTTCATGCGAGGTACGGAAACCATCGAAGAAATGCACGAAGGGTACTCGGCTTTCTAGTGTTGCCGCTTGGCTAATAAGAGCAAAGTCATGGGCTTGCTGGACGCTACCTGCTGCCAACATGGCAAAGCCTGTTTGGCGTACAGCCATAACATCTGAGTGATCACCGAAGATCGACAATGCATGAGTGGCAAGGGTACGGGCGGCAACATGCATGACAAATGGGGTAAGCTCCCCGGCAATTTTGTACATGTTAGGGATTTTAAGCAGTAAACCCTGCGACGATGTGAAAGTGGTCGACATGGCGCCAGCCATCAAGGCACCGTGAACGGCACCGGCGGCCCCGCCTTCGGATTGCATTTCGAGCACTCGGGGTACTTGGCCCCAGATATTTTCTTTCTGCTGGGATTCCCATGTCTCGCAGGCTTCCGACATCGGAGAAGATGGAGTGATAGGGTAGATACCGATCACTTCATTGCAGCGATAAGCAATAGACGCGGCGGCTTCATTGCCGTCCATGGTAACAAACTGCGATTGGCTTTTTTGATGAGTAGACATGACTAGCTCCATAGGGCTAACAGGTACAGGTAATCGACACAGGCAAACAGGTTGCTGCGTTTATAGTTTTTTTAATAGGGTGGGCCGACCCCTAGTGGGTAGCAGAGGGCCGGCCCGAGGGCATTAGTGCGATTTACACTTCAACCACGTCTAGCTGCGGTTGAGGGTTTAGCATGCGGGCCAAGTCATCTTTGGCATTACCGGTTAGCTGCAGGTTAAATTGCTGCTGGAGGAAGGCAAAGATATCTTCGTTAACAAACTCCGGTGGGTTAGGACCAAGGTAAATATTCTGGATACCCAAGTTGAACAGTGCCAATAGGATCAGTACCGCTTTTTGCTCCATCCAAGACAGAACGATATTCACCGGCAGATCGTTAACAGCAACGCCCATTGCATCGCTCAGTGCCAGCGCGATCATCACGGCACCGTAGCTGTCGTTACACTGGCCAAGATCAAGGTAGCGTGGGATTTCAGTGCCCGGAACCGTACCAAAATCATGGTCGTTGAAACGGAACTTACCGCATGAAGACGTCAGGATGACGCAATCGTCAGGGATAGACAGAGCCAACTCACGGAAGTAATCATTTGGTTTTCCTGGCTTATCACAACCTGCCACGACGAAGAACTGCTTGATCTTGCCTTCGTTGACCGCTTCTAGGATCTGCGGTGCCAAACCAAGAATCGTCTTGTAGTTGTGGCCGGTCATCAGGGTGTCTTCACTGTCGAAGCCTTCGATATCCGGCAGGCTCAGTGTTTGCTCGATCAGTGGAGAGAAGTCGTCTTCAAGCTGGCGGCAGTTATCGATGCCGACAATACCGTAGCTGTATAGACGGTCGGCATAATCTGCGCGGCCTGTTGGCGGAACAATACAGTTAGTGGTCACGATAATGGTACCGTTCCACTTTTGGAATAGCTGCTTTTGGTCGAACCAAGCTTTACCAACGTTACCTTTTAGGTGACTGTATTTGCGCAGCTCTGGATAGCCGTGTGCAGGTAGCATCTCTGAGTGGGTATAAATGTTGATACCTTTACCTTCGGTTGCAATAAGCAGTCGCTCAAGCAGTTCAAGGTCGTGGCCGGTAACCAGAATACCTTTACCTTCAGCTTTGTTTTGTGGCACGCATACAGGGGTAGGGATCCCTAGGCGGCCATGGTGGGCTTCGCCCAGGCGAGACATCATCTCGCTACCGGCACCACCGATTTTCATCAATTGGGCAATGTGCTGCTCAAAGCTGAAGTTAACGTTAGTTAGTGTGAAATATAGGGTTTCGGCAATTACGTCATCAACCGATTTAGTATCTGCACCCAGATCATCGGCGTGGGTACGGTAAGCAGAAAGGCCTTTCAGACCGAAAATCATAATATCTTGAAGGCGAGAAAGGTTTTCGTCTTTACCACAGGTGCCTTGGGTTTTTCCCGTGCTACCGCAGCCGCCAGTTTGGGCCATCGAGCACTGATGACAAAACATTGCTAAGTTCGACATTATTGCATTCCTTAAAGGTGTATTTATATTGCAACTTATAGTGCGAGAATACGAGGAAAGCGAAGCAGCGTCATTGATCGAGATCATTTCCGCCAATAACATTCATATAAAATGCTACTTATGTGGGGTGGTTCTGCTATTTGTATCGGATTGTATGGATTGGCTTAGTATTATTGTACGCTGTTTTAAATTTAGGTAGCCTATTAATAGGCAGCGAATTTATATGGAAATGAGATGAGTGTATCCTTGAAGGCACAGACACATTTGGCTCAGCGTCACCTTGTAAAAGTGCGGAAAAAATACTTAGCAGCGTACCGGGTGAATGAAAAGGATCGGGATAGAGGATAGGTGATAAATGGGGATTAAAAAGGGCGCATCTGCGCGCCCTTCTTTATGCTGGGTAATCTATCGTTAGATTAGCCTGCGATTTTGGTTAGTACTTTTTTCAGTAGCTGGATACGCGGCTCGATTGTTTCAAGCTCAAGGTATTCATCAGCGCTGTGGAAACCAGCACCGGCAGGGCCAAGGCCATCCAGTGTAGGGATACCCATTACCGCTGTTAGGTTTGCATCGGAACCACCACCGACTTCTTGCCATGTGATGTTGATGCCCACTTCTTGGCCTGCTTCTTCTACCAACGCCATCAAAGACTCTGTTTTCTCTGAAGGAACCATAGATGGTTTGTGTGCTTCGCGGTCAATGGTAATTGCGACACCGTCAACAAATGGCGTTTCAGCCATTGCACGGATCTTAGCGTCGGCATCTGCGTATTCGTCGTTGTCCCAGAAACGCACATCCACCACAGCTTCTGCGTGATCAGGAACGATATTGGCACCTGCACCACCTTTAACCACGCCCACGTTAAGCGTTGTGCCGCTTTCGAAATTGGTTAGATTGTTGATAGCCAAGATCCAGTTTGCCATCTCAGTGATTGCACTGCGGCCATTTTGTGGTTCGTTACCAGCGTGTGCGGCTTTACCAGCAAATGTCAGGCGGTAGCGAGCCATACCCTTACGGGCTTTAACCAAAGAGCCATCAGCACGGGCTGCTTCAGCAACCAGTACATTTTTAGCATTAACGGCAACGCTCTTTAGCCATTCTTCCGAGTGCAGCGAACCAATTTCTTCGTCTGGGTTCATGCATACACAGATAGACAGTTTATCTAGTGTTTCCTGATCCATGTCACGCAGGGTGTAAACAACGTTTAGCAGGCCAGATTTCATGTCAGAGACACCAGGGCCGTAGGCACGCTTTTCATCAAACGTCATTGGGCGAGCAGCTACGGTGCCAACAGGGAAAACGGTGTCCATGTGGCCAATAAGCATTACGTCAATGTGTTCAGCATCTGGCTTATTGCGCACTTCAAGGCCTGTTCCGGCGATGCCACAATCAACACGCTTCACGTTCCAGCCCAGATCAACGTATTTTTGTTCCATCTGGTTGGCAATAACTTCAATGCCTTCTTTGGTTAGCGTACCGCAGTCGACATCGATTAGCGGGCGTAGTTCTTCCAAGTAATCTTGCAGTGAGAAACTCATATTAGCTCCTGAGAGAACCCTGTACGGGTAGGAATAGCGACAGGAAAAAGGGGGCAATGCCCCCTTAAAGGTATTTACACTAGGATGTTCATTACGAACATAGCAACGAATGCATTTAGGACAGAAATTGCAACCATTACTGGGATGTGGCGGCCTTCTGTACCGATAACACCTAGGATACGGCCAAGGTACTGAACCTGAGAACCCATTAGGTAGATAGCTGGAGCCAGGATAGCAATGTGGTTACCGTCAAGGATACCGCTGTCAAACAGGGTGATTACCACACCAACCGCACCCCCCATCGACATCCACGCACCGATCAATACCGCGGCGGCTTCACCTGGTAGGCCGAAGATACCCATGATAGGTGAGAACAAAACGCCCATAGCGTCAAGTGCACCAGTAAGAGAAAGCACTTTGATGATCACGAATGCCATCAGTACGTTCGGGATCGTAGAGCTCGTCGAGATAGCCCAGCCTTTCTTCGCGCCTTCTACGAAGATATCAGTAACCATTGGTTTTTTAGTTGCTTGAGACATTATGCGGTCTCCTTCTCAGTAGAAACGTTGTTTTTCTTATCAGTGGCAGCTAGGTATAGACGGAAGATGTTCGCGCCTACAAATTTCATCACGAACATGATCACAACAGCCAGACCAATTGAAGAGGTTACTGCGTTGCTGCCGTCAGCGTAGGTTAGAGTGAACAATACCGCGCCAGAAGAGAAGAAGTTAACAATGGTGGCACCGGCAGAGAACTGGAACATCGCAAACACATCGGTTTCACGCTGGTTGATGTGGCCGCTTTCTTGCAGCTGGCGGGTCATTGATGCGCCAGAGTCAGTGTTCTGAAGAGAAGCGATCAGTGCAAGTCCAGTATCGCCAGGAAGACCGACTAGCGGGCGAAGTAATGGAGTTAGAAGCTTACGTGCTGCGTTTAGGGCGCCGTAGTGCTCAAGAACATTAATCATACCCAATGCGAACATTACGGTAGGAACCAATGTTAGGGCAAATAGGAAACCGTCACGTGCACCGCTACCGCCAGTACCGCGCATAGTGGTTTGTGTTACTTCTACTGCACCGTCAGCAGCTGTAGTGACAGTGTTTGCCATTGTACCGAATGAACCGTTCAGTGTGTTGAAATCAAATACACCGTACCACTCGTTGGTTTGCAGTAAACCGGAAAAGAACACAAAAGCGAACGCTAGGGCAATGTATGCACCTATCGTTACCTTTTGGTTTTTCTCTGCTGGATTGCTCATATGTAACCTCTTAGGAATCAAAAAGGCCGATTGGCCAAAATAAGGAATCTGTAACATTTCTTCACAAAGAAAGCGGCTGTTACAGAGTCCTCAAAAAAGAAACGAGGTCATTGTCCCCGATCTCATGAGGAAATAATTGACGGGGGTCAATATGTGCTACTCAATACTAATCCAATGGGTCTAATGGCTGGTATTTGTGATCGTGATCTACATTAATATCCTATTAACAAAAGATAATATTTCTAACTGATGTTTTTAAGCATGATTAATTGTTTTTTTATTATTAATTAATCATTTCAGTGGTGTGTTTTTAGTGTTTGAACGGTGTTTTTGAGGCTGGGTAGGAATGATAATTCTGCGTGTTGTTGCCGGCTGGTTAGTCTAATCTTGGTTAATGTTTGTTTACAACTATATTCTTGACTGGAAATAAAAGGCGCCCTTGAGGCGCCCTTACAATTTGCCACCGAAGAAACTTAAGCTGTTTGTTGTGGACTCTGAGTCGCTTGTGACTGACTCTCTTCTCCAGCTTCGTCTGTGACGACAGTTGGAGGACAGCGATCAACGAACCAACCCATGTACGACGAGACAATAGTGACGATAATGCACACAAAGCTCAGCCACATAAACGGCGCATAGGAGAAGGTTGCGACACCTAGAATACTGGCCATGTAGATACCGTTATCACTCCAAGGGACCATGCCTGATGTCAGGGTACCGCCGAACTCTGCATTTCGAGAGAGGTTCTTACGCTGGTAACCGAGGCGGTCGTAGTTCTTGGCACAAATTTTTGGCGTTAGGATCAGTGATACATACATCGCCGAGCCGAAGACATTGCCTAGGAAAGCTGTAGCAATTGTTGACACCGATAGGCTACCAGCAGAGTTGACACGTTTTTCGAATATTTTTGCGATGGTTTGTAGGACTCCAACCTTATCCAGAAGCCCACCGAAGCCAAGACCAAAGATGATAACAGCCACCGAGCCTAGCATTGATGACATGCCGCCACGGTTAAGGATGGCATCGATGAAGTCGACACCTGAATCAATAGAGAACGGGGCCCAAGCGGTGTTGAATGCAACCAGTGGGTCCATATCTTGAACCATTACTGCCCAGATAATACCCAGTAGCGAACCCAGAGAAATAACCGGGAAAGAAGGAAGCCGTAAAGCCAGTAGGGCAAGAACTATGATCACTGGTACGAATGAGAATGGCGAGATCACGAACTGCTGATCCATCGCAACGATAACAGACTCAACCTGAGACATGTCGACATTGCCCGCATAATGAATGCCAACCCCGGTAAAGAGGATACCGGTAATAATGTAGCTGATAAGAGCAATTGGTAGCATGCCTTTGATGTGTTCGACAATCTCTACATTCGACATTGATGAAGCTAGAATTACCGAGTCCGATAGCGGTGACATTTTGTCACCGAAGTAACAGCCGGATAGCACCGCACCCGCTGTCATTGGAGCCGGGATCCCCAGACCCTGGCCAATCCCCATCATTGCAATACCAGCGGTACCTGCAGCACCCCAAGAGGTACCGGTTGCCAGCGCCGTCATAGAACAGATCAGCATAGTGGCAAGTAAGAAGATGGATGGGTGAATGGCTTTAAGTCCGTAATAAATGATAGTTGGAACAATACCACCAGCAATCCAAGTACCGACAAGCGCACCCACTGCGAGCAAAATGAGCACGGCACCCAAGCCGTTAGCAATGCCTTTGGTTGCTGCTGTTTCTAGCGATTTATAATCATGACCAAGCCTAATGCCCAGTGCCATGATCACGAACCAGCCGATGTAAAGCGCTAACTGGATAGGTAAATCGAGTTTCGCAGTAAAAGAGAAAGCCAGCGCAAGAAAAATACCGAGAGCGATAAAGACCTGAGTCAGCGACGGTAGTTTTACAGTCTGTTTGTTCATACTTCTAACCTTGTAAGTTCGAGCCTGTAAATAATGATTATTCCTTTGAACTGTGTATTTTTGCCCCAAGGAATTAATTTTTAATGATTTTGATGACCAAAATGGCCAGTTAAAGAGTGTTGGCATTGATTTGCCGCTACTCTAGCGGATAGATTTCATGCTCACGATAGAAAATGTCTCTAGATGTGATCTGATACAAAATGCAGCCAGTACCCTTTAAAATAGTACGTTTGCATTTTGAATTGTTGTTGAATTAGCGTGATTAATTTGTTTTCTGTATGTTTTTTGTCTGCTTTTCATGTTGTTTCTATTTGTGACATTTCATTAATAGATAGATGATGTAATCACAATTTAGGTGGTATTCTAGAATTAAGATTCGCTAAATCGAGTCATGGTAGGTTATCAATATGTGGTGAAATGATCAAAACAAGTAATGCGAACTGCTTGTGGAGATTCGGTAAAGATTTCATTTTTTAGTCATATTTTTGTTGGTTATTTCACGCTTGAAGTGCGTTTTGAGCTATGTTTTTTGCCTTCTAGCCCGAAATTTCACCAAAGTCCATGTGGGGGTTTATCATTCATCACCGTAGGGTGTAATATTATTTGCTGGATTTGTTCACTGTGTGGTGATTTTTTTTACAGGTTTTTTGCAAGTTATGCTTGAGTTTCGGGGCTGAAATTACTATAGATGGAGGCCTGCCTGTCGTTATAACTATTGGGGACTGCTCTTGAAATGGTCTAACCAGAATGCCAATAGTTATACCGATAGAACAATGATCAGGGAGAGTAGTGCAGATGATGAAAGTAGGATTAGTGGGTTGGCGAGGCATGGTGGGCTCTGTCCTGATGCAACGTATGGTTGAAGAAGGTGATTTCAATGTCATCGAGCCAGTTTTTTTCTCTACGTCCCAAATTGGGATCCCAGCCCCGAATTTTGGTAAGGAAGCTGGCGTCCTTCAGGATGCGTTTGATATTGAACGCCTGAAACAGTTGGATGCGATTATCACCTGTCAGGGTGGTAGTTATACCGAGAAAGTATACCCAGCATTACGTCAAGCAGGCTGGAAAGGCTTTTGGATTGATGCGGCATCAACTTTGCGCATGAAACAAGACTCCATTATTGCCCTTGATCCTGTGAACTATGAACAGATGAAACAAGGCCTGCACAAGGGTGTGAATACTTTCGCAGGTGGTAACTGTACCGTGAGCCTGATGCTGATGGCTGTGGGTGGTTTGTATCAAGCGGGTTTGGTTGAGTGGATGACCTCTCAAACCTACCAAGCGGCATCAGGTGCTGGTGCGAAAAACATGCGCGAGCTGATCAGCCAGATGGGCGTGATCAACGATGCGGTTTCTAGTGAATTGGCTGATCCATCTACGTCTATTTTGGATATCGACCGCAAGGTGGCTGAAACCATGCGCTCTGAGAGCTTCCCGGCTCAAGAGTTTGGTGTACCGCTAGCGGGTTCGTTGATCCCTTGGATTGATGTGAAGCGCGATAATGGCCAAAGCAAGGAAGAATGGAAAGCGTCGGTAGAAACCAACAAGATCCTCGGCCTTGATAGCAAGCCTATTCCAATCGACGGTACATGTGTACGTATCGGTGCAATGCGCTGTCATAGCCAGGCACTGACGTTGAAGCTGAAGAAAGCTGTGCCAATGGACGAGGTGGAGGAAATCATCGCTTCACATAACGATTGGGTAAAAGTGATCCCGAATGATCGTGATGTGACAGCCCAAGAGCTGAGTCCAACTAAAGTAACCGGAACCCTATCTGTTCCTGTTGGCCGTCTGCGTAAACTGGCAATGGGCGATGATTACCTTAATGCGTTCACTGTCGGTGACCAGTTGCTGTGGGGTGCTGCTGAGCCGCTACGTCGTACTTTGCGTATCATCTTGGCTGAAAAGCACTAAGTTTCTTGTCAGCCGTGCCATAGTGCTAAAAAAACGCCTGCTCTATCTGGTTAACAGAAGAGCAGGCGTTTTCATAACGCTTAAAGCAACTTGTTGAGCTGAATTAGGTGGATGTTAGCGCGATTAAGCTGCTAGGTTCTTCGCAACGAAGTCCCAGTTAACCAGTGCCCAGAAACCGTTCATGTAGTCTGGACGTAGGTTGCGGTAATCGATGTAGTACGCGTGTTCCCACAGGTCAACAGTTAGAAGAGGAGTTACACCTTCTTCTGTTAGTGGTGTAGCAGCGTTAGACGTGTTAACGATGTCTAGAGAGCCGTCAGCTTTCTTAACAAGCCAAGTCCAAGATGAGCCGAAGTTGTTGATTGCTGAGTCAGTGAACTTTGCTTTGAATGCTTCGAAAGAACCGAAAGCGGTATTGATAGCGTCAGCCACCTCACCTGTTGGTTCACCGCCAGCTTTTGGTGCTAGGCAGTGCCAGTAGAAAGTGTGGTTCCAAATTTGAGCTGCATTGTTGAATACACCACCAGTTGAAGTCTTAACGATTTCTTCTAGGGATTTTTCTTCAAGCTCAGTACCTTCGATAAGACCGTTTAGCTTGACCACGTATGTATTGTGGTGCTTGCCGTGGTGAAATTCCAAAGTTTCCTGAGAGATGTGTGGCTCAAGAGCATTTTTTTCATAAGGTAGAGCTGGTAGTTCGAATGCCATTGCTCGATTCTCCATTTTGGTTAAGGGGCGTTTCCCTTGACATTACTTCCAGTCGGCTAAGGCCAACTTATTATTTGAAACTGACTATTGTCACTGAATTACTATACCGCTAGGTATTGGTCTAAATTGTGACAGTGAAATCATTTTAGCAAGTTTTTTCTTTATTAAAAGATCTGAAGGTTAAAAAGAAGTGAAAAATAATATCCTTATTTTCTTTAGGCGTTTTTTTCCGGCGCGTGACCAAGTAGAATGATGTCTGTGATAGTCAACTTAAAAGCAAAGTCGTAAGAGGAAGCTATGGAAACCATCGACAAAATTAAACAACAGATTTCTGAAAACGCTATTCTGTTGTACATGAAAGGCTCACCAAAACTACCAAGCTGTGGTTTTTCTTCTCAGGCGGCACAGGCGCTGATGGGATGTGGTGAAAAATTTGCTTACGTCGATATCCTGCAAAATCCAGATATCCGCGCTGAGCTTCCAGCCTACGCACAATGGCCAACTTTCCCTCAACTATGGATTGAAGGTGAGCTCGTTGGCGGCTGTGACATCATTATCGAGATGTTCCAGAAAGGTGAACTTCAGCCATTGGTAAAAGAAGCGGCTGAGCGTCGCGACGGCGAAGCATCTGCAGAGTAATCGTTAAAGATAAAATTGGCTTATAGAAGAAGGCTGTGGCCTTGTTCTATTTACCGCTTTTTTGAAACACCCCGGTGGTTTTTGACCTTTGGGGTGTTTTTGTATGAACGTCTCTCGATATGCAATATCTGCCTTGATAGCAACTATTTTTCCTGTGCAAATACTTGATCAACTACTTATCCAGATTGGTATTAATTGCTCGGTGAGAGTACAGAGGGTGGTTTTGAGTTTGAGCAAGCGGACATTACAGTGATTAAATTTGATTAGCCGGTAAACTTGTCCCAATGCCTGTGTATGATTTTTTGTTCGACGAGGATTTCGGACATTGGGCACAAAAAAGGCCAGCCGGAAAACCGGCTGGCCTATGTGATTGTTAGGTGTATGACCTAATTTAATTGTGCTATAGCACCATAGAAGCAAGCCAACCAAATGCAATAAGCGGTAGGTTGTAGTGCAGGAATGTTGGGACAACCGAATCCCATACGTGCTCGTGCTGTCCGTCTGCGTTAAGGCCCGCTGTTGGACCTAGTGTGGAGTCAGAAGCTGGTGAGCCTGCATCACCCAATGCTGCGGCTGTACCTACCAGTGCAACGGTTGCCAGCGGTGAAAAGCCGAAGGTCAAACACAGTGGCACGTAGATGGTTGCCAGAATAGGGATAGTCGAGAACGAAGAACCTATACCCATAGTTACCAGAAGGCCAACAACTAGCATCAACAGTGACGCCAACGGCTTGTTGTCACCAATGATATCAGCCAGCGAGTTAACCAGTGTTTCAACCCCGCCCGTGGCTTTCATGACAGAGGCAAAGCCTGCAGCGGCAATCATGATAAAGCCGATCATCGCCATCATATGCACACCCTTGGTGAATACATCGTGGGTTTCTTTCCACTTGATCACACCGCCAAAGGTGAACACCATAAAGCCGACAAGGCCACCGACGATCATCGAGCCGCTGTAAAGTTGGGCACCGAGAGCCGCTACAATTGCACCTACAGCAATGTAAACATGCTGCATGTTGATTGTTTTGTGTTCCGGCTCTGATGCTAGGATTTTCTCTTCAGAGTACTCGCGTGGTTTACGGTAGGTGAAGAAAGTCGCCAACAGCAAGCCGAAAACCATCCCTAATGCAGGCAATAACATGGCAACCGGTACTTGGCCTGCGGTCACGTCTAAGCCATTATCGTGCAAGTTTTTCAACAGGATGTTGTTGAGGAAAATACCCCCGAAGCCAACAGGCAGAACCATATAAGGTGTCACCAAACCAAATGTCAGCACACAGGCAATCAGCCGGCGGTCAATTTTTAGCTTGGCGAAAACGTGAAGTAGGGGGGGGATCACAATTGGGATAAACGCAATGTGAACTGGGATCGCATTCTGAGAAGAAATGGCTAGAAGCACAAGAATGATTAAAACAGAATACTTAACGCCCGTTGCAGCAGCTGCATTGTCATGGCCACTGATACGCTTGATCACTTTTTGCGCTAGGACATCGGTAATGCCAGAGCGAGAAATCGCAACAGCAAAAGTACCTAGCATGGCATAGCTTAATGCCGTAGTGGCACCGCCACCCAAACCGCCTTCGAAAGCTGAAATGGTTTCCGAAAGAGGCATCCCGCCAATCAGGCCACCAATAATGGCACTGAAGGTAAGCGCTACAACAACGTTTACTCGCAATAATGCGAGTAAAAGCATGACGCATACCGATATTACTACTGGGTTCATAAACTTAAGATCCGTCCATTGTGTTATGTCGTGAATTGCTTGAGGTTTGCACGTTATGTGCAATATTTGTTATTTATTTCTGGCTGTTCTGCTCAAAGGAAATTAATTTACAACATGTAGAATAAAAATTCATGTTGTGAGGGAATTTTCTTTTAATGTGCAGCATGTCTAAGCCTTGTCACCTTACCCTGTTTATACTGGTTTCGCTATTTTTGTATGAATATTCGGCAGCAGTACATAAGTATTGCTGTTTCGCCTTACTTTGGTTTTGGTTATCAAACCAGAAGATAACCTAAGTCAACAACATGGAGTTTGTTATGAGTGTTCTAGTTGGCCGCCCGGCCCCTGATTTTACTGCAGCAGCAGTGCTTGGTAACGGTGAAATTGTTGATGCCTTTAACCTACACAGTCATATTGCAGGCAAGCCTGCGGTGCTGTTCTTCTATCCACTTGATTTCACCTTTGTCTGCCCATCGGAGCTGATCGCCTTTGACAAACGTTTAGCTGATTTCCAAGCTAAAGGCGTGGAAGTGATTGGGGTATCCATTGACTCTCAGTTCTCTCACAATGCATGGCGTAATACAGCCGTTGAAGACGGTGGTATTGGTCCTGTCCAGTATCCGCTAATTGCCGATACCAAGCATGAAATCTGTCAGGCTTACGATGTTGAACACCCAGAAGCGGGTGTGGCGTTCCGTGGCTCATTCTTGATCGATAAAGAAGGCCTAGTTCGCCATCAGATCGTTAATGACCTACCACTGGGTCGTAATATTGATGAGATGCTGCGTATGGTTGATGCCCTTCAGTTCCATGAAGAGCATGGTGAAGTATGCCCTGCACAGTGGGAGAAAGGTAAAGAGGGCATGGATGCGTCACCACAGGGTGTGGCTGCGTACCTGTCTGAGCATACTGACGACCTGTAAGATCGAGAGTGTAGATAAAAAGAAGGCTAGCCGAGAGGCTAGCCTTTTGGTTGTCACTTATGCCAATGGCGTTATTTTATCAGCGTGTCATCACCGACCATAACGCCTTGTCCAGCGCTCGCTGAGAAGGTGACGACTTGTAGTTGAGCTTCATTAGTTGCAGCTTGAGCCTCTGAAGGTGATATAGGATTGCCTTCACCGTCTACAAGTTGTGGACCAATAACTGTACTGTGTTGGGCTTTTGAAACATCAGCATTGAAGCGGGCGATGTGTTTAACTTCCCCAGTAATACTCCCTGTTAACGCGGTCAGATCTAGCTGCTTCACGAGTGGCTCTGTACCGCCAATACCAAACATCCCAGTCTTATTTGGTACTACAGTATCGCCCTCTGCCTGCATCACATACACCGGACCGTTTACACTGCTTGCTAGGTTATATGGATCAACGGTATCCAATACCGTTTGAGCCGCATAGGCAAAGGAAGTGAATGTACTGTCAACCTTGGCTTTGGTTGTATCATCTAGGCTGTTATAGAAAGTTGTAAAGCATGCGCCGCCGTCTTCGACACTCCCGCAGGCTGCAATATACGCCGCTTCATCCGCACCCACTAATAGTGAGTGTTTAATCGTTGGGCCGAAGGTTGCAGACTCTAGCAATAGAGATGGGATACCGCCGCCTGGGTTGGCAAATGCCCCTGAGGTGAAGTTAAACATCGCATCCGCAGCAGGTATGCCCATGTTGTCATTACCCAAGCGGTAAGTACCAATACCAGTAATCGCGCCCAGTGAATGACCGAAGAAGCTGACATCCATGACGTTCAAGCTTGGGAAGGTAGGTAGTCCACTCATTGCCATGACGGTTAGTGATGTACGAACACCGAGATCATCAATGATACTCTGGCGAATATTGTCACGGGCAACGTTTAAGTATTCCAGATTCATATAAACGTCAGCGGTTGCTCCGGTTGTTACTGTACCATCGGCAAGGGCACGTTCACCATGAAGTGGGTGGTCGATAGCAACAATGGCTTTCGGAGCAAGAAAGTTAGCCGCTGCAGCACCGATATGTTGAGCACCAAATAGGTAAGCGGTTTCTTTAACTGAAGTAATACCATGCTGGTAAACGACAGCGCCTGGTGTTGCGTTAGGAGGAAGGAGCATCAGCACCGGTACTTGATCGACCGATTGTATTTGCGGTAGTGGACTGTACTGGGTGACTAGACGCTCTTCGTCAAGTTGCGAACCATCAGCTAGAGTGACTTTAAGGCCAATCAGCTTGATGAACTCGGCACTGTCGCCAGCAAGTAGCTTAGCAATATCAATACCGTCTAACGAAGCTTGAACGGCAGCCTTATCGGCATCGGAACCGCTGGTCATGACGTTACTGATCTTGGCAAGGCTAGGTACTGCACTTTGCCAAGGCGTTTTCTTCCATGCTTCATCTTCAGTGTTGCTGTTGAGGAAGTTTGGCAGGCTGACGGTACCAGTGTAAATCTTTATTCCGTTGCTCGCGTAACCAGCCGCTAGCGCATCAATGGTGGCTTGGTCATCACCAACCAGTGCTCTCAAGGTCGTATTGCTATCAAAAAAGCTTGCGATATCTGTGACTTCACTGATATTCATTTGGTACAAGCTACTCAAGTCCACATTATTTGGATTGGCTTCACCTTTTAAGACATCTTCAGCTTTACCTCCGGCTTGTACCGTGGCAATTGTCTGGGCAATGATGGCTTTGGTGGTATCAAGCACATCGCCGACAGAAGCTGTTGTGAACCAGCTTGAGTATATGATTGATTCGGAATCGATATCCTTAGCCTTTGCGATAGTAGCTTCTATTGCATGGGTGACTTTTTGTGCATCAATAAGGTCACTGCTTGGTGGTTTAACTGTTGTTTTCAACACAGCATATGACTCAGACATACCTACCGGTTCGCCTTCGCCATCAACCAAGGTATCGGTAATTGCGAACATGTATTCTGATTTTGGATTCAATGGATTGGTCGGAATAACGGTTAGATTGCCACTCTGGGTCACAACTGTGAAATCTTCACCATTGACCAAGAGATCTTTCACCTGCAGGTCGCCAGAAAGCGGGCTGGTGGTCTCAATCAGGTGGAAAGCGCCTTGTGCGCTCACCATATTTAAATCGCCATCGAACGGCACAACGATTGGCTGCGAGACACTCCAGCCGTCTGTTTTACCCAATGCGGTTAACGGATCGGACAGATCCGTGTTGTAGTTGTCATCACCCACACTACCTTCGGTTGAGAGTGTCCCGTCAGTGCTGTCCATGGCCAAGAACGTTGGCAGGATAGGGGCGGTCAATATATCAAATTTGATTTTGGTATCGGCTTGTAGGCTTTTGACGATGTGATCTTCGTAGCTGACTTTATTCTCGACTTTGGCGTCATTGCCACAGCCTGCCAGTGCCAATGAGGCTGCAATGCTCAGTGCTAAAATACTTTTTTTCATTGTGGTGTTCCCTTAACTGAATTTATGTCTACCTAGCGGTTTAGAATATGTAATTGATCTGCGCAGAGGTTAGGTACGCATCATTGCTGGCGTGGAATGTCTCGCCGCTCTCTTCGAAGCTATTGCTCTTGCCGTAGAGGTAGGTAAAGCCAAAGTCGAACGTCATCTGGTTACTGTAGTTGTAAGTAAAGCCAGCGGAGTACCAGTAGCGATCGGTATCAGGGATACTTAGAGTTGATTGGCCTGCTTGCTCATCGAATGCAAAGCCGGCACGAAGGATCCAGTCTGGGTTTAGGTTGTAGGTTGCACCAATGGAATAGCGGAAGTTATCGTCAAAGTCTTCTTCTTTAAGTAGGCACAAATTGTCGACACACTGATCGCTGGTGGCACGTAGCTCTTTGAACTTGCTCCACTGTACCCACTGTACGCCGTAGTGAACTGCCCATTGGTTGTTTAGCTGATGGAAGCCGCCAAACTCAGCGATAGCCGGGGTGATCACGTTCAGTTTGCCGGGTACGGTATCGTCTGCATCCCCATCTTTTAGAAACGCACCGGTGTAGTCGGTGAAGTCACCATCAAACTTCAGTTCAACTTCCGAGCGGTAGCTAAGGCCGAATCGGTTATCTTTGTTTACTTCATAAAGGAAACCGATGTTCCAACCCCACTCCCAAGTATCTCCTTCTAGCTTTAGGAAATCTGCACTTGGGTTTGATGGCTGAAGGCCGCCGTAGTGGCGAATTAGCTCAGCATCGGCATACACCAAGTTAACACCTGCACCAATACTGAAATTTTCGTTGATACGGTAAGCAATATTAGGATTAAGGTTCAGGGTCAGAAGGTCGGTTGTACCTGCATCGGTGCCATAAGTGAAATCGGATGGGTACTCAGTGGCAAAACCGTAGTTGGAAAACATTGCCAGACCCCAAGCAAACTTGTTGTTAATTGGCTGGATGAAGTAGCCTGCTGGAACGACGGCTGTTGGTGCAACATCTGTGGCCTTTTCACCGCTTGATTGCGCTGTGATATCTACTTGTGGGTCGATGTAAGAGATAGCACCGGAAAACTGCATCCGGTCGAACATTGTCATAGCGGCAGGGTTTCTAGCTATGACCGAGGCATTGTCTGCAATAGCTGCTTCCCCGGAGAAAGCGCGTCCAAGGCCGGCAGCAGAATGTTCGTTAACTTGAAATCCGGCGGAATGAGCGTTGATACTGAGGAGCGCAGCGGATACGGCAAGGGCCGTTAGAGTAATTTTTTTCGTCATTATTATACGTGCCTTTTAGAGTTGGTTGCTTCTTGTTCTTCGATCCATGAATGAAAAACGCAAAAAGGTGTTACTGAACCACGGGGTTTCGGAGGGAGTCCTTAGCGACAGGGGAACAGCATATTTGTTCACACGCAGGGACGCATAAACGATAAATAGCCAGAGGTTATCGTTTATGTGGTGATACCACTTGAAACAATATGAAACAGTTTGGGCAGTATAAAACGGGAATTTAGAATTGTTAACCTAGTGTAACGCATTGTTTTTGAAAAACATGTCTAATTGAGCGATGTTTGATTAGCTTTTGTTTAAAACAATGGCATAAAACGATGGGCTTGTTTGAATCGAAGTGTGACCAAGCCCAACTTTAAAGGGCTTGGTCAGAGGTCTTATGAGTATGGGTTGTTTGAATTATTCGGTGTCGGCGCTATCGTCTGTTTGACTTTCTAGCAGTGGCCACCCGCCCAATTTTTTCCATTTGTTAACAATCTCACAAAATAACTCAGCGGTTCTTTCGGTATCGTACAGTGCGGAATGGGCTTCTTTGTTATCAAAATCGATTCCGGCTGTGGCACAAGCTTTGGCCAATACGGTTTGTCCGAACGCCAAACCGCTCAATGCTGCGGTGTCGAATGTTGCAAATGGGTGGAATGGGTTGCGCTTCAACTTCGCGCGTTCTGAAGCTGCCATGACAAAGCTGTGGTCGAAGTTGGCATTATGGGCCACCATGATGGCACGAGAGCAGCCTTGTGCTTTTTGTTCTTTGCGGATCTGCTTGTAAATTTCCTTCAGGGCCGCTTCTTCCGAAACCGCGCCACGTAGTGGGCTGAATGGGTCGCGAATACCATTGAAATCCAAGGCTTCTTTATGGATCACTGCGCCCTCGAACGGGGCGATGTGAAAGTGCAGAGTCGTCGCGGGTTTCAGCCAACCATCTTCATCCATCTGAAGTGTGACGGCACAGATCTCAAGCAGTGCATCCGTTTTGGCATTGAAGCCTGCAGTTTCTACGTCAATGACGACTGGGAAGTAGCCGCGAAAGCGACTTTTCAAAGTATTTAGTTCGTTATCTTGGCTCATAAACCGGCAAATCAATGTAAAATAGTCGGCCATTATGTCAGATTCGATGGATGAGCTAAACCTTTCCCTGCTCTAATGCAACATCATGCAACGGAAAGGTGAGTGACTGGGTATAAAGTTTTTTCGGTATTTTCCGATATAAAATAAAGAGCCGTAAAATATCACGCACGAACAGGCAGCGTGAAGGGCAGGACAGCAGCAATGGGTGGAAAAATGGCTATCTCGAAAATTCAATATTGCACTGTGGCACCACTATTCGCCATGGTGATGGCCAGTGCAGCGAACGCAACACCTGTTTATGTTGCTCAACCGTCACAATCCACGTGGAAAGTAGCGGTAGATACACCGTTGGAATGTCGGATGCTTCATACGATTCCCAATTATGGCGAGGCCCTATTTACGTCCAAAGCCAGTAAAAAAATCAACCTCGATTTCGAATTGAAGATGCGCCGGCCTATGGGGGAGACTCGCAATGTTAATCTTGTCTCGATGCCACCGCGCTGGATGCCGGGAGTTGCGGCAGAGCCGATCACTAACCTAACCTTCTTCAAACAGTTTGACGGCTATGTGGGGGGGCAAACAGCTTGGGTCATATTGTCTGAGTTAGAAGCGGGGCGTTACCCTACATTCAGTTATCAGGACTGGCAGCAGCGGAACAAACGTATTGATGTGGCTTTGTCAGCGGTAACCTTCCGTCCTGCGTACAATCAGTTCAGCCAGTGCCTGAATAATTTGTTGCCGTACAGCTTTGAAGATATCGCGTTTACGGTACTTCACTATGATCAGGGTAGCGATCAACTCAACAAAGCGTCGCAGCAGCGCCTAGCCCAGATTTCAGATTTTGTACGCTATAGTGATGATGTTGATTTGGTTTTGGTTGCGGCCTATACCGATGGCCAAGGTGGAAAAATGGCAAATCAATCCTTGTCTGAGCGCCGTGCTGAGCGTTTAGAGGACTATTTTATGGCGATGGGCCTTCCGGAAGACCGAATTCAGGTGGAAGCCTACGGTGAGCGACGCCCTGTTGCAGACAACAGCACGCCAATTGGTCGTAATAAAAACCGCCGGGTTGTCATTTCCCTTGGCCGTACTATTATTTAGCACCACTTTTAATGCGCTAAATTGCTAGCAAAAATGTGCAGTCTTAAATTTGTATACATCAACTTACTCCCAACAAGCTAGATTTATTGGGGAATAATAACTAAGTAAGGTGGTGGCTATGAAAAACATTCTATGGATTATGCTGTTCGGTGCTGGCTGTGCGTTTGCTCAGAATGACGTGGTAGTAGACAGCAGTGCTGACCAAATTAATAAAGAGTTATCGGCTGAAATAAAATCACAGCGCATAACCAAAGAACAGGCTGAAGAGATGGAGCTTAACCGTGCCGAGAGCTATGAGGTTGTCAGTACAGTCAGCGTAGATAATCTAGAGATGCAAATTGCTGAGAAGCTAAAAGATAGCATCATGCCTTATTACTCCATTGAATTTAACGATCCAACCAGTAATGATGAGTCTTTCGTCGCAACGGTCACTGAATATTTCGGCAAAGTTGAGTAATACCAATCTGGATAAGTCGTTGATCAAATATTTATGTAGGTTGGTATAACACCGATAACGCCTAATGTGCTGTGGTGCTAGCTCAAGAGACCAACTAGATTGGTTTGAAAAACTCACGCCCGCTTAAGCGGGCGTGATAATACTGGCATATTTAGCCGTTAAATTTCTGTTTTGCTACCGTATTCACAAAGATCTTCAATAATGCAGCTACCGCAGCGTGGCTTGCGCGCTACGCAGGTGTAACGTCCATGCAGGATCAGCCAGTGGTGGACATCTACTTTGAACTCTTTCGGAACGACTTTCAGTAGTTTCTCTTCTACCTGATCGACATTTTTCCCCATCGCAAATTTGGTACGGTTTGATACGCGAAAGATATGAGTATCGACAGCGATGGTTGGCCAGCCAAAGGCGGTATTGAGTACCACATTCGCTGTTTTACGGCCAACCCCCGGCAAAGCTTCCAGCGCTTCACGATTTTCGGGTATTTCGCCACCGTGTTTATCAAGCAAGATCCTACAGGTCTTAATGACATTCTCTGCTTTGGAATTAAATAAACCGATGGTTTTGATGTACTCTTTGACACCGTCAACACCAAGATCAAATATGGCTTGTGGGGTATTGGCGACAGGGTAGAGCTTGTCAGTGGCTTTATTGACACTGACATCAGTTGCTTGGGCAGAAAGCAATACTGCAATCAGCAATTCGAAAGGGGAGCTCCAGTTAAGTTCGGTTTCTGGGTGGGGATTCTCCGCACGTAATCGTTCCAGAATTTCGACGCGCTTTTGATTGTTCATACTTACTTCCAGCGATAAAGCCAACATTGTTCTACTGGTGATCCTTCACCAGCAGTTAAAGATTATTTTAATTCGTCGTCGTGACACGGGCGCGCTCAATAACAGGTTTGTCCTGCGCTTTGGCGGCTTTCTGTTCACGCTTGTTATCAATAACATTTTTCAGAGCAATCATAAAGCCTACACCGATGAAAGCACCAGGCGGTAGGATGGCAAGCAAGAAGCTACTGTCAAAGCTGAATACTTCGATACGCAATGAGGCGGCCCAATCGCCGAGTAGGCGGTCTGCACCGTCAAACAGTGTGCCGTTACCCAGAATTTCTCGCATCGCGCCCAATACGACCAAGGCAGCTGTCATACCGAAGCCCATCCATAATCCGTCCAGTAGGGCTGGAATAGGATCATTTTTTGATGCGAAGGCTTCAGCACGGCCGATGATAATACAGTTGGTCACGATCAGTGGGATGAAGATCCCCAGAGATTGATACAAGCCATAGGTAAAGGCGTTCATTAGCAACTGTACGCAGGTTACCAGTGAGGCAATAATCATCACAAAAACTGGAATACGGATTTCCGACGGTACCCATTGTCTAACCAAAGAGACTATCAAGTTTGAACCTACCAGCACTGCAGTCGTTGCCAACCCAAGTCCGAGGGCATTGGTGACCGTGGCTGAAACGGCAAGAAGTGGGCAGAGGCCTAATAACTGGACAATTGCCGGGTTATTGTTCCACAAGCCATTTTTCATCAGTTCTTTATTCATCATTTTCACTCACCCTGGCAGTTCAGTGACTGTTCGAAAAGGCGTTGCTGGTTGGTCTGGTAATACAGCGAGACGTTTTTCACTGCGCCCACGACGGCACGCGGGGTTATGGTCGCCCCGGTAAATTGATCAAACTCACCCCCATCTTTACGTACGGCCCAGCGTGTGTCTTTCTCACCGTTTAGACGCTTGCCAGTAAAGCTGTAAATCCAGTCGCTGATGCGGGTTTCGATTTTATCACCAAGCCCCGGGGTTTCATTATGGCTTAGGATCCGAACGCCGGTCACGGTACTCTCAAGATTGAGCCCGACGATAAGCCTAATGGCACCACTGTAGCCATCAGGTGCAATTGCCTCGATAGCCATACCAACTTTCTTACCATCTTTCTCTGCAATATACGCAGGCATTGGGCTGTCGGTACCCAAGTACTGTTCGCTGGTGATCAGGGTACAGCTTTTGTATAGCTCATTATCATGGCTTTCTGCCGGGATAACCTGGTTGAGTACTTTGAGTAGCTCTTGTTGCTGTTGTTGCTCGATTTTCCCAGCAGTGAGCATATTGGTTATCGAGACTAAGCTGGTGGCCAAAATGGCGAAAATAGCCAGGGTGCCACCATTTTTCTTCATTGCATTGATCATGGTTGCTTCCTTAGTGGCCAAACGTACGTGGGCGGGTGTAGTAGTCAATCAGTGGTACGCACATGTTGGCAAGCAGGACACTGAATGCTACCCCGTCAGGGAAGCCACCAAAGGTTCGGATCAAAAAGATCAGCACACCAATTAAGGCCCCAAAGATCAAACGTCCTTTGACTGTGGTCGAAGCTGAAACCGGATCGGTTGCGATGAAGAAGGCACCGAGCATGGTTGCCCCAGAAAATAAGTGAAATAGCGGTGAAGCCGTATTATCTGGGCTGATCATAAATGCCAAGCTGCTGATAATAAATAGGGCACCCAGCATCCCTACCGGGATATGCCATTGGATCACGCGCATTTTCAGCATGATTAGGCCACCTAGCAAGAAGCCAAGATTTACCCACTCCCAACCGATACCACCAATCAGGCCAAAGACGGGACCGGACAGGATCTCTGTTGCAGTGTGACCTGTGGTCAGCGACGTTTTCAGGGTATCGAGCGGTGTCGCCATCGTTACGCCGTCTACTGACATGCGAAGCTGGTGGACACTGAATCCATCTGGAGTGAAGCCTGTTAGGATCGCGTTTGCACTATCAACTAAAGTGACCGGCTCGGCAGCTAATGACTGTGGCGGCAGCCAGGTGGTCATTTGCAATGGGAACGAAATAAGCAGAACAACATAGGCAACCATCGCCGGGTTGAACAGGTTTTGCCCTAACCCGCCATAAAGGTGTTTGGCGATAACAATCGCAAACAAGCAGCCGATCACGCTTATCCACCAAGGGGCTAAAGGCGGAATGGAAAGGCCAATTAAGACGCCAGTCAATAGTGCGCTATTATCTCGTAGATAAGGCATTAACGGGCGTTGGCGTAATTTTAAAATGACCGCTTCGGTTGTGATACACAGCGTCGCAGCTAATACGACTTGGAGCAGTACGCCCCAGCCAAAAAAGTACCATTGGGCTGCAACGCCCAATGTTGTACAAAGGATAACAGTGCGCATCAAGCTACTGGTGCTTCGGCGACTGTGGGCATGGGGAGAGCTTGCAATATTAAAAGCCACAGTTAGTTTTCCTCATTTTTTTCTTGTGCTTCTTTTGCGGCTTTGCGCGCTTTTGCACGTGCAACGGCAGCAGCGACAGCGGCTTTCTTGGGATCGATTTCGGCTTGTGCTGGTTCGGCCGTTTTCGCGTCCTCGACAGATTCGGCTTGCGCCTGTTGGGCAGCCTTACGTGCTTTGGCACGGGCAACGGCAGCAGCGACAGCAGCTTTCTTCGGATCGACCTCGGCTTGTGCTGGTTCAGCGTCCTCAGGTTTCGCTTCTTCAGCCGATTCAGCTTGCGCCTGTTGGGCAGCCTTACGCGCTTTGGCACGGGCAACGGCAG
>NZ_JBNNXT010000007.1:0-178096 GCF_052873815.1 Photobacterium sp. DNB23_23_1 | reverse complement strand
GGGTCATGGGCTTTGTCTTTGATGTATTGGCCGAGTTGCTCTTTTTGTGCTGATGTTAAGAATGCGGGTCTGCCTGTCCTTGGCTTTTCTTGTAGCCCTTCGAGACCTTCTTCGAGAAAGGTGTGAACCCATTTATTCACACTGGTTCTACTGACTTTAAGAAACTGAGCAATTTGTGTTCGTGAGTGGCCATCTTTGAAGTGGGCAAGTGCGAGCAGCCTCATTTTCATTTGAATAGATTTTTGTTGGCTTGCTAACTTTTTGAAGTCGATATTATTGAGGCTATCCATAGCGATGTGACTGTCTGAAAGAGTAACCTTAATTAGATCATATTTTTACTTAGATTGGTATTATACTAAGCCCAGTCGAAAGACTGGGCTTTTTTACGTTTGAAGGTTATGTTCGCCTTGCGGTCGAATGAATCCCGCCGGATCACTAGCCCTGACAAGGTACCCCGTCGTTCCGAAAGAAATAATAAGCAAAGAAAAAGGGTAGCGAAGCTACCCTTGCCGCGAAGGCAGAAAGCCTGCGAAATGTAACAGCAAAGCGCGTGTTACTTTAGGGCTCAACGTGTATCCCCAGCACTAGCCTCGGCAGTGGTACGGCTAGTACTGAGAAAGGAGGAAACTTACAAGTTTAAGAATGTTTTTAATTGGCGGACCACTTTCTCAGACTGCTCGCGATTCTCCATTTCGGCAAATAGTCGCAACAGAGGCTCGGTGCCCGAAAAACGAGCTAATGCCCAGCCGCCATTTTTGAAGTAGACCTTGGCACCGTCAGCATAGCTGACACGTTCAATCTCCCATTCAAAATCAGGCAGTTCTTTGTTGATGTATATCCGGTCGTAGAGGGCTTGCCGAGCGGCGGGGCGGAAAGTGCAGTCACCTTCCGCGGTATACGCAAAACCGTATTTGCCGTAGATTTCATCGAGCATTTCCGACAGTTTTTTGCCTGTCACGCTGATCATTTCAACCAGCAAGCTGGACGCAAACACGCCATCCTTACCTTTGATATGGCCACGTATTGTCAGGCCGCCAGAGCTTTCACCACCAATAAGCGAATCATCGGCTTCCATTTGTGAGCTAATGTGCTTAAAGCCTACTGGTACCTCAAAGCTCTTTTCGCCATGATCGGCAGCAATCTTATCAAGGATGTGCGTTGTGGCAATGTTACGCACTACAGAGCCTTTCCAACCTTTATATTCAAGCAGGTAGTAATAGAGCAGCAGTAGGACTTCGTTAGGATGGATGAAGTTGCCTTTTTCATCGATGATCCCGAGTCGGTCAGCATCGCCGTCGGTACCAATACCGATGTCGTAACCTTCTTGAGCAACAAGGTGCATTAGCCGATAAAGTGTTGCGGCATTTGGTGATGGCATTAAACCACCAAAATCTGGATTTTTGCCATCATTGATCACGTCGACTTCACAGCGACCATTGATTAACACGGTTTGCAGTGCGTTTTTCGCCACACCAAACATAGGGTCAATCAGTACGCGTAAGTTGGCTTTTTTGATCGCATCAATATCGATAAAGTTAATGATTGAATCAACAAAGTTATTCATTGGGTTGATGATTTCAATCAGTTTGTCATCAATCGCTTGTTCAAAATCAACGTGTTTTACATGCTCAGATTTAAGCACTGCAATCTGCTGTTCAATCTTTTGCGTGATGACTTCATCAGCATCGCGACCACCTTCGATAAATATCTTAATACCGTTGTAGTCAGCAGGGTTGTGAGAAGCGGTAATACAAGCTGAATAAGCACAGTTACGCTCTTTGGCTTCAAACATTACGATTGGCGTTGGAACAAACTTGTCGATAAAGCTGACTTTGATGCTATTGGCCGCGAGGACTTCAGAAAACCAACAAGCGGCTTTATCTGACAGGAAACGACGGTCATAACCAATAATGAAGCCGTGTTCAGCGACTTTTTCATCATTAATTATGTTTGATAGTGCTTGGGCAACAAGGCAGACATTGTCTTTGGTAAATTCTTCACCAATGAAAGCGCGCCAGCCACCTGTACCAAATTGGATCATGGGATATTCCTTAGGAAAGAGGGCAGCAGTGCGACTGCTGCCCATCAGGTTAGCCTAGTGTTACGATAACGTCGTTAACAGTGCCTTCCGCTTGAACGGCTACTGTTGTACCTGTTACCAGATCGCCGTTAATCATTATGGATTTCACGCCTTTGCTCACTGAATCAGGATTGACCACCTGGATGTTGTATGTCGCACCAAGCCATTGGCGAGTTACTTCAAAGCCTGGCCAGTTTGTTGGGATACAAGGATCGATGGTCAGGCCATCAAAACCAGTACGAACACCGAGAATAAAGTTAGTCACAGCGAAGTACGCCCAGCCAGAAGTGCCCGTTAACCAAGGGTGGTTAGCGCGGCCATGATCTTGGTGATCTCGGCCCATGACGAACTGAACGTATGAGTAAGGTTCGGCATAACGTTTTTCAATCATGTCGTTTTGGTTGTATGGGTTTAGGGCATCGAAAAACTTCATTGCACGGTCACCGCGGCCTAGCTTCGCTTCAGCAACCCATGCCCAAGGGTTAGGGTGGGAGAAAATCGCGCCGTTTTCTTTTACACCTTGGTAGACGCGAGTAACGAAACCAATATCATCGTTTGGTGTTGCGAAGGATGGTGAGTTTAGGTGTAAGCCGTACTCTGAATACAAGTTCTCATCAACTGCATCCATTGCTTTTTCGCCGCGTTCTTGCGACACCGCGCCCGATAGAACGGCTAATGTGTTTGACTCAAGGTGAACACGGCCTTCGGTTTGCTGCGCAGTACCGATCTTGTCACCATTCTTCGTTAGACCACGGATGTACCAACCACCTTCATCATCCCAAAGGTGTGTTTCACATGCTTCGCGAACGTTAGCTGCCATTATGGTGTACTTCTGAATATCAGCATCGTTGCCAAGGTATTTAGCAAGGTCAATAAACTCTTGTAGAGCCCAGAAGTGAAGGAATGACACCATTGAAGACTCACCACCGCCTAAGTTTAGGCAGTCGTTCCAGTCAGCGCGCAGGCCTTTACAGATACCGGTTTGTCCCACGTATTCTGCAGAGAAGTCTAGTGCGGCTTTCATGTGGTCATAGACAGTTGCGTCGCCGCCATCTGCGTATGGGATCACTTCGTTAAAGAAGCTGTGCTCGCCAGTTTCCATGACGTATCTACAGATCGTTGGAATTAACCACAAGTGATCATCAGAGCAGGTGTCTTCAATGCCGTGGATCTTGTCATCATCAGATGGCGTTGGAACGACCGTTGGTGATTTAGATGGTTCAACATCTGCTTTTTCTGGATCAAACCAATCGGGATCGAATAAGTGTAGACCGTAACCCGCTTTCACTTGGCCGCGCAGTAAGTCAACCAAGCGCTTACGCGTCATTGTTGGGTTAGCATGAGGCACCGATATTGCGTCTTGCGCAGTATCGCGATAACCCAAGCCTGTACGACCACCTACTTCAATGAATGAAGCGAAACGTGACCAAACCACACAGGTTTCTGCTTGGTACAGCGTCCAAGCGTTGATCATTGTGTCTAGGCCTTCGTTAGGCGATTTAACTTGGAATTTTTCACAGCGCTCATTCCAGTGTTGTTTTATACCAGCAAAGGCATTATCAACTTCAGCGAGATCTTGGTACTTCGCACGCAGACGATCACCGTTACCTTTACCGATACCTAGGATGTAGGCAAAACGTACTTCCTCACCCGGCTGGATGGTGAATTGCTTATGTAAGGAACCGCAATGGTTGTAACACGTTTGTGCAGTGTTGAAACATTTTCCCTGTTCAACGGCGAGTGGGTTCGCTTCATCACGGTATGTACCTAAGAAGCTATCACGTTGACCATCATATGAGTCTGGATCAAAGGTAGATGCGAGGTAGTAGAAACCCTCGAAATCGTTGGTGTTGTAGTAAAGATCGTATGTGATCACGCCATCCTTGTATGATGTCCCCGCAGAGTACAAAGACATCTGATGGTTTTGGTTGTCAGATTGGATGTGGCTGAAAGAGAACTCTACAAAAGAGAAAGCGCTAATAGTACGTGGCTTGTCAGACGTGTTTTTGATCACAACATCCCATACCTCGGCATCTTCACCTTTTGGTACAAACAGAGTCTTGGTGGCTTCGATGCCGTTGTAGTCACACTTGAATTTCGAGTAAGACAGGCCATGACGAACTTCGTAGCTTGCTTCGTCCAGGCTTTTTGCCACTGGTTGCCAGGAGATAGACCAATAGTCACCGGTTTCATCATCGCGCAGGTAGACATAGTGGCCCGGGCGGTCGAAGGTCGCATTCGGTCGGAACTTGGTCACTCGGTTGTATTCTGGTGAGTTATAGAATGAGTAACCGCCTGCGTTATGTGAGATTACGGTACAAAATTTTTCGGTTCCCAAGTAGTTGGTCCAAGGTGCAGGCACATCGGGACGAGTGATCACATACTCTCTACTGTCGTTATCAAAAAAGCCGTATTTCATGGTGGTTTAATCCTTTTATTGTAATCGTTGCCCTGCGCCTTACTCGCAGCGACGGTAATTGATGCCTACTTTGTCCAAATAAGCGAACTGCCCGTTGAGACGGGCTGAAAAGTCTGCCCAGCTACGATTTTCAGGGGCTGTCCAGGCGACCTCTGCAATGGCGAGCAAGCGTGGGTAGAGCATGTATTCGAGTCGGCTTTTGCTATTAACAAGCTCACACCACAGGGCGCACTGGATCCCCCTGACATGCTGGTGAGCTGGGTCGTCAGTCGGTAATTTGGCCAAAGGTTGGTACTGGTAGGCTTGCTCAAGAGGAAGTCGTCCTGCCCAATCGACGCCAGCTTCATCGGCAGACTCGCCCTGCGCTAAGTCGAGATAGGTTGCCTGAGCCGGCTGCATAACCACGTCATAGCCAGCTTGAGCACATTTCTGTCCTGCTTCTTCGCTCAGCCAGGAAAAAATGATGGTATCTTTGCTGACTTTGTCACCTTGGGTGGCTTCTTCCCAGCCCATCATCCGTTTGCCCTTATTACTAAGGTGCTTTTCGGCAAAACGTAATAAATGGCCTTGAAGTTCTTTGGGATCCTCATAACCATGTTTTTCCATTAGAGCACGGCAAGCGGGACTATCAGCCCATACGCCCGAAGGTACTTCATCGGCACCGATGTGAAGGTATGGGGCAGGGAAAAGATCACAGATTTCATCCAGGACATTGGCAATAAAGGTATAGGTGCCCTCCAGAGCTGGCGACAGGATATTGTCGTTGTAGCCTTGGATGCTGCGGTAAATCGACTTGTCATCGGGATCGGTCAGCAGGGCTGGCAACGACTTGATGGCTGCTCGGCTGTGTCCCGGTATGTCTATTTCAGGTATTACCATGATGCCGCGGTCGGCGGCGTAACGAATAATGTCGCGGGCTTCTTGTTTGCTGTAGTAGCCGCCATAACGCTGGCTAATGGTGGTAAATTGCGGCTGGATAAGCTCGTTGGGCCCTCGCCAGGCGCCCGTCTGGGTCAGTTCTGGGTAGGCATCTATCTCAATCCTCCAGCCCTCATCATCCGTAAGGTGCCAATGGAAGATGTTGAATTTGAAGCGCGCTAGCTGATCAAGTAAAAATTTGATCCTCTCGACGGGATGAAAATGGCGGGCGCAATCAAGCATCATGCCGCGGTGGGCAAAGTGTGGCTCGTCACAGATTTCCACCATAGGAATATGATAGGCCATGTCTGCCTGATGACTGGGTTGTGACGGCAGCAATTGCAACAAGGAAGCGGTGGCATGGCTGAAGCCGCTTTCGGTACTGGCCATGAGCCAAATATCGTCTTGTTCAACCAGTAGTTGATAGGCGCTGTCCGCGAGGTGTTCGCGGTATTGATAATGGATGCTACCCGCGGCGTGAACGGCCACCTTTTCATTAAGCAGGTTTTCAAGCTCTGTGCTTATCCAGCGGCTGCTCCCCTCAGCAAGAGGAGTGTCAATCTCAATAGCAGTGTGTGGGGTCAGGGCAAAAAGCCCTCCCAGTGGCTTGAGGTGCTGCGGGGCAGGAATAATATTGATTTCTGCTGCGGCCTCAAGTGCTGTGGTATGACGTTTGAGTTGAGGGTGTTGCAAGCCAAAAGCGGTGATCTCGACGGGCAGCGGATTAATCAACGACGTCGAATTACCGCTGCAGATAAAGGCATCGATGATCCCGTCATCCAATAGGCTGAAAGGCTTGGTACCAACAGTAAACTCGGTATAGAAGTGGCCATTTGGCTTCAGTGCTTCCTTGCGGCCGGAAGTTAAAATATTGTAGCTTCCGGTTTGTTCCAGCTTGCCATGAGTCAAGCTGGAGGAATCAATCCAGCGGCCAAACGTAAAATGCAGTGACCACTGAGCCAGCGGTTTATCTGATAAGTTGTGCAACGTCAGGGCCAAGCGGGACTGATCTTGCTGCTGTTCTATGACGACAAAATCGAGACGAAAACTCATAGCAACCTCACAAAGGGTAAAGGTTGTGGTTAGCGCGGGCCATTGCCAGCGCACCATCCATAGCATCACCCTGAGGAGCGGTGATACGCTGTTGCAAAGGGGGGATCAGCCAAGGTGTGATCCGCTCGGCAATGCTGCCCATCAGGCAGATTTTTTCGGCACCACGGTTGGTGAGGGCCTTCATCCACATTTCAATATCGGATGCTGTTTGATTGAGTAGCTCGATGCCGAGTGTATCTCCTTGATAAGCATGTGAAAAAATAGTGGGTGAAAACTGCCCGTAATCACAAGGACGGGCTGTTTTTGACCAGCTGACGATAGAATCGATATCTTGATTGAAATGGCTAATCACATGCTCAGCCAGTGGTGTGATTGGACGGAGTCCATCATGTGCCAGCAGGGTCTGCTGGATCAGGCGAAGCCCCATTACGGCACCACCACCTTGATCTGAAATAGGAAACTCGCGGCCGCCAACCACATGTTGCTCATTGTCTTTGAGTAGGATCCCGCATGATCCCGTACCGGCGATGAGAATGGCACCGTCCTCTCCTCCCCAAGCACCAAGGCAGGCCCCGTAGGCATCAGTATTGAGGGTAACGGTCGCAAACGGATGCGGTAGCGACATGAATTCATACCAAGCCGATTGCTGTTCGGCACCGGCAAGGGCCAGGCCGACGGACATGGATGAGAAGCTGTCTTTACCCAGCCCAGCCGAAGCTGCGGCAGTGGCAATAGCATCGACGATGGAGGCCATGGCGAGCTTGGTACCAAGTATGATATTGGCGCTGCCCGTTTTGGCCTCGCCCAATACGTGGCCGTTGTTGTCTGTGATCCTGGCACGGCAAGAGGTACCCCCACCGTCGACCCCGACGAAATAGAGAATTGAATCAGTCATTGTGTCGCTCCTTATACTGCAGCGCTACGGCCAACAAATACCAAGCTGCATGAGGAATCCATTGTTCTCCCCAACGCCAGTTTTGCAATATATCCTGATGTTGAGGGGCTGGGTTGAATGCGATGTCATGTTCGTTGTCAAATCCCGAAGTGATACCGTTGCATACCCCACCACGGGCATTGAAGAAACCCTGCTCCGGTAGGTAGTCCGGGTTGTTGCGGCCATGACCATCAAGCATCGATATGTCAAAAGGATTTAAGCCCAGCAGCCAATCCAGCAATTGCTGGCCATAGGCTTTTAATTGTGGTCGCAGTGACTGGCATGCGGCGTTGCCCGCAGCGAGGAATGCCATGCTGGCAAGGGAAGCCAAGCGGGCATTTTCACCCTGCCACCAGTAGCCAGTCTCGTTGTGGTGGGGAATGAAAAATGCTGACGCTTTACTGCCATCCAGTGGCTTGGTGTACTGGCGCGGATAGCCAAAGGGGTTGGTGACTTCATGGGTAATATCTAATTCGAATGCGACGGCATTGGCAACCACACAGCTCAATGTTTGTTGGCGTTTTGCTTCCGGCTCAACCGCCAAGTAATGAAGTAGGCTGATCACCGGTAACCCGGCTTCAGCCGCGTGAAAGTAGGGGCGAGAGCCATCACCGTTGGCGGACCAATAATGATTTTGCTGCGAATCGCTGTGTTGACGCTGGGCCAGCTTGTCGGCCCACAGGCGAGCTTGCTTGAGGAAGTCGCTATTGTCGGTGGCACGGAATAACTCTACCGCCGCCAGCAGAGCACAATATTCATCAATGATATTTTCACAGCCGTCATCGAGGTATTGTTGGTTGCATTCGATCAGGTGCCAATAGCCATGTTCGGCTGCCGTGAGGTAACGGGCGCTGTTAACCGCAGGATAACCGATTTGTGATGCGGCAGGGCCTTGTAGGATCCGGCAAGCAGCGGCTAGAGCGGCTATGGCTACGCCTGCTCCTTGGCGGAAGCCTGCTTGGTAGTCAGTCGTTTTGTTACCGCTTTGATGGGCATAGCTACAAATCTCACGTTGGTCGGTTTGCTTGCTCCATTTATCGAATACCGTGGTATAGAAGAAGCCTCGTTCAGATTGCATATTCATCAGAAAATCGGCGCCATGTAGGGCTTCTTCCAGTAGGCGAGTGCGGGTGAAAGCGGAAAATGCTGGTTCCTCGGACAAGGCGTCGAAGGCGGTCAGCATATTCCAGACCACCATAGGGATTTGCTGGGGGTTAAAATAGTTGCTGAAAGAGAGGTGGCTGAGGTACTTGCTAACATCGCCTGAAGCATCATACCAGCCACCACGGACATCGACCCGGGTGTCGGTGCCCAGTAGCGGAATCGTTTGGTCAGCAAGATCAAACTTACCGCCACAGCGTTGGGATTTAAAATAGTGCAGGACATCGCTGAAGGTGCGAGTCATCAATAGCCCCTCGGCGATAGCAAATGGTTCAGACAAGTTGTCACCGACACGTAGTTGGTATTTCCCACACTCGGTGAGTGCGGAGAAATCGACTGTGTAGGTGAGCCCTGTATGCCATTGATCGACCGGACCACAGGTCTCAAGAGGCAGCTGCATAATAGGTTGGTGGCTGCGACGACATAACAGTTCGGCATGCAAGACATCAATCGCTGATGCCGATTGGATAACCGCCTGCTTGTGGCCATATTGCTCGTAGCCTAAATGATTAATTAACAGCTGCATGTTTCCTCCATCAATTCTCGTACAGGTAACAACGTACGAAGTGGTTGTCGGAGAGTTGGGTGATCCCGGGTAGCTGTTCGCGGCACTTGTCTGTTGCATGTGTGCAGCGGCCGGCAAATGGGCAGCCAAGACTCTCTGGTGTCCATAGAGGAATTTCCCCTTTGTTGCCTTTGAGCTTTTCGTGGATCGATTTCTTCGGATCCGGTACCGCGGACACCAACAGTTGGGTATAAGGGTGCTGTGGATCGTGGATGATTTCTTCTGTGTCTCCCCACTCGACCATATGACCGACATACATGACGGCCAGATCTTCGGCGATATAGCGGGCTGTTGCGATATCGTGGGTGATATACAGCAGTGCCATCTCACGTTCGAACTTCATTTCTTCCATCAGGTTGAGGACGCCGGCGCGGATAGAGACATCCAGCATGGAAGTTGGTTCGTCAGCCAGCACAACTTCGGCGCCGACGGCAATATTCCTTGCTAAGTTAACGCGCTGGCGTTGGCCTCCGGAAAGCTGATGCGGGTATTTCGCCGCCGTTTCCTTTGGTGGGATCAGGCCGACCTGTTCAAGCAGATCGTAGACCCTTTCTTCCAGCTCCTTTTTGTTGCCTTTGCTGACCTTGTTATGGATCAGCAGGGGACGGGCAACATGGTGGAAAATGGTATGTGTTGGGTTCAACGAGCCGAATGGGTCTTGCCATACCATCTGGATCCCTTGGCGGTACTGCATGAGATCGGCTTTTTTCTCAATGGTAGCTATATCGCGCCCGTAGTACTCGATTTTACCGCCAGTTGGGGCGTACATCTTGGCTATCATCTTGGCCGTGGTCGACTTGCCTGAGCCAGATTCCCCGACGACGGCCAAACCGCGACTTTTATACATTTTGAATGACACGTCGTTGATGGCACGCATCATGGATTTTTTTAGCGAGTTGCTGTTAACCGAGAAGTCCTTGATTAGGTTCTTCCCTTCAATAATTGGTTGTCCGGTTGGTTTGCTCATAATGCTTCCTATTCCTTAATATCTAACTGCTTTTGTTAAATAGGTGGCAGTTACTAAAACGGCTGGGTTCCAGCTGACGGAGCTGAGTCGCTTGACTGAAACAGGCATCATGGGCCTTGCTGCAGCGGGCCTGGAAGCGACATCCAGTAGGAACTTCCAACAAGTTGAGCGGGTTGCCTGGGATCCCTTTCAGGCGGGGTTTTGGTCCGGTCAGTGGAGGGAAAGAGCTCCCCAGTCCTTCGGTATAAGGATGGAAAGGGTCTTCGAGGATCTGCTTGGATGGCGCGACCTCAACCAACTCACCGGAATACATGATGCCGATACGATCGGAGAACTCGACCATCAACGACAGATCATGGGTAATGAACAGGATGGAAAAGCCAAACTCTTCTTTCAGGGCGTAGATCTTCTGCAGGATCTCACGCTGTACCACCACATCGAGGGCCGTGGTCGGCTCATCCATGATGATCATCTTCGGATTCAGAGCCAAAGCAATGGCTATGACCAGGCGTTGGCGCATACCACCGGAGAACTGGTGCGGGAAGTCACGCAATCGGCTTGGGTGAATGTCCACGATTTCCAATAGACCTTCTGCTCGGCGAACTGCCTGCTGGCGGGTCATAGCGGTATGGCGCATGATCACATCACAGAACTGCTCTTCCAGCGTTAGGACCGGGTTCAGGGCGTTCATCGCACTTTGAAACACCATCGAGATCTCACTCCAGCGGAAGGCGGACATCTGCGCTTCGTTGAATTTCAGAATGTCGCCATGACCGTCGAAGATAACCTCGCCACCGGTAATGAATGCTGGCGGCTTATGCAGGCGCATCAAGGAGAAGGCAACGGTGGATTTACCACAGCCCGATTCGCCTGCCAGGCCAAAGATCTCGCCTTTGCCGATATCAAAGCTGACGTTGTTTACTGCGCGTACATCACCGGCATCGGTAATGTAGTCAACACACAGGTTGCGGATAGAAATTTGTGGGTTGCTCATTATTTCTCTCCCCCTTCAAGGGCTGGCTGAGGTGTGATAGTTGCCTCAGCTTTCTGGTTTTCTTTTGCCATGTTTTTCCAACGGCGCATGCCTTTGTGCGAGCGCAGCTGCGGGTTGGCGATTTCATCAACGGCGAAGTTCAGCATTGCCAGGCCGATAGCTATGAATGTCAGGGCCAGACACGGTGCCAATAGTTCCCACCAAGCGCCGACTAGCATGGATGACGAGGTTTGTACGTTGTAGAGCATGATGCCCCAGCTGATGGAGTTCGGGTTGCCAAGGCCAAGAAACGACAGCGTAGCCTCCATCATAATGGCGAGCATGACGGAACCGATGAAGCTTGCACCGACAATGGAAATCAGGTTCGGAAGAATTTCGACAAAGATAATGCGAGCTGAAGACTCCCCCAGCACTTCTGCAGCCTTGACGAATTCTTTTTCACGCAAGGAGAGTGTCTGCGCCCTGACGACACGGGCACCCCATGCCCATGAGGTCATCCCGATCACGATGGCGATAGTCAGCGGTCCGGCTTGGCCAATAAAGGCGGCAATCACGAACAGCAGCGGTAGCTGGGGGATCACCAACATGATGTTCATAGCTGCCGACAGGATGTCATCGACCCGACCACCGAAGTAACCAGCAGAAACCCCAATGACGGTTGCTAAAAAGCACACCATAATACCGGCACCGAAGCCTACGGCGAGTGAGGTACGGGCACCGTAAACCACCTGCGACCAGACATCACGGCCCATACGGGTTGTGCCGAGGACGTGGTCCGCATCCTTTGACATGCGCAGGGTACGTTTGCTGTCAGCCAGGTTTGTGGCAACCCAGCCGTCAGGGTTATTTTGGGCTGCCTTTACGACAAAAGCTGGGTATTCGTGCGGGTTACCGGTGCGCTTGTCCGGTGCATAATCAGTGATGACTGGGGCAAATATCGCACCAAAAAGAAAGGTGGCGATAACGATCAGGCCAAACAGGGCCTTAGTATTACTGGAAAGTAGCTTGATGAGTCCATTCATGATTATTTGCCTCCCTTACGCAGGCGCGGATCCAGAGCAACAATAAGAATGTCGGCCATAAAGTTGAAGAACAGCATGAACATAGTCATGATCAGCAGCTGGCCTTGCAGTACTTGATAGTCGCGTTGATTAATAGCGTTTAGCAATACGGTGCCAAGGCCTGGGTAGTTGAAGATCATTTCGATGATCAGCTGTCCGCCAATGGCCATACCGATAGCCATCGACAGGGCGGTGACACTTGGCAGCATGGCGTTCCGGGCAGCGTACTTGAAGACTATGCGGTTTTCACTCAGGCCCTTACCTTTTGCCATCGTGATATAGTCTTCATTTAGCAGGTTGATCATGTTGTTACGCATATTGATCAGGAAGCCGCCAATCTGGATGATCGTGGCACAGAACAGTGGAAGCACGGCGTGGTAACCCACATCTAAGTAGAAGTCCCAACTGGTCCAGTCAGGCGTTCTTCCTGGGGTATAGGCGTAAGTCGACGGGAACCATTTGGTCCCGATCGCAAAGGTGTAGAGTACCAACATGGCAACGACTACGGGCGGCACTGCCTGTACAACCAACATACCCGGTGAAATGAAGGCGTCGTATTTGCTGCCGCGCTTCCAGGCTGCAAAAATTCCCAATGTTGAACCTAGACAGAAAGCTAAGATCACAGCGGTACCGGCTAGGAACAGCGACCAGCCAACGGCATTGCCCAGCATTTCGTTAACGGTCTGCGGGTAGGTTTGGATTGATATCCCTAAGTCCCATGACAGGATACCTTTGACGTAGATAAAGTACTGCTGGTACATCGGGCCGTCGACAAAGCCCAATAGCTCTTTCATCGCAGCAATACGTTCAGGGGTCACTTGAACTGCCGCATTGGCAAACATCATGGTGACCGGATCACCCGGCATTGCCCGGGGAATGATAAAGTTAATTGTTATTGCGAACAGGAGCGCAATAAAATAAAAACTAAGTCTTCGTACAAAAAATCCCATAACTCACACCTTAAAATATCCAGCTTCTTCAACCAGATTTCAGACACACTCTTCCCTGACCACTGGCCATCGTTATTTCTAAGGGGAAGGTTGAAGGGGCGGTGCGCAAGGTGCGCACCGCAAATTGCGAAAATTACGATTTAGGTTTTAGGTCAAGCACTTGCAGTAAACGCTCTTGGGTGTTGGTGATTGGCATTGGACGTCCTTTCGGATTGCTCTCGTTCCACCAACCAGTAAAGCGTGCTGTGTTGTACTGAGAGGTGTAAGCTCCTGACATCACTGGGATCGTTACCTGATTCTCGGCAATGATCTTCTGGATAGCGTGAGCCATCTTCACCTGCTCGTCGCGGTCAGCTGTTTTGTAGAATCCAGCTAACAGGTTATCCAGTTTCTCGTTATTCCAGTAGTGCAGGGCGAAACGAGGCATGCCTTCGTTTGCCTGGAAGCGAGAGTGGTATGCACTATCCCAGTATGTGTATGGATCCGCACCGTGGAAGTAGTTGGTGTATGCGACATCATATGTTGCATCTAGCATTGCTTGGTTGTAGACCGAGAAGTCAGGTGTGCTAGCCTTGGCATTGATACCCACTTCTTGAAGCATTTCAACACTTAACTGAACCGTATTGTTGAAATCTGTCCAGCCGTTTGGTGACTGAATCGATAGTTCGATGTTCTTGCCTGTCGGCGTTTCGACAAAGCCGTCGCCATTGGTATCTTTGAAGCCTGCTTTTTTGAGTAGTGCTTTAGCATTGGCGACATTGTAGGTCATGTATGGCTTGTACTTTTCGTACACAGCGTTATCAGACCATGAAGCAAATGCCTGGCCTAGACCTGACGCGTAGTCGTTCACAACACCGCCGCCGTAGAAGGCGATATCGATGATAGTTTCACGGTCGATAGCCATAGAGAAGGCACGGCGGAAATCAATGTTGTTGATTGCTTCGTGGTTGCCTTCTTTTGGCGAATTGTAGTTCATCACGAATGCTTGCGAACCGCCGGCAGGATACCAGTACTTGTTATCTGGGCTTGCTGCTGCGTATGTGCTGTCGACATCTGGAATGAAAGCGTATGTCCAGTCAAACTGGCCGCTTAGTACTTGACCAAGGAACTGATCGTTACCGCCAACCTGTGGTACGCGTAGGCAGTCAACCTCTAGGTTATCGTTATCCCAGTAGTTAGGGTTGCGGCACTGGGTGTATAGTTGAGGTGTGAAGGTGTCAATTTCAGTAAACGGACCGGTACCTACAGGGTTCTCGTTGGTGAAGCGCGTTGGATCCTCTACTTTGCTCCAGATGTGCTGTGGAACGATCGCTACTTTGGAAATCAAGTAAGGAACGTTGGAGTTAGCTTCTGCCAGACTGAAGATCACCTTGTTGCCTTTCGCTTCGACGTCTTTCAGGCGGGCATTGATACCCGTGCGGTCTAGCTCTGGGTTCTTTTTCAGCAATTCAAAGCTATATGCAACATCTTTAGCAGAGAACGTTTTGCCGTCAGACCATTTTACGCCATCACGAATTTCAAAGGTCACCTGCATCAGGTCGTCAGACATGTAATAGTCTTTCGCTAAACGCATAACAGGTTCGTTACCTTTTAGCTCATTAAATACCACCAATGGCTCGAACAAGAAGTCATAGGAGGTGTCCAATTGAGTCTGTAGGTAAGGGTTAAAGTTACGTACAAAAGTTGGATAGAATTTAGAAACAATGGTTAGTTCACTGCGCTCTGCAGCAGTCACCATCGGGGCGGCTAACATGGTTGACGCGGCTGCGACAACGGCTAGCGCTAACTGAGTTTTCTTTATATTGGCAAGCATAGCTGTTCCTTACTCTTTGCTTTTAGTTTCACTTATGGACAAAAACCCGTACCTACGGGGAGGAAGAACCTGCTTTATTCAAGCTGAGTAACGCACTCGAACAAATGGCCTTGCAGGCTCTGTGTGCCTTAAGGAAACTCCTGATTGGCAAAACGGTCAATCAGGCTGCCCGTCAAAAACGTTAAATTCGTTTAATCTTCCGTAAAAAACGTTAATAACGGACTGTGATCTAACGCTTGCCTATCTATTACGTGTGCTTAAGATCGCAATTTACCTATCGGCGTTTCATACTGATAAATTTATTCATTATTATTTAATTGCTTTAAATCAGGTGCTTATGTGTTTAAATTTCGATGGGTTATGTAACGGAGTTAAAATCCCCCCTTAATTACGTGCGGAAAATTTATGGGTTGAGTTTGTTGTGATAACCTTCTCATAAACCGAAACTTTTCGGTAAAACAGGGGGGATTAGCCTGGCCTAAGGCGATTTTTGCGGAGTTTTTGGCCAGTGTATCACCGCTGAATATCGCTTTTTTTGCGTTTTTAGAGGGATAATTTGAGGCAAAAAAAAGCCTGCCCGAGGCAGGCTTTACACGTTCAGGTATTACTACTGGTTGATGATATGCTGCAGTTGCTCTTTCATTGTCAGCAGGTCTTTATAAGCAGCGGTATTGCGAGGGCTGCGCTCCAAGACAAAGTCAATGGTACTGAGCACGGTTCGCCAGCGCGGCGTTTTCGGTAGTGTTTCCAAGTGCAGGTATTTATCTAATGTGCGGGTTTGCAGGGTGCTGCGGTCGAGGTATACCCGCCACAGGCCACTTTCTTCAGCCAGTTCAAACTTGGTTTTCTGGGTTGACTCTTCCCACTGTGCCAGGGTTACCTTCATGATTTCGACTAACAATTCACGCAAGGCGTCATTCTTGCTCTTGCCGTTGTTATTGCCTTCCAGCTTATCGGCCAGTGAGCAGAACTCGTCACCGAGGTGGCGTAGCTTTTGTAAATTATCCTTATTGCGGTTGAAAGCAAAGCCTGACAGGACGTCGACGGCATTTTCGAGCACTTCTATTCGGTGGCTGCTGGTTTGGCCCTGATTATCAAAGATAAACATCCGCTGCAGTCCCGACTCTTCTGGCAGGTTAATGACATCGGTATCAAGTGATATTAGGCTGTCGCCAACCTTGAACATCAAGCTGCCATGGAAGTGGTGGCTTCGGCTGATATCCTGGGGGAGGTGGGTGGCCAGAATATCTTCGATATGGTGGCGTTCCACTTGCTCCGGAGAGCGATTGAAAAGCTTGCCAGCAGCGGTGTTAGCATAGCGAATACGCCCTCCACTTTGAACGCAGAGAATGGCTTCATTGGAGGACTCAAGCAAGCCAAGTAGGCGGTTCTGGGTTTCCAATAGGCTATTCTCCACTTGTTCCCTACGCTCGATCTCTTCAGCAAGACGTTGGTTCTCTTGTTGTTGTCGCTCGGTTTGTCCTGCCTTGAGGTGGGCACCAATACGGGCGGTCAGCTCTTCTTTGTTGAAGGGTTTGGTCAGGTAGTCATTAGCCCCGGATTCAAATCCGCGGATCCTATCCTGCACTTGTCCAAGCGCCGAGAGCATAATGATCGGCAGCTCCAGCATACTGTAGCGCTGCCGCAGTTGCTCACAGACCTCGTAGCCTGACATTTCGGGCATCATGATATCCAGCAGCATCAATGCCGGTTGGTGGCTTTCAACTAGCGTCAGGGCTTGCGGGCCACTTTCTGCGGTGATCACCCGGTATCCTTCCAGGCGGAGAAAGTTATGGAGAACCTGCAGGTTCACTGGCTCATCGTCGACAATGAGGAGTAGATCGCCATCAGGGCTCTCTTCAATCTCTTCCAGTTCACAGGCGTATGTTTCTGGTGATGGGATTTGGAAGTGGTTGTTGCGATTGGACACTTCTCTGCTGGCAATATCGCTGTCGGATGCCAGGTTCAGTGTGAAGCTGAATGTGGTGCCAATCATCGGTTGGCTACTGACATAAAGCCGTCCACCCATTAGTGCAATAAGCTGGCGGCTGATCGACAGGCCCAGGCCTGAGCCTTGGCGGTAGTTACCTGATTGGGTGTTGGCTTGGATCAGCGGCTCGAAAATATGCTCTAGCTGTTCGGCAGGGATCCCTTGGCCGGTATCAACTACCTGAATCCGGATCTGGGACTCCAGCATAGTCGCAGACAGGATGATTTTTCCTTCAGAGGTATATTTGATGGCATTACCGACCAAGTTATAGAGGACTTGCTCCATTCGCTGCTCATCCCCTTGTACCAACGGCAAATCATTGGGGATTTGATTGATGATCCGAACCGGTTTGCTGCCAAGCAGGTGGCTCGAGAGTTCAAGTACCAGCCTGGCGGCAGAGGCGACATCCACCGCTTGCTTCTGGATATCAAGATCTCCGTATCGCATCTTGTGGTAGTCGAGCAGGTCATCGACCAAGTTAGTCAACCGCTGGCCGCTGTTGATCATGATTTCAAGCTGTCGGCGTTGTGAGTGCTGGACCGGGCCGTTGGCCCCTGCCAGCAGTGATTCTGCGATACCCACCATACCATGCAGCGGGGTGCGCAGTTCGTGTGAGGTGGTGGCCAGGAATTCATCTTTGAGCTTATCGGCGGTTTGCAGCTCTTTGTTTTTTTGCTGGATGATTTGGAGGTTTTGCTCCAGCTCATTGTTTTGTTGGCGGATCAGGCTCATTTTTTCCCTGACGGATGACTGCATCCGGGCGAAGCTTACCGCCAGACGACCTATTTCGTCACAACGTTCGGTCCCTTCGATTTTTTGATCCATATCCCCGGCCGAGACTTGTTCAGCTGCCCAGGTTAACCGGAGCAGGGGAGCTGTGATGGAATTCGACAGCCAATGCGAGGCGATGATCACCAGCACGATAGCCGTTAGCATGGCGACAAAGAAAATGACCTCCAGCTGACGGATCCTGGCAAACGCTTCTTCCTCGGGCAGTTCGACGACCAGTGCCCATGGGCTATCCAAAATGGTAAGCGGGGCAAAGGCACTAAGGACTGGTACACCATTGAAGTTGGCAAAGCTACCGACCCCGCTGTCTCCTTCTAGAGCCCGGTTGATACTGTTACTGGAGAAAGACGCAGGGTCGTCATCGGAGGTAGGTAGTCGGGAATGGTGATCTTGGCCAACCAGAAGGGTTTGTACCGAATAGGAATTATTGCCGGTATCGCTGAGGAAGTCTTGGATTGACTGGTTGCTTAACTTGAACAACACGTAGCTGTGCAAATAGCCCTGCTGGATGATTGGAGCGGCGAACCAGGCTGAGAGAGTTTCTTCACCTTGTGCTGGGCTGAAATCAGTAAAGGCCACTGGTACTTGGTCGGCCATGTCTTGGGCGCGTTCAGTTTTTTGCTGGATCGCTGAAAATGTCTGACTCAGCGCCGGGTAGGTTTGCGAAGCCTGAGGCAGATTGATACCGAAGATATCCGGGTTGTTGGCTGCATAGACAATGTTGCCGTTGATGTCGACCAGTAGAATATCACTGAAATTGGATCGCTTTAGGTATTCTTCGTAAGCCCAGTTGTAGCGCTTGTACATCAGCCGGTAGCGTTCGTGGCCGACATAGTTGCCGGTACTTTGCTCGCCGAGTGATTTGTTGGCCAGAGTTTCGGTGTAGTATCGGCTTCTGCCTGTAGTGTCTAGAACTTCCGAGATGTCCCCGAGCTGGTGGTAGGCGCCGACGAGGCCATAAAAGCGACCACCACTGGCGTTGGCCAGCTCTGAGCGGGCAAAGCTTTGTACCTCAGATTCCCGAGCAACAAAGAAGTTGTTGAGCTGTTTCTTTTTATTGTCGAGAAGGGAGGCAAGGTGGTTGGTACTTTGTTCGGCCAGATCTTTGGTATGTGAATGGAGAAAGAATAGGGCCGACAGTATTAACGGGGTAATACTCAATACTAAAAAAGCCAGCATCAAGGTGTGTTTGAGCCGCTTGAAACGGGTACTCTGCTGCATTCCGGTGCCTGAAATTACTTGTGATACAAAGCTGCAATCAAGGTATGCCCTTGATATATAGATGTTGAACTGGATGTTGGTGCTTTACCGGTAATTGACAAAATTAACGGGTCGCTAGTGCGGATTGAACACCATAACTGCCAGTTATACTGTGTTTTTTTTTAGAGGCAAGAAAGTGGATGTGGAAGCGTGTTCCGACACACAGATTTGACGTTTATGACGTCAGAAATGGGGTGGTTATTGTCCTAAATATACAGGTGTGTAAGTTAATGTGGTCAATGGCCGGGGGAAGCCCCGGCCTTAGTCGGTTATTTTTTTGCGGCGTAAATGCTGAACTTGTTGTTTTTAGCTGTTGTTTCGCAGTTACCCAAACTTTCTTCGATTAGCGGCGGGTAACGGAGGAAGCTGTTGGCAACAATGATCAATTGACCATCTTGGCGAAGGTACTGTGGTGCCTTGGCGATAAAGTCTTCGGTGGCCGCATAGAAGGTCTTCAGCCCGGCATGGAACGGCGGGTTGCTGATCAAATAGTCGTAAGGGCCTTTCAGCGCTGCAAAAACGTCAGTTGCAGTAAAGGTGGCTTCGAGCTGGTTGACCCGGAAGGTCTCCTCGGCTGACGCAATGGCCAGGGCGCTGATATCACACAGTTCCAGCTCGATAGACGGGTTCTTTGTTTTCATCACGGCACCAATGACCCCGGCACCACAACCGAAGTCCAGAACGCGGCCACGCAGTGACGGCAGGGTTTCCAGCAATAGCTTTGAGCCCTGGTCAAATTCACCGTGGCTGAATACGCCCGGCAGCGAGCGGATGGTTAGTTCGGTGCCTGCAATTGACAGCGGATAGCTGCGGAACCAATCTTTAATTTCGAATGTTGATGGCGCTTGTTCACACCGTCCCCAGTAAAAGCTGCAGCGGCGAGCCGAGTCATACTTGGTTACCGCACCATATGAAGCGAACATCTTTTCGATACTACGAACACCACTGCGATTTTCGCCCACCACACAGATTTCAGTTTCCGGCCCAAACTTTGCCAACAACATGGCCAGTAGGTATTCGGCTTCGGCTTTGGCTTTCGGCCAATACAATAGGATCATGTCGATGTCGGCATCGTCGCTGAACTCTGCACCGAAAACGGTTCGAATGGCAGTGTGAGCTGACATGCGGCGGGCGTAGCCGAAATTGGTGGTGAAGATCGTTACCGACGAGGCGGTTTGCGATAGCTCGACGGGAAAAGTGTCGGCTAGCTCACCGGCCACCAAAACCTTGCGGTTTTCAAAAAATTCCAATTGGCGGGCAGCAACCTGACTGGCAGCACTGTATGACATAACGACCTCAAGAATGGATGAAAGCAGTGTTGGGGCGCGAATTGTTCCACAAATTCACTCATAAGAAAAGCGAGCTGGGGCTATCGCCCCAGCCAAATAGGTTAGTGCTGGTCTTGGTTGTGCAGGAAGTCTTGGAATTCGGCCTCATAGAGCTTGAACAGTACCAAGGTGACGGCAAAGATGATCGGACCGTAGATCAGACCGATTAAACCAAACATATGCAAACCTCCAATGATAGAGAAAAAGATCAACAGTGTACTCATGCCTGAGCTGCCCTGCATCAGTAGTGGGCGCAGGAAATTGTCGATTGAGCCAACCACGATGGCGCCCCAGCCAATCAGGAATACAGCCCACTCCCACTGACCTATTAGCAGTAGGTAAATACTGGCCGGTAGCCAGATCAGCGCGGTGCCGACCACAGGGATCAACGAGGCGAAAGCCATCATCGAACCCCAGAATAACCCCTGGAAGCCCGCCATCCACATGGCGAAACCACCGGCAAAGCCTTGGGCAAGGGCGGTTAGGAAAGAGCCTAATACCGCGGACTTGGCCACTTGCTCGACTTCATTGAGTACTGCATCTTCCTGGCTGCGTGACAGTGGCAGTACATGGCGGATAGTCTGAACTATCTTGTCATGGTCGCGGAGCAGGAAGAACAAGACAAACAGCATCAGCATAAAGTTGATCAGGAAATTGGTGGCATCACCTAGTAAGCGGGCGCTGACATTGAGCAATTGGGCGCCAAACTTTGATGAGGCTGCTGCTATTTTCTGGACCATTACCTGGGTATCGACCGGCTCGAACGGTGAGTATTTTTCAACAAGGGTAAGTAACTTGACCACATAGGGATGGGCCAAGACTTCCTGAACGCCACCGGAGGTCAGCCACGTATA
The DNA here is from genome assembly GCF_052873815.1 of Photobacterium sp. DNB23_23_1. NCBI lineage: Bacteria > Pseudomonadati > Pseudomonadota > Gammaproteobacteria > Vibrionales > Vibrionaceae > Photobacterium > Photobacterium sp. DNB23_23_1. The sequence continues at coordinate 156,960 of NZ_JBNNXT010000007.1, read as the reverse complement.
GCTTTCCTTGGAAAAGGTGGTGCCCTGATGGATGATTGAGCTGAATACCACCAGCATTGGGATCACGATGATAAAAGTCAGCAAGGTACAAGACAGTACCGATGACAGATTGGGCGAACGAGGCATCACCCTGTCCAGCTTTTCATGCAGTGGGTAATAAAGCAGTGAAATAATAAAAGCCATCACGATAGGGCCGATATAGGGTTCTATCAATGTATAACTGGCGTAGGCGGCCATAGCCAACGCGGCGACAAGCATCCAGTGGCGCGATTCAATTTTGAATGGTTTGGGCACTGTATATCCCTTTTTGATTGTTTTAGTGGGGCTGTTGTTGTTGCAGTTTGGGTATTATGATTGCACCACATTGCCTGTATAGCAATCATATTGGTGATAATATCTGTCTGATTTTACAAGCGGGGAAGCGTGTCTATGGGGTGTTGTGATTGTGGCTGTGAGACCAAGAAAAAACGGCGGGCTCCATTCGCTGCTTGGGTGTTGCTGGCACTGATACTGCTAGCATTATTCTTTTGGCAGTAGTCATTGTCGAGGAAGCAACAAGCCGCTCAGAAAGCGGCTTGTGTCTATGGTCGCTGGCAGTATTTATGCTTACTGTGAATTACGCAGCAGCTTCTTCTGCCAAGGTCTTGAAGGCATACTCAGCTGCACTTAGCGTAGCTTCAATTTCCTTGTCACCGTGGGCTAGGGAAGTAAAGCAGGCTTCGAATGCTGATGGGGCTAGGTAAACACCTTTCTCCAGCATCAGGTTAAAGAAACGTTTGAAACGCTCGACATCACATTTGGCTACATCGTCATAGCAGTTCACTGCGTCCTGATCGGTAAAGAAGAAACCGAACATCGCACCCACTTGATTGGTGTTCAGCGGGATACCGTATTTGTCAGCCAGTGCCTGGAAGCCTTCCGCTAGGCGCTGGGTGGTGTTGGCAAGCTGTTGTTCATGGCCTTCTTGAGTTAGAACGGTTAGGCAGGCGTGACCTGCAGCCATAGCAACAGGGTTACCAGACAGTGTACCCGCTTGGTAAACCGGGCCTGTCGGGGCGACATATTTCATCACTTCACGACGTCCGCCGAAAGCACCGACTGGCATACCGCCGCCGATGACTTTACCCAGCGTGGTTAGGTCCGGTTTGATGTTGTAGTAACCCTGGGCACCGCCGTGTGAAACACGGAAGCCCGTCATCACTTCATCAAGGATCAATAGCGCGCCAAACTCGTCACAGATCTCACGTAGGCCTTCAAGGAAACCCGGTACCGGTGGGATACAGTTCATGTTGCCAGCGACTGGTTCAACAATGATACAAGCGATTTGTTCTGGATTCTCGACAAAAGCTTCGCGTACTGAGTCTAGGTTGTTGAAGGTACAAGTCAGGGTGTGCTTGGCAAAATCAGCCGGTACACCTGGAGAGCTTGGCTGACCCAGTGTCAGCGCACCAGAGCCTGCTTTTACCAATAGGCAGTCTGCGTGGCCGTGGTAGCAACCTTCGAACTTGATGATCTTATCGCGGTTGGTGAAGCCACGGGCCAGACGGATGGCGCTCATGGTTGCTTCGGTACCCGAGCTCACCATACGAACCATTTCCATAGATGGAACTAGTTGGGACACCATCTCTGCCATGGTGATTTCCATCTCGGTTGGCGCACCAAAGCTCAGGCCTTGCTGTGCTGCCTTGATCACCGCATCGCGGATCGCGACATGGTTATGACCAAGAATCATCGGACCCCATGAGCCAACATAGTCAATATAGGCTTTGCCATCGGCATCGAAGATATAGGCGCCGTCTGCGCGCTCGATAAATAGCGGGCTGCCGCCTACCCCTGCAAAGGCACGAACTGGTGAGTTAACGCCACCCGGGATGGTCTGTTGTGCTTTGGCAAATAAATCAGCTGACTTGCTCATTATGATGTCCTGTTATTGAAGGTTGTCCTATTTGAACTGTCGGCATTGTACCTAGGCTCTGTAGGGCTTTCAATTGGTGGCGCAGGAACTCTGATCTGGCGCAAGGCTGGTGGGGGGATAAAAGTGCTGTGCATCACTGCAAAGCTAGTTTCCAACATTGAATATGTAAAAAAAACAATCGGTCAGCTATGCTAGTTTGAGGCGCCTTCCCCATATTTTAGAGCGCCCCTTTCTAACGCTCCCCCGGCTCCGGGATGATTTCACGATTACGGCATTTTTGATGACAGAGAAAAACCAAGGTACTCCTGCGCCTGAAAGACTGCAACCTAGCGGGCTGGTACGGCGCTTTTTATCGCGTGACAAAACCCCTGTATCCGTCCTTTTCCTTTCTGCGCTGGTGGGGCTGGGGGCGGGCTTATTATCGACCTTGTTTGAAATTGCGGTGCACTGGGTGTCGGAGCAGCGCACAGAATGGCTGCGCCATGAGATCAGCGGTATGCTGCCGCTGTGGTTGTCAGCGTTTCTGATCAGCGCCCTACTGGCTTTGGTGGGCTATTTCCTTGTCCACCGGTTTGCGCCGGAGGCGGCAGGATCGGGGATCCCGGAGATCGAAGGGGCGATGGATGACATTCGGCCGGTACGCTGGTGGCGGGTATTACCGGTTAAGTTCATTGGTGGTCTGGGGGCGCTGGGTTCGGGTATGGTGCTGGGCCGGGAAGGGCCATCGGTACAGATGGGGGGGAACATAGGTCGGATGGTGTCAGACTTATTCCGACTTAAAGATAAAGAAGGCCGCCATGCACTATTGGCCTCGGGCGCCGCAGGCGGCCTGGCCGCGGCGTTCAATGCACCGTTGGCTGCCATTATGTTCGTGGTTGAGGAAATGCGGCCGCAATTTCGCTACAGTCTGATTTCGATTAAGTGTGTGATGATCTCGGCCATTGTGGCCAATATTGTGTTCCGCAGTATTTCTGGCCAGCAAGCTGTGATCACCATGCCGCAATACGATGCACCGTTGCTGCGTTCGCTGTGGTTGTTTTTGTTGCTCGGGATGGCCTTCGGCATTTTCGGTGTGACTTTCAATAAGCTAATCACCCTGAGCCAAGATATGTTTGCCCGTATCCATTGTAATGATCGTCGCCGCTATTTACTAACCGGTACCTTGCTCGGCGGAACATTCGGTTTACTGTTGCTTTATGTCCCGGAGTTGACCGGAGGAGGGATCAGCTTGATCCCCAGTGCGACAAATGGTGAGTACGGGATCAGTGTACTGTTGATTCTATTTCTGGCTCGAGTGGCAACCACGTTGCTGTGTTTTGGCTCTGGGGCGCCCGGTGGGATCTTCGCTCCGATGCTAGCTTTGGGCACCTTGTTTGGTACTTTCTTTGGCGCTATCGCCCAGCATTTATTTCCGGATCTCGGTCTTCAGCCGGGTATGTTTGCGATTGCCGGCATGGGCGCGTTGTTTGCCGCTACCGTCCGGGCCCCGATCACCGGGATTTTGTTGGTGATCGAAATGACCAATAACTACGATTTGATCTTGCCATTAATTATTACGACCCTTGGGGCAACGATGCTGGCACAGGTATTGGGTGGTCAACCCATTTACTCCCAACTTCTGCATCGGACTATAGAAAAGGAAAAAAAGGCTCAACGAGAGCAGTCTACGGTGGTCAATACTTGAACGAGATAGTCAGGTATTAGATAATGGCGGGCATAACCGAAAGTATTGAGAGGTTTTAAATGAGCGATGCTAATCTGCCGCTGAGTTTTTCCGATGTTGCAGCAAATAAAGTGAAAGCGCTTATTGCCGAGGAAGAAAACCCGGAGCTGAAGCTGCGTGTTTACATCACCGGCGGTGGTTGCAGTGGTTTCCAATACGGCTTCACATTTGACGAAAAAGTCAATGAAGGCGATACCACGATTGAAAATAGCGGAGTCACACTGGTTGTTGACCCGATGAGCCTGCAGTACCTGATCGGTGGCACGGTTGATTACACGGAAGGGCTGGAAGGTTCCCGTTTCTTCGTGAACAACCCGAACGCGACAACCACTTGTGGTTGCGGTGCATCGTTCAGCGTTTAATTGCGCTTGAAGCAGTAATGCTGCTTGAGTAATAGCTGAAAAATGGCGATTAGAAAGCCGCTCCTATTGGAGCGGTTTTTTTTATTGGGTAATGTGGATCTCAGCCACAACCGGTTAGGTGCGGTTGCCTAGCAGCGGACTGTTGTCGGCAATAAACTGGCTGAAGTGGTTCAGCTGCGCCATACGTTCTTTGGCAAATTTCTGGAATTGGGACTTTTCCTTGCCGCTCAGTGAGCGGGCCTGAGGCAGTTTTACCGTTCTCGGATTTTTGTGTACACCGTTGACCAAGAATTCATAATGCAGGTGGGCACCAGTCACGCGGCCGGTACTGCCCAAGGTACCGATGGTTTGTCCCTGCTTGACACGCTGGCCGGTTTTGACTTTACGTTTGGTCAGGTGCAGGTACTTGGTGATGTAGGTAGAGCTATGGCGGATGAATACATAGTTACCATTGAATTTGTTGTAGCTCGATTGCATCACTACCCCATCGCCTGCCGCCCAAATCGGGGTGCCGACCGGGGCGACGTAGTCAGTACCGCGGTGGGCGCGAACTTGCCCGGTTACCGGGTGGAGACGATTAGGGTTGAAGTTCGAACTGACGTAACGGAAATTGATTGGCGAGCGTAGGAAGGCCTTGCGCATTGCCTGTCCTTTTTCGTTATAGTACTGACCGTCTTCGCTGCGAATCGCTGTGAATGTTTGACCTAGGTTGGTGAAGGTCGCAGCCAGAATGTTGCCCCGGCCAATTGGTTCACCTTCAACTAAGCGCTCTTCAAAGAGTACCGAGAAAGTATCACCGGAGCGTATGTCCAAGGCAAAGTCGATATCCCAACCGAAGATCCCGGCAATTTCCATTATTTGGTTGGCGGTTAGCCCGGCTTTGTCGGCGGCATTCCAGAAGCTGGAAGTGATCACGGCCTGAGCAAAATTGATCTGTAGGTCGACGTCCTTGATCTCTTTATTCGAGTAGAAGGTGTCAGCGGTGCGGGTGATCACCAAGCTATCGGTCGCACTTTTCGGCTGGATCAGCTGAACGAGCTGGTTGTCTTCGTCAAAACCGAAACGCAGTTTGTCGCCCGGACGTAGGGTCGTTAAGCTCTTGGTGCCCTCGTCGGCATTGACCAAGTGGTAAAGTGTCGCTGGAGACAGGCCAACCTTATTAAATACCACCGCGAGGCTTTCGCCAGACTGCACTTCGTGCTCTTTCCATCTCAGTGCCGGGATAGCTGGCTTTTCGTCGCTCGCCATAGGTCGCAGCTGATTAGTATCGAGGGAGATCTCGAGCGGGTAGAGTTTACCTATTTCGAATTTTCGCTCGGGGTGGCCGCTGCTTTCTGAACTCGGCCATAATAGTAACACCACGAGCAGCGCGCTGATCACGGTGATAAGAGTTTGGTGCATCTTTGGCAACTGGCGGAGTATCGGTACTTGCATGTGGTGTTTTTTTGCTATTTCGTAAAAAATAAGACACCCCTTAGTCTAACTGGTTTCAAATAACATCGCTATTCAAGTAAGATTGAGGATTATTACTTTTTTGCCAATTCTGTGGGAGCGAACAAGAATGGCCAGCATTGAACAAGCTTTAGCTGAGATTAAGCGTGGTGTGGATGAGTTGATTCCGGAAGAGGAGCTGATTGCCAAGCTGAAAGAGAACCGTCCTCTACGAATCAAACTGGGTGCCGATCCAACTGCACCGGATATTCACTTGGGTCACACCGTGATCCTGAATAAACTGCGCACGTTCCAGGAGCTAGGCCATGATGTCACGTTCCTGATCGGTGACTTCACCGGTATGGTAGGTGATCCAACAGGCAAAAATACTACCCGCCCACCGCTAACTCGCGAAGACGTTCTGCGTAACGCTGAAACTTACAAAGAGCAGGTATTCAAAATTTTGGATCCGGCCAAGACCAAGATTGAATTTAACTCGAGCTGGCTGTCTGAGCTAGGCGCGGAAGGTATGATCCGTCTGGCTGCAAACCAAACTGTTGCCCGTATGCTTGAGCGTGATGACTTCAAAAAGCGCTACAACGAAGGCCGTCCTATTGCGATTCACGAGTTCATGTACCCATTGCTTCAGGGCTATGACTCCGTCGCGATGGAGACCGATGTTGAGCTGGGTGGTACTGATCAGAAGTTCAACCTGCTGATGGGTCGTGAGCTGCAGAAAGCCAATGGCCAAAAGCCGCAAGTTGTTCTGACCATGCCACTATTGGTGGGTCTGGATGGCGTTAAAAAGATGTCCAAGTCAGCACATAACTACATTGGTGTGACGGATGTACCTAGCGAGATGTTCGGTAAAATCATGTCGATTTCTGATGATCTGATGTGGAACTATTTCGAATGTCTGTCTTTCCGCCCGCTGGCAGAAATTGACCAGTTCCAAGCGGATATTGCTAGTGGCAAGAACCCACGTGATGTGAAGATCTTGCTGGCGAAAGAAATCATTGCCCGCTTCCACAGCGAAGCTGATGCTGATGCTGCCGAGCAAGAGTTCATCAACCGTTTCCAGAAAGGTGCGATGCCAGAGGAAATGCCAGAGTTCGAATTCGAAGCTGGTATTGCAATTGGTAACCTGTTGAAAGATGCGGGCTTGGTTAACTCCACGTCTGATGCGATGCGTATGATCCGTCAGGGTGCAGCGAAAATCGATGGCGACAAGGTTGAAGATACCAAGCTGGTTCCAGCGGCTGGTACTGCGGTTTACCAGGTTGGTAAGCGTAAGTTTGCCCGTGTAACCCTGAAGTAATCAAGGTCTACACGAACCCATATTAAAAAGGCGCCTCAGGCGCCTTTTTTGATCAAACTGCCAATAGCCAATAGCCAATAGCCAATAGCCAATAGCCAATAGCCAATAGCCTATATGCTATAGTCGTTACGCTGAGTGTCATCCTGGCTCAGGTATTCAATGAACTCCCACTCTATCCCATTGGGATCCCAAAAATAAATGCGCTTTCGCCAAGGGTGCGACGTCTCCATCTCATTTTCTTTATACCCGGCGGCCAGTAAGCGTGCTTTGACACTTTCGATATCATCAGTCACCAAACCAATATGATTAATGCCACTGTCTCGGTACGGTGTGCGATCGACTGACTCTCGTTCGACAACTTCCTGCAGGGCAAGGTAGCTTAGTTCGGTACCGATATGGCACCAGCGGTAGAGATCGCCTTGGCCGCAATGGCGGATGGCGAATGACGGTAGGGCGGTTTGGATAAATTCGACAGTGCGGTCTATATTACCGACGGTAATATTGGCATGTTCTACATAGGGGAGCATAGGCACCTCGGCTTTTCGTTAAATAAGGCCTTTGTTAAATAAAGTTTTTTGCTTATTTAAATGTAGCTCGCCCTCTGGGTAAGTAAAGTTATTTGCTTACTTAATGGTTTGATTCATTGTGATCAGGCAAAAAAACCGCCAGAGTGACGGTTTTTGTGAAATTGCATAAGCTATTTAACTTGATGTTTCTATTTATATCAATGCCTTATGGCGAAGGTTGGCAGTGAAAGGTGCCAGCGTATCGCTGCCAGGCGGATCGTCAGCGTGGTGATAATGCCTGCTAGGGTTGCAACCGCACTGTCGACATTTGCTGACAGGGACACAGTGTGGATAATCCCGCCGAGGATACAGGCAGTGGCATACACCTCGGTTCGCAATACCATTGGGATCTCCCTGGCCAGTACATCGCGGATCACCCCGCCGCCACAACCAGTCATGACGCCCATGATCACCGCGACCATCGGTGTCGCACCGAAGCGCAGTGCCTTCTCGACACCAATAGCCACAAATACCGCAAGGCCGATGGCATCGGATACTGGCAATATCCACCACGGCATCTGTCGTGGACGGCGAATTGCCAGCATGCTGATCAAGCAGGTAATGAAAATCACCCAGAGGTAGTTGGTATCGGTGATCCAGAAAACAGGCGTGGCCCCCAGAGCCATATCGCGGATAGTCCCCCCGCCGATTGCGGTGACGCTGGCCAGCACCACGACCCCGAACGGGTCCATCCGGAGTCTGCCTGCCAGTAATACGCCCGAGGCGGCAAATACGGCCGTTCCGAACATATCGAGAACATAAATGAGCATCATGATACCTGCTGAGTCAGAGAATATAGGGTGATCGCGCAGATTGTACGACGAATAAACTGGCTGACAACTCGCTGATACCGCTTTGTGAGGTGACTCACATTGATTGTTGATAGCGTGTTACAAGCGGCTCTGTCGTACCTGATCTAGGTACTGGCAGATCTCCTCGGCAGCCATAATTGTCCGGGGAGTTGGCCGGTTCAGCCAGTCTGATGTAACCGTAAAAATGTGCTGTTTTTCAACGGCGGGTAACTGTTGGCGCCAATTGTCCCATACTGAAGGATCGGCTGCGGCATGCGAGGTGCCGAAGATTACCTCCGGCTGGCGGACAATGACCTGCTCGGTTGAGATCTGCGGATAGGCTGCGGCACTGTTGGCAAAGATGTTTGACCCGCCACAGACGGCAAATACTTGGCTTGGCCAGTTGTCACCCGCTATGGTGATCATCGGGTTGTTGCTGAGCTGGTAGAAATAGCTGACTGTGTTTTTTTTCTGATACGCTAAACGCAGAGTGTTTAGCCGTTGGCGGAAGTCATTGGCATTGAGCTGGGCCTGCTTGGGTGAATCGGCATATTGCCCCAACTGTTCTAGGGTGCTGGCAATATCTTCTAGTGACTTGGGGTCGGAATAGAATACTTTGAAGCCCAGCTGTTCCAGCCTGGTCATTTCGCGGGTAGGGTTTCCCCCTTTCCAGGCCAAGATCAGATCCGGCTGCAGGGTGACGATCCGCTCCATTTTGATACCGCGATAGTTGGCCACTCGTTCGAGGGACCTGGCGGCTTCCGGATAGTCACTGTAGTCGCTGGCAGCGATGAGCTTATCACCCAGCCCCGCAGCATAGGCCATCTCGGTCGTGTGTGGCGACAGGCTGATGATGGTTTTTACGGGCTGGGCCGCTGTGAGGAAGGCCGGAATTAACAGTAGACAGAAAACAGCTAATCGCACTTAAACAGCTCCTTGTAGCATTAGCAATAGCAGGCTTTGGACGGAAATCCAGATCCATAGTCGCTGGTTAGCGAGGCGATCAATTTGACTCAGGTGCAATGCTGCTGGGGCTATTTTGCCACCCAGTTTGGGCCGCTCCATTTTTATCTGATCATAAATAACCGGGCCGCCCAGTGACAGCGACAGTTTGTGGCCAGTCGCCGCTAATAGCCAGCCTGGGCCGGGAAGTTGCCAGCTTTCCCCTTGTTGTCTGAGCCCCCGCAATGCCACTCTCCCGTTGTGGCCAATCATCAGAAATAGCGCAAATAGGCGAAGTGGAACAATATCCAGTATGGCAAGGGCTGTGGTAGCCGGTTGGCCAAAATGGCGGAACTGCTGCCTGCTGGGGGACCAGCAGCGGCTTAGTTCGACGGCTAAGCGATACAAGATAGCCCCGATCCCGCCTGCCAGGGCGTACCAGAACAAGACGCCAATGACCAAGCGCCCGTATCCTACCAACAAGGTTTCGGCGCCGGCTTTACCCAGCCCTAGCAATGACAGGTTGCCGGTATAGCGGTTTAATTTGGAGTCAAGCAGCGCCCGGCATTGCAGCTTGTCCTCTCGGCTATAGGCGTGGACAAACTGTTTGCTGAACTTATGCATATTGCGCCAGTCCAGAGCAACCCACAGCAATAATAAGTGGAAAGTGACATCTATCCAGACCAACTGGTAAAGGCAAATAAGGACAATCAACACGGTCAGCCATAGCAGCGACCAAGAGAGCAGGCCAGACAAGCGCTTTTGTTGCGGGGCATCACTAGGTTTATTGACTTTGCTGGCAAGAGTTAAAGCAAGCTGGCGCCAGATTTGCAATGGGCTGAGCTGTGAGGGAATCGGAAAGAGCCATTGCAATGCCAGTGCACCCCACAAAGCGAGTAGGGTGCTGTTACCGGCGATAAGTGCAATGGCGTCGGTCATCTTAATGGTTCAGTAGGTCAACCATCTTGGCAACCATTACCGATGAGCTTTGTGCTGCTACCGGTAGGAACTCTTCAAAGCTCATTGGCGATTCTTTGTCGGCGACATCAGAAATTGCACGAACAACCACGAACGGCACGTTGAACTGGTGACAAGCCTGGGCAATCGCCGCCGCTTCCATCTCAACTGCGATAACTGTAGGGAAGTTGTCACGGATGAAGGCTTGTTTTTCTGCTGAGCAGACGAAGGCATCGCCAGTGCAGATCAGGCCACGTACTGCGTGGATATCGCCCATGGTTGCCAGTGCTTGCTCGGCCACGTCCATCAACTTGGTATCAGATACGAAAGCGGCTGGTTGTTGTGCCATTTGACCGATTTCGTAACCGAATGCCGTGACGTCGGCATCGTGGTAACGGACCTCTGTCGAGATCACTACATCACCGACGTTCAAGCTGCTGTCGAAACCACCGGCAGAGCCTGTGTTTAGCACGACATCTGGCTGGAAGATCTCTAGCAGTACAGCGCTACCCACAGCGGCAGCAACTTTACCGATGCCAGATTGAAGCAGAACCACATCATGTCCATTGAGTGTACCGGTGTAAAAAGTACAGCCTGCCTTGTGGTGAGTGTTGCAGTTAGCCAGTTGATCTTTAAGGATGGCAACTTCTTGCTCCATCGCGCCGATAATGCCGATTTTCATCAATACAGTCTCTTATTTGGTAACAAGCCCCCATTGAGGGGGCGTGGGAGTGGCTCAATTGTAACATGGTGGACAGCCACAATGCCAAGCTGCCAACCCGGTTAGTTACACATTGAGGTAGTCGAGGATCCCATCTGCGGCGCGGCGTCCTTCGTCAATGGCGGTTACCACCAAATCCGAGCCACGGACAGCATCACCGCCGGCAAAAATCTTCGGGTTGGTGGTTTGGAAGGCATAACTCCCGTTTTCAGGTGCTTGGATCCGGCCCCACTGATCGAGATCAACCCCGAACTCGGATAGCCAGGGCATGGCGTGGGGTTGGAAGCCGAAGGCCATGATAACCGCATCGGCGGGTAGGGTATGCTCACTGTCCGGCACGGGCTCTGGACGGCGGCGGCCTGCGTCATCGGGGTCACCGAGAGCCGTCTTGACCATCTTGACGCCGCAGATATGGCCATTGCTATCGATTTCCAAACCGGTCGGCTGCAGGTTGAACTGGAATTTCACGCCTTCCTCGCGGGCGTTTTTTACCTCACGTTTTGAGCCAGGCATATTGGCTTCATCGCGACGGTAAGCGCAGATAACCTTGTTGGCTCCCTGGCGTACCGAGGTCCGGACGCAGTCCATGGCGGTATCTCCCCCTCCGAGGACCACCACGTTTTTACCTGCCATATCAATAAACGGTTGTTCGCCCTCAAGCCCCATTACCCGGTAGGTGTTGGACACCAAGAACGGCAGCGCATCGAAGACACCTGGCGCCTCTTCGTTGTCCAGGCCTGCTCGCATGTTTTGGTAGGTCCCGACACCGAGGAATACGGCATCATACTCAGCAATCAAATCGGCTAGCTCGATATCTTTACCAACGTCGGTATTGAGGCGGAACTCGACCCCCATGTCGGAGAATACCTTACGGCGGTTGATCATCACCTTTTTTTCCAGCTTGAACGACGGGATGCCGAAGGTCAGCAGTCCGCCAATTTCCGGATAGCGGTCGAATACCACGGGTTTGACCCCGTTGCGTACCAAGATATCAGCACAGGACAGGCCTGCAGGGCCAGCCCCTATGATCGCTACCTTCTTGTCGGTCCACTCGACATGGGACATGTCCGGCTTCCAGCCCATCTCGAATGCTTTGTCAGTGATATATTTCTCAACATTACCGATAGTGACGGCACCGAAGTCATCATTCAGGGTGCAAGACCCTTCACACAGTCGGTCCTGCGGGCAGACCCGGCCACAGACTTCGGGCAAGGTGTTGGTCTGGTGCGCTAGCTCAACCGCTTCGATGATCCTGCCTTCATTGGCGAGCTTGAGCCACTGGGGGATATAGTTGTGAACTGGGCACTTCCATTCACAATACGGGTTACCGCAATCGAGGCAGCGGTCTGCTTGGGCGCTGGCCTGTTGCTGGGTGAAGGGCTCGTAGATCTCGACAAACTCAATCTTGCGCACTTTGAGTGGCTTCTTGGGTGGGTCGATACGCGCAACATCGATAAATTGGTATATGTTCTGGCTCATCGGACTCCCTCCCTATTGTGCTTGTACGCGCAGCTCGGCGGCTGAGCGACTTTGGTGGCCGAGCAAGGTGTTGACATCGGCAGCCTTTGGTTTCGCCAGATAGAAGCGCGGGATCCATTGGTCGAATTCGGCCAATATTTCCTGTGCCCGATCTGAGCCGGTTAATTCTAAGTGTTGGTCAATCAGTCCGCGAAGATGCTCCTGGTGTATCTTCAACTTGGCTAGCGGCAGGGCTTCGACCAGCTCAGGATTGACCCGTCCGGCAAAGTCGCCGTCTTCGTCCAGGATGTAGGCAAAGCCACCGGTCATCCCAGCCCCGAAGTTGACTCCGGTCTTGCCGAGAATCGCCACAATCCCCCCAGTCATGTATTCGCAGGCATTGTCTCCAGCGCCTTCGATAACGGCAATGGTGCCTGAGTTCCTGACCGCAAATCGCTCACCGGCTTTACCGGCGGCAAACAGCTTACCGCCCGTTGCGCCATACAGGCAGGTGTTGCCGATGATGGTCGCGTGGTTGGACTTGAATGCCGAGCCAATAGGCGGGCGAATCACGATTTTTCCGCCGGTCATCCCTTTACCGACATAGTCGTTGGCATCACCGGTTAGGAGCAAGTTAAGTCCGCCAGCATTCCAAACGCCGAATGACTGGCCAGCGGTGCCGGTCAGGTGGAGGTTGATTGGCGTTGAGGCCATGCCTTGATTACCCCAGCGCTTGGCAATTTCCCCCGACAATCTTGCCCCCACCGAGCGGTCGGTGTTGCGAATATCCTCGAAGATATCGGCACCGCTGCGCGCTTCGATCGCAGGCAGCGCCTGCTCGAATAGGGTGATATTGAGCGGTGCATTGTCGAATGGCGTGTTACTTTCGCTACAGTATAGCGTCTTGCCTTTCAATGGCTCTGAGGTTGCCAATACCGGGGTGAGATCCAACTTGCTCTGCTTGGCGGTATAGCCGTCGATGACCTCGAGCAGCTCGGTGCGGCCAATCAAGTCGGTCAGCTTTTCGACGCCCAGTTCGGCAAGGAGCTCTCGGACTTCTTGGCCCAGGCCTATGAAGTAGTTCATGACTTGCTCTGGCAAGCCTTTGAAAAACTCACGGCGCAGGGTTTCATCCTGCGTCGCAACCCCGGTGGCACAGTTGTTGAGGTGGCAGATCCGCAGGTATTTACACCCTAGCGCTACCATCGGCGCGGTACCAAAACCAAAGCTCTCAGCCCCGAGAATAGCCGCCTTAACCACATCCAGCCCGGTTTTCAGGCCACCATCCACCTGCAGGCGGATCTTGTGGCGCAGACCGTTGGCAACCAAGGCCTGTTGGGTTTCGGCAAGGCCCAACTCCCACGGGCTACCGGCATATTTGACTGAGGTCAGTGGGCTGGCACCGGTACCGCCATCGTAGCCGGAAATGGTAATAAGATCGGCGTAGGCCTTGGCGACCCCGGTGGCGATGGTACCGACTCCGGGCTCGGATACCAATTTGACCGAGACCATGGCGGTAGGGTTAACCTGCTTGAGATCGAAGATCAGCTGGGCCAGATCTTCAATTGAGTAAATATCATGGTGGGGCGGTGGCGAGATCAGGGTGACACCCGGCACCGCATAACGGAGCTTGGCTATTTCGGTGGTGACCTTGTGGCCCGGCAGCTGTCCGCCTTCACCGGGCTTGGCACCTTGTGCCACTTTGATCTGGATAACATCAGCATTGACTAGATAGTGTGGGGTGACGCCAAAGCGACCTGACGCCACCTGCTTGATACGGGAATTTCGCTCGCTGTTGAAGCGACGCGGATCCTCACCGCCTTCACCTGAGTTGGAGCTGCCCCCCAAGCGGTTCATCGCAATGGCCAGCGCTTCGTGCGCTTCTGGACTCAGGGCGCCGATGGACATGGCAGCAGAGTCAAACCGCGGATAGAGCGCCGACGCTTCTTCGACCTTGTCGATAGCAATAGGGGCTTGGTCCGGTTTGAGTTTGAGTAAGTCGCGAATCGCGGCGACAGGCCGCTCGTTCACTTGCTTGGCAAAAACTTGGTAGTCGTTATAGTCACCTGATTTGACAGCGTGTTGTAAGGTGCCGATAACATCCGGGTTGTAGGCATGGAATTCACCGCCGTGGACGTATTTCAGTAAACCACCATGTTCGATAGGCTTGCGTTTGAGCCATGCTCGGCGAGAAAGATTGAATAAATCTTGCTGGAAGTCGGCAAACCCTGCGCCCTGGATCCGGCTTGATACGCCGTGGAAACAGAGATCGACAATGTCATCATCAAGGCCTACTGCCTCGAATAGCATGGCGCAGCGGTAGGAAGCAATGGTCGAGATCCCCATTTTGGACATGATTTTGTACAAGCCCTTGTTGATACCATTGCGGAAGTTGAGCATCACGTCGCGATATGGCTTGGTAATAGCATTACTATCAACCAATTGGCCAAGGGTCTCATAGGCAAGGTATGGGTATACTGCGGTGGCCCCGAAGCCAAGCAACACGGCAAATTGGTGTGGGTCGCGCGCAGTAGCGGTTTCGACAACAATGTTGGTATCACAGCGCAGCTGTTGGGTGACCAGTCGATTTTGGACCGCTCCCACAGCCATCGCGGCCGGAATGGGGAGCTTGCTGGCATTAATGCCGCGGTCTGACAGGACAATGAGTACCGTACCGCTGCGGACCAAGCGTTCAGCCTGATCGCAGATATCAATGATTGCCTGCTTGAGATCTTTCTCGTCGGGGTTGAAGTTGATGTCGATAATACTGTTGCGGTAGTGCTGGTTGTCGAGCTCCAGCAGTTGCACCAAGTCGGAATAGAGCAGTACTGGCGAGCCAAAGGAGACCCGGTAGGCGTGACTATCGGTTTCACAGAAGACATTGATTTCACGGCCGATACAGGTTGCCAGTGACATCACGTGCTTTTCTCTGAGCGGGTCAATCGGTGGGTTAGTGACCTGAGCAAACATCTGACGGAAGTAATCGGTGACAGCCCGTTCGCGTGACGACAATACTGCCATCGGCGCATCATCGCCCATTGAGCCAGTGGCCTCCTGCCCGTTTTCACCGATCACCCGTAAAACCTGATCAATTTCCTCACGGTTCATGGCAAATTGTTTTTGGCTGGTGCCGAGTTCGGTATCATCGAACGAGCGACTGCCGACTTGTTCGTCGCCTAGCTCTTCGAAAGGAACCAAACGTTTGACATGACTATCCATCCATTCTTTGTAAGGGTGGCGTCCCATCAGGTCGTTATCAATGTCGGCAGAATGCCAGATTTTACCGAACTTGGTGTCGATCACCAATAACTCACCGGGGCCTACCCGGCCTTTTTCGGCGACTTCATCGGGGGCGTAGTCCCAAATCCCGACCTCGGATGCGAGGGTGATCAACTTGTCTTTGGTGATGATGTATCTTGCCGGACGCAGGCCGTTACGGTCGAGATTACAGGCCGCATAGCGACCGTCGGACATCACGATACCGGCTGGACCATCCCATGGCTCCATGTGCATGGAGTTAAAGTCATAAAAAGCCCGTAATTCGGGATCCATGTCCGGGTGGTTCTGCCAAGCCGGCGGGACGAGCATCCGCATCGCGCGGAACAGATCCATGCCGCCGGACAGGAACAGCTCGAGCATGTTATCAAGGCTAGAGGAGTCCGAGCCGGTTTCGTTGACAAACGGAGCTGCGGTTTGCAGATCCGGCAGTAACGGCGAGGCGAATTTGTAGGCGCGTGCCCGGGCCCATTGGCGATTACCGGCAATGGTGTTGATCTCACCGTTGTGGGCCAGATAGCGAAACGGCTGTGCCAACGGCCAGCGAGGCTGGGTGTTGGTTGAAAAACGCTGGTGGAACAGGCAAATCGATGACTCGAGCCGGATGTCTCCCAAATCCTGGTAGAAACGGGGCAGATCCGCTGGCATGCATAACCCTTTGTAAACCGTCACTTGGGTCGACAGGCTACAGATATAAAAGTCGGGGTCGGCGGTGATGCGTTTTTCGATCCGGCGCCGGGCAATGTAAAGCCGACGGTCGATATCGCGTGGCTTCCAGCCTGCAGGGGCATTGATGAACACCTGCTCGATATTGGGGAGAGTTTCGGTCGCGATTGGGCCCAGTACTTGTGGGTTGATGGGGACTTGCCGCCAGCCAGCCAGTGACAAGGTTTCCTTGGCGAGCTCTTCGCTGATAATGGTCCGGGCCTGTTCGGCAAGTACCGGATCCTGACTGAGGAACAGCATGCCGAGGGCGAATTCACGCGACAGTTTCCAACCTTTTTCATCGGCAACAATACGGTAAAAGCTTTCGGGCTTTTTCATCAGCAGCCCACAGCCATCACCGGTTTTGCCATCGGCGGCGATCCCGCCACGGTGGGTCATACGGTCAAGGGCGGAAATGGCGGTCCGGACAAGCTTGTGGCTGGTTTCTCCTTCGATGTGGGCAATTAACCCAAAACCACAGTTATCTTTATCCAGCATGGGGTTATACAGTGTCATTGCAACTCTCCCTAGCATCTGCCTGAATAAGCAGGAATACTGCATTTTTTGACGGTCATCCTGACCATCGATGACAACCTTTGCGCGCACCACTGGTGGTTTCTTTTGATTATCGGGGCAGCAAAGGCACCTTTTGCTTCCAGCGACCTTTCAAGTTAACGGCTATTTACATAAAGGTCAAACTATAAACATTAAATTAACATTGTAAGCGGGCACCGATATTGCGGGGAAATTAGGGCGGGTTACAGTGAATAATTATGATAGGGGGATCTTCTAGGGAATAAAAAACCGGCCACTTGGGCCGGTTTGGATTACATATTCTGAAAATAGTTCGCGTTAGCCCTAAGAGGCATCCGATAGCATCAAGGAATCAGCCTTGGCTTCAAGGTTGCTGTTACCCATTAGGTAGGTATCAATCTCTCGGGCTGACTCGCGGCCTTCGTTGATACAACGAACAACCAGTGACTGGCCTGTACGCATATCTCCGGCAGCAAATACGCCTTTTTGGTTGGTCGCAAACCCTTGCGTTGCAACATTACCACGGTCATCGAGTTTGATATCCAGTTGGGCGAGGACACCGGTTGGTTCCGGGTGCAGGAAGCCCATTGCCAAGAACGCCAGATCACAAGGGATGATACGTTCAGAGCCGGCAACTTCTGTAAAGCCCGGACGCTCACCCGGTTTTGCTTCTTCCCACTGGATATCGGCAATACGCAGTGCTTTCACGTTGCCAGTATCATCGCCGATGAATTCCTTGGTCAGGATATTCCAGTGACGATCACACCCTTCCTCATGGGAGGTAGAGGTTTTCATGATCATCGGGTAAGAAGGCCATGGCTGGTTGGCCGGTCGCTTCTCTGGCGGGATAGGCATAATTTCGACTTGGGTAATGCTTGCCGCCCTGTGACGGTTAGAGGTACCGACACAGTCAGATCCGGTATCCCCCCCCCCGATCACCACCACATGCTTGCCGTTGGCATGGATTTCATCGGTTTTCAGATCCATGTCGTTGGCGCGACGGTTGTTCTGAGCCAGAAACTCCATCGCAAAGTGCACGCCTTTGAGCTCACGGCCTGGAATAGGCAGGTTGCGTGGTACGGTTGAGCCACCGGTTAGCAGTATGACATCAAACTCCTGACGCAGTTGCTGGGCGTTAATGTCCACACCGATATGGGCGTTGACTTCAAATTTGATCCCGGCATCCGCCATCAGGCCAATTTTGCGATCAATGATGTCCATGCCCAGCTTGAAATCAGGAATGCCGAAGCGCAGTAGGCCGCCGACTTTTTCATCACGTTCGAAGACAGTGACGCAGTGGCCAGCGCTGTTAAGCTGTTCCGCCGCGGCAAGGCCGGCAGGGCCAGAGCCGATAATCGCAACGGTTTTTCCGGTACGAGAGCGTGGTGTCTTGGGTTTGGCGTATCCTTCGCGGTACGCCGTTTCGACAATAGTCTTCTCGATATTACAAATTGTGATTGGGTCTTGGTTGATACCCAGTACACAGCCACTTTCACAAGGGGCTGGGCACACACGGCCAGTAAATTCCGGGAAGTTATTGGTCGAACTCAAGATATTCCACGCTTCCTCCCAGCTGTCGCGGTAAACCGCGTCATTGAACTCCGGGATGATGTTACCGATCGGGCAGGAGTTGTGGCAAAACGGAACGCCACAATCCATACAGCGTGAAGCCTGCGTATTGATCTTGTCGCCGAACTCCTCGTTGAGAACAAACTCCTTGTTGTCCTCTATGCGGACGCTCGGATCCAGCTTCTTTGGCAGCTCGCGGCCAAACTCTAAAAATCCTGTAGGCTTACCCATTGACGGCCTCCAACTCTTCCTTGTTTAGTGCTTCTTCCTTGCGCTTCTGTAGCACTGCCTTGTAGTCCCTCGGCATGACTTTCACCATCTTCTCGAGATTGGCCTCGAAGTTAGACAGGAAGGTTTCTGCCACAGTACTACCGGTTAGTTCAGCGTGCTTGGTGAGCATGTCGAACAATAGCTCTTTGTCTTCTTGCTCAAGCGGGTCGAGATCAACCAGCTCTGGGTTGAGCTTGGTGTCGAAGTCTTCGAACTGATCCCAAACATACGCTACACCGCCACTCATACCGGCTGCGAAGTTACGGCCTGTTTGGCCAAGAATAACGGCCACACCGCCAGTCATGTATTCACAACCATGGTCACCCACGCCTTCAACGACAACTTTGGCACCGGAGTTACGAACACAGAAGCGCTCGCCAGCCATTCCGCGGATGTAAGACTCGCCCGAGGTCGCGCCGTAGAAACAGACGTTACCCACCACGATGTTATCTTCCGGGATGATGTCAGACTTGGCATCAGGATAAAGTACCAGCGTACCGCCCGACAGGCCCTTGCCCCAGTAGTCGTTGGCATCGCCTTCGACCTCGAACTTAACGTTTTTAGCCAAGAAGGCACCGAAGCTCTGGCCAGCTGAACCGGTGAACTTAACGTTCATCGGCTGCGGTAGGCCTTTATCTTTGTAAATCTTGGAGATCTCGTTCGACAGCATGGTACCGGCACTGCGGTCGGTATTAATGATGTCAAATTCGGCATCCACTTGCTTGCCTTCATACAAGGCAGGTGCTGCTGCTTCTATCAGCTTGCGGTCGAGTACCGCTTCGAGGTTGTGGTTCTGCTCACGCTGGTTGTATACGCCGTCTTCGTTACGGGCTGGTTCGACAAACAGTACCGGGCTCAGGTCCAAGTTCTGGTACTTCCAGTGGCCGATGTTATCACGGATCTTCAGCTTGTTTGACTGGCCAACCATCTCTTCAATAGTGCGGAAGCCAAGCTCTGCCATGATTTCACGCAGACCTTGTGCCATGTACTGGAAGAAGGTGACGACATCTTCAACACGGCCGTCGAAACGCTCGCGCAAGGTCTTGTTCTGAGTGGCGATACCAACTGGGCAGGTGTTTTTGTGACACTTACGCATCATGATACAACCTTCAACCACGAGGGCTGCGGTTGCGACACCCCATTCCTCGGCCCCCAACAGGGTTGCGACGGCAAGGTCACGCGGTGTCTTCATCTGGCCATCGGTTTGAACCACGATACGGTTACGCAGACCGTTCTTTAGCAGTGTCTGGTGGGTTTCGGCCAAGCCAAGCTCCCACGGTAGACCGGTATGGCGAATCGATGACATTGGTGATGCACCAGTACCGCCATCGAAGCCAGCAATGAGCACGACATCTGCTTTCGCCTTGGCAACACCAGAGGCAATCGTACCGACACCGGCTTCCGATACCAGTTTGACGTTGACTCGGCCGGCACGGTTGGCGTTTTTCAGATCATAGATCAGCTGCGCCAAATCCTCGATAGAGTAGATATCGTGGTGTGGCGGAGGTGAAATCAAACCGACGCCCGGTGTTGAGTGACGGGTTGCCCCGATCCAGTCATCCACCTTGTCGCCTGGTAACTGACCGCCTTCACCCGGCTTGGCACCCTGTGCCATCTTGATCTGAATTTCGTCAGAGTTGGTCAGGTAGTAAGAGGTCACACCGAAGCGGCCAGACGCCACCTGCTTGATGGCTGAACGCTCCCAGTCACCGTTGTCTTTTTTCTCGAAGCGAGCAGGATCTTCACCGCCTTCGCCCGAGTTAGACTTGGCACCGATACGGTTCATTGCCACTGCAAGGGTCGAGTGCGCTTCGTAAGATATTGAGCCAAAGCTCATGGCTCCGGTCGCAAAACGCTTGAGGATGCTCTCGATTGGCTCGACGTCTTCCAGTGGAATAGAGCCGGCTGGATTCTTGATAAATTCAAGTTGGCTACGCAACGTGGCCGCATCGTCGCCCTGGGCGTCGACGGCATTGGCGTATTCTTTGAACTGGGCAAAGTCCTTGTTACGGGTTGATTGCTGCAGCAAAGAGATGGTTTCTGGGTTGAACAGGTGTTTTTCACCACGCTGTTTCCACTGATAGACACCACCGACATCCAGCATCTGGATTGGCACTTCGCGTGTTGGGTAGCCCAAACGGTGACGAATCAGGACTTCCTTGGCGATGTCATCGATGGTCAGGCCCTGGATACGGGAAACCGTACCGGTGAAGTACTTATCGACAACTGATTTGCTGATACCCAGTGCTTCGAATATTTGTGCGCCGTGGTAGGACTGCAGGGTTGAGATCCCCATTTTGGAGAAGATCTTCAGCAGGCCACCATTCACCCCTTTGCGGTAATTGTTGAACAGCTCTTCGGTGGGGACTTCCGGATCAAGTTTACGCTTGCGCTGTAGGTCAACAATGGTTTCCGTCACTAGATACGGGTTCACGGCATTGGCGCCATAGCCGATCAGAGTGGCAAAGTGGTGAGTTTCACGAGCATCACCGGTTTCGACCACGATGTCACACTTGGCACGCAGGCCTTTACGGATCAGATGGTGGTGGACAGCGCCGACAGCCAGCATCGCAGGAATAGCGGCGTGGTTTGAGTTTACGGCACGGTCGGTCAGGATGATGACTGAGTAACCGTCAATCACTGCATCTTCCGAATACTGGCAGATACGCTTCAGCGCACGCTCCAGTTTGCCTTCCTCACCGCTGGCACGGAATACGATATCCAGCGTCTTGGCCTGCAAGTACTCGTTATCGATAGCACGGAGCTTTTCAAGCTCGGCATTGCTCAGAACCGGCGATTCAATTTCAACCTTTTGGCAGTGCTCTGGTGTCTCGGTCAGTAGGTTGTGATCTTTACCCAGGTAGGTGTTGAGTGACATCACCATGCGCTCGCGGATCGGGTCGATCGGCGGGTTGGTGACCTGGGCAAACAACTGCTTGAAGTAGTTCGACAGGTGCTGTGATTGGTGTGATAGCACGGCCAGCGGCCAGTCGGCACCCATGGCGCTGAGTGGCTCGTAGCCAGTTTTTGCCAGCGGCACGATGATTTCGTTGACTTCCTCCGAGCTCATCCCGAAGGCTTGCTGGTGGTGCAGCAGGCGCTCAGGTGTTGGCTGGTGGTGCATATTGTCCGCTTCCGGCAGGCTTTTCAGCGTCAGCAGGTTGTCTTTGACCCACTGTTCATAAGGTTGAGCAGAAGCAATAGTGTCTTTGACCTCTTCGTCAGAGATAATACGACCTTGTTCTAGGTCGGCAACGAAGATACGGCCCGGCTGCAGGCGGCCGCGGAACTGCACATTCTCAGGCTCGATTTCAACTACGCCCGATTCTGATGCCATGACGAGGAAGTCATCTTTGGTCACGGTATAGCGCGATGGGCGCAGGCCATTACGGTCAAGGGTTGCACCAACCTGAACGCCGTCGGTGAAACAAACAGACGCCGGGCCATCCCAGGGCTCCATGACATTGGCATGGTACTGGTAGAAGGCACGGCGCTTCGGATCCATCTTTTTATTTTCTTGCCATGCTTCCGGGATCAACATCATCAGCGCATGTGGCAGGCTACGGCCAGACAGAACCAAGAGTTCCAGTGCCATATCGAAGTTGGATGAATCCGAGCTGCCTTCCTGACAGATTGGCAGCAGCATGTCGATTTCTTGCTGGCTAAATAGCTCTGACTCAAGAATCGCTTCACGGGCCTTCATCCAGTTTAGGTTACCGCGTACAGTGTTGATTTCACCGTTATGGGCGATGTAACGGAAAGGTTGGGCTAGACGCCACCTTGGAAAGGTATTGGTCGAAAAGCGGGAGTGTACCAGCGCCAGTGCGGTGACCATCGATGGGTTCTGTAGATCAAGGAAGTACTGCGGTACTTGCTCGGTCGTTAGCTGGCCCTTATAGACTAATGTCTTGTATGACAGGGAGTTGATATAGAAGTCATCACCGATGTTGGAGATGCTCTCAAGGCAGACTCGAACCGTGTAGTTACGCAGTACGTAAAGCTTGCGCTCAAGTACCGCTGGCTCCATGCTGGCACCGCCAGTAATAAAGACATGTTCAAACTGGGGCTCGGTGCTTAGCGGATCTTCGCCAATCATTGAATTATCAACGGGCAGCACACGGTAACCAATCACTTCTAGGTCAAGTCGTTTGGCATTACGCTCCAGGATGTCACGGCATTGCTGACGTTTGTATTCATCTTTGGGAAATAGCACCACACCCACGCCGTATTGCTCGAATGCTGGCAGACGGATCCCTTGCTTGACGGTTTCTTCAAGCAGGAATTCATGGGGCTTTTGCAGCAATATACCGGCACCGTCACCACTGCACGGGTCACAGCCTTGACCGCCTCGGTGTTCCATCCGAGCTAGCATATCAAGGGCTTGGGTGACAATTTCGTGGGACTTACGGTTCTTTAGGTGGGCCACAAAGCCGATACCACAGGCATCGTGCTCCATTTCAGGCACATAAAGTCCCTGAGCATTCAGCTCTTGATCTGTCATAGATACTTCCTTCCAGTTTCAACAGGTACCAATCCTGGCACCTGAGTTATCCCTAATTTTGGTTATACATCCTTTTGGCCTAAGTGGACTCCTGTCCGGCCGTTGAGGATGGGTTTGCTGTGGGATGATGTAGTCAATCAATAGCAAACTTCATTCTGTAGCACTCATGCTCTGGTATGCAAAAGCGCTGCAGTTTTGAGGGGGAGCAACATAAACCACTAAATATTTGCAGAGTTTAGTTACTTTTGTTGTTCATAAATTGCACACAGCTGTAACTATCCTACAATTTTGATTGGTTAATTACCAACAAAAATTATCCATTGCCAGTAACATCTCAGCATCAGTATGAATTAATTGCTTAATTGGATGCGTATCTATTCGAAAATAGCTATCTATGTGCATAGCGAAACTTTGGATCTTGGTTTTTGTGTGGTTACTTGAATGAGTGCTAGACCAAAGTAGTACAAGGTGATGTTGTTGCTAATTTTCATTCTTTTTCTCAGCCTAAACGTGGTGAAAAAAACGCCTTTATTGTTCTCGCACAACTTTTGACAAAACCAATGGTGCTAACCTGTGCCGCTTTTTTCGACCCCTTAAATGACTAGGTGACAAGATGCAGCTGCATGAGCTCGTGAACACATTAGGCCAAGACCTACAGCGTCGCTACGGAGAAAAGGTGCATAAACTGACCTTGCATGGTGGCTTCAGCTGCCCAAACCGTGACGGTACTATTGGCCGTGGCGGTTGCACCTTTTGCAATGTAGCCTCTTTTGCTGATGAGCAGGCTCAGCACAAACCGATCACCGAGCAGTTGTCTCAACGTGCAGGCGAAGTCGACCGTGCCAAGCGTTACCTCGCCTATTTCCAGGCCTATACCAGCACCTACGCAGAGGTGCAGACATTAAAAGCCATGTATGAAGAAGCCTTGGAAGCCGCTGACATTGTTGGATTGTGTGTCGGTACCCGACCTGACTGTGTGCCTGATGAAGTGCTTAAGCTACTGGCGGGTTACCGTGAACAAGGTTATGAGATCTGGCTAGAGTTGGGCTTGCAGACCGCCAACGACAAAACCCTCAAGCGGATTAACCGAGGCCATGACTTTGCGTGCTACGAGGCCATTACCAAGCGGGCGCGGGCATTGGGGCTGAAAGTCTGTGCCCATCTGATTGTCGGTTTGCCGGGGGATACCCGTGAGGATAACCTCGATACTGTTCGTAAGGTGGTTGATGCCGGTGTGGATGGTATCAAGCTGCACCCACTGCATATTGTTGAGGGGAGCATTATGGGACTGTCGTGGAAAGCCGGTCGACTGGCCGAACTGAGCCTTGAGGATTACACCGAAATCTCGGCAGAAATGATCCGCCTGACCCCGCCTGAGGTGGTTTACCACCGGGTCTCAGCCAGCGCCCGTAAGCCAACGTTACTTGCCCCCGAGTGGTGTGAAAACCGTTGGTTGGCGATGACAGAGATCGGCCGTAATTTGGATCAGCATGGTGGCCAGGGTACTGCGCTGGGTAAGCCATTTGAATATACGCCGCCGGTACGTCAAACAAGCTAAAACATGGGGCCAGACGGCAGGGCTGTCATAGCGGTTGCAGCAGTAAGTGTGTTAGATTACGAGTAAAATGATGTTAACTACGAAAATCAATGCATACTTCCTGTCAGGAACGCTCTGTTAGTCCTTTGTCGCTTACAATGTTAACCCTACTGGCCCGCTGCGGGGGATGCCAGCTGTGGGGATTTATCGGCCGCTTGGCGCCCACGGGCTTGGCGGTTTTTGCGCCAACCTCTTATGCTTCATCCTCTTCCCATTGGTTTCAGGCCGATAACTCGGCTTTGCTTTTTTCGTTGTTGATCCTCGTACTGGCTATCGGTGGTGGCTTGCTGGCCTTGCTGCTGCATCACCTTGAAGCTGGCTCTTTCCGCCGTTTACACGGTCAACTGACCCTCATGCCCATTGCCGTTGCTGTAGTCCGTAAGAAAGACGGCCACTTGGTTTATGGCAACAAGCCCTGTCGCCAGTTACTCGGGGTCCGTAAGCTCAACGATCGTTACCTCTACCCTGATGGCCTCTGTGATCAGATGGTGTGTGACCGCCTTCGCCCCTTTGCCGGCCTGAAAAGCTTCAAGGAAGTGAATGAGGCTAGGTTTCAGTGCAACGACACGTTGATCCCTTTGTTGATATCAGGCCTGTCGATCCGTTGCCAGTGGCAGTCTTGTTGGCTGCTGTTTATCGATTCGTCCCGCTCCAATCATGGTGAAAAAGTGAAGATGGAAAATGAGCAGCGGATCTTCCATCAGGTGCTTAACTCTTTGTCCGAGCTGGTGTATTTCAAAGATAAATCGGGTGTTCTTATCGGTACCAATAAGGCGTTTGACCGTTTTTGGCGCGGGCGTGTAGATGAAGGGATTGCCGAAGAGTTAGGGATCGGCTCGCTCGGTAACAGCGCTTTCCACACCTGGACCACTGCGCCGGATGGCTCGAGTCGACTGTTGGAGACCAATTGTAATTTATTACTAGGCGATAGTGGGGAGGCCATTGGTACTCTCAGTATTAGCCACGATGTGACTGACTGGCATGAGATGCAGGAAGTGCTGAAAAGTGAGATTGAAAAACGGGAAGTGACGGAGCAGGAGTTGGCCCAGCGCAATACGCTGCTCGATACCATCCTCAGTGCCAGCCGGGATCCTATCGCCTTATATAATGAACACGGTGTATATGTCGGCTGTAATGAGCCGTTTGCCCGCTCGCTCGGCTACACTCAGCAATCCCTGCTAGGGAAATCTTCTGCTGATGTACTGGAACCCGATAAGCTGGCACTTTTCCGCCAGACAGATCAGCAGGTGATCCAGCAGGGGCTCAGTGTTAAAACGGATGATTACGTTATTCTCGAGGACGGAACGCCAATTTGGTACGAGGTGCTCAAATCACCTTACCGGGATCCAACTGATGGTACCACCGGTGTGCTGATGATGGCGCGGGACGTGACTGAGCGCAAAATGGCCGAGCAGCAACTGGCTGATGCCATTATGGAACTGCAGGAACTCAGCTTTATCGATAGCTTGACCAAAGTCGCTAACCGCCGTAGTTTCGATGAGCAGCTGCGAAAAATGTGGTATAGCCATATCCGCGAAAAGAACCCGCTGACCTTGATCCTGTGTGACATTGACTACTTTAAGGCCTTTAACGATAACTACGGTCATCAGCAAGGGGACTTTGCTCTTCGTGAAGTGGCCAAGGTACTGCGCAGTGTGGTCAAACGCGAGACCGATGAGGTCGCCCGTTACGGCGGCGAGGAGTTTGCGTTTCTGTTGCCCAACACCAGCTTGGATGGCGGTGAGGTTGTCGCGACGGCAATCCATCAGGCTCTGGCCGAAAAGGGGCTGACCCATCGCTATTCTGATATTGCAACTACGCTGACGGTGAGTCTGGGCGTGGCGACGCTGATCCCTCAACCTAGCCAGGATTACGGAGAGCTGGTGGAACTGGCTGATGTGGCGTTATATAAAGCCAAAGCAGCAGGGCGGAACTGTACCATGACGATGTCTGAGAAAGAGGCTGGCTAGCCCATAGCGGCTCTTGGTATCACCGAGCAATCAAAGTGTGAAGGACGGCAGGCGAATGGGAAATGCCTGCTTGGGTTCTCGGTCGCTCGCCCCTATGATGGGACAGCGGCAGTGATTAGGAAGCAATAATGAAACAAATCAAAGTACTGGCACAATATTACGTTGATCTGCTAGTCAAACTCGGACTGGTAAGGTTTAGTTTGTTACTGGCATTGGCCCTCGTCGCCCTTGCCGTTGTGGTGCAAATAGGCGTCACCTTGGTGTTGCAGGGGGAAGTGCTAGATATTGATATTGTCCGCTCTGTCTTCTTCGGCTTGCTGATCACTCCTTGGGCTGTTTATTTTCTCTCGGTGGTGGTGGATCAGCTCGAAGAGTCCCGTCAGCGTTTGTCAAAGCTGGTCACCAAGCTTGAAGTAATGCGCTCACGAGATATGCAGCTCAATAAGCAGCTGCAGGATAATATTAGCAAGCTGAGTCAAGAAATCGAAGAGCGGGAAAAAGCCGAAGAGGCCCGCCAGGAAGCGATACGGGATCTGGAAAACGAGGTCTACCAACGCGAAAATGCTCAGCTAGAGCTGGCTGAACAAAGCGCCTTGCTCAAGTCTTTTCTCGACGCCTCGCCGGATCTGATCTATCACCGCAATGAAAAGGGCCAGTTCTCAGGTTGTAACCGGGCGATGGAAGAGCTGA
This sequence comes from Photobacterium sp. DNB23_23_1, assembly GCF_052873815.1. Lineage (NCBI taxonomy): Bacteria > Pseudomonadati > Pseudomonadota > Gammaproteobacteria > Vibrionales > Vibrionaceae > Photobacterium > Photobacterium sp. DNB23_23_1. Next base: position 129,664 of record NZ_JBNNXT010000007.1, on the reverse strand, counting down.
CCAACCGGACCGAGAAGCAACTGGTTGGCCTTACCCCTAGAGATGTATACAGCGAAGAGATCGCCCGTAAAATTACTGAGACCGATCAGCAAGTATTTCAGAATAATGTCCCACTGACCTATGAGCAGTGGTTGGAGTATCCTGATGGTCGCAAGGCTATATTTGAACTGCGCAAGGTGCCTTTCTATAGCCGTGATGGACGTCGCTTGGGCTTGATGGGTTTTGGCCGTGACATTACCGAGCGAAAGCAATACCAAGATGCCCAGGAAAAAGCGAGTCGAGACAAGACTGCATTCATTTCGACCATCAGCCACGAATTACGCACGCCACTTAATGGCATTGTTGGCCTGAGCCGGATGTTGCTGGAGACCAAGCTCGACCAAGAGCAGAGTGACTACATGCGCACTATTCATGTCAGCGCGATCACTTTGGGGCACATCTTCAATGATATCATTGACATGGATAAATCAGACCGCCGTCGCCTTGAGTTGATGCCCAAGCCTCTGGACTTTCATGACTTTGTCGCCGAGATGGAGAATATCTCGGCCTTGATGGCGAGCCAGAAAGGCTTGCGCTTTGATTTAGAAAGGCTGTCAGAATTGCCGGAGTGCATTGAAGTTGATGGTACCCGGTTGCGCCAGGTGCTGTGGAATCTGATCAGCAATGCGACCAAGTTCACCAAGGATGGCGGTGTGGTGATGTCGGTCAGTAGTGAAGTGGATGATCAGCAAGCTCATATTACCTTCGAGGTTGAAGATAGTGGGATAGGGATCCCGGCGACAGAGCTCGACAAAATTTTTGCCATGTATTACCAGGTGAAGGATGAGGACGATAATCTGCATGCGGTCGGTACCGGAATAGGATTGTCGGTTTCGCGTCAGTTGGTACAGATGATGGGCGGCGATATTACGGTCAGCTCGGAAGTCGGTGAGGGCAGTACGTTTACCGTGACGATTACCGTCCCACTGGTAGAGCTGGCGGTGGAAGAGGAAGCCTTGCCAGTCACCCCGCAGATCAGCCTTAATATCTTTATGGTTGAGGATATCGAGCTCAACATTACCGTTGCCAAGGCGTTGCTGGAAAGCTTGGGTCACGAAGTGACGGTAGCGATGCGTGGTGATGAGGCGCTATCGATGTTTGATCCTGAAGCCTATGATTTGGTGCTGCTTGATATTCAGCTGCCGGATATGACAGGCTTTGATGTGGCAGCCAAACTGCGCGAGCGGTTTGATTATCTACCAGCACTGGTGGCACTGACCGCTAATGTGATTAAAGATAAGAGTGAATATTTGGCCAAAGGTATGGATGATGCACTTAGCAAGCCGCTGAGCGTCAAGGCTATTACGGAAGTGATCCAGCGTTTGGTACTGACTTGCCCATTGGATGAGGAAGAAGGAGAAGAGCTGGTGATAGAAAATAAAAACTCGCAGATAGTCAGCGATGAGATGGTCAACACCTTGCTGGATTTGGAAATGCTGACGTCCTATGTGGAAATTGTCGGTACTAAGCCGGTGTATGACAGCATCGCGATGTTTGAGGACAAGATGCCGGAATACATTGCGATCCTCGACTCGAACATGACAGCCAAGGATCAGGATGGCATCAAGTTTGAAGCGCACAAGATAAAAGGCGCGGCGGGCTCTATTGGCCTCAAGCATATCCAGCAGGTCGCCCAGAAGGCTCAGTCTCCTGAATTGCCAGCTTGGTGGGAGAATATCAATGATTGGGTCGATGAAATCAAAGATGGCTACCACAATGATCTTAAGGTGCTCAAAGACTGGCTAGCCCAGCAGGAGTAAGCATGATGCGAACTGATGCAAAAACATTGCTGTTAGCTGCGGGGATTCTTTTCGTTGCTGGATGCGGTGACATGACAAAAGACAAAGAGGCGGAAGGTCAGCAGCCAACTGCTGCCGAGGAACAAGCCGAGCAGGTAGAGCCTCAGATTGAGGATGTGCCGGCCACTTTACCAGCAGAAGTTGATATCTGGCAGTCACCGCAAGAGCTGGTGTTGTCGGATGCTACCGTCTATCTGGGCAGTGAATTGTGGCTCAATAGTATGCCGGTGATCGGTGACGACGGTAGTCAACCTGCCAATAAGTTGCATGCCTCCATTCGCTTGCTGACGCGTGATATGAAGCCACTACCTAAAGGGGTGGAAATACTGCAGGTGATGGTAGCGCAGGAAGAGCAGCAATGGTTGGGGCAGGAGAACCTTGACGTTCGATCGGAAGGCGAAATGAGCTTGGAAGTAAGCTTGCGTGGGGGGCCTGAATGGCTACCGGGCAGCAAGGCTGATATTGCGGTAACGGTACTCTATCAAGGTCAAGAGCAGGTGTTAATTCAGCGCGGTGTGTTGATCAGCCAGGTGTTCTGATCGGGTGGGACTGTGAACAACGGCTTTACTTCAGCGAATACAAAAAAGGCTCCGGAAGGAGCCTTTTTTGTTATGTGTGCGTTGGATATGGAATTATTCTTCTTCCAGATCGCCGCAAAAACGATAACCTTCACCGTGGATCGTCGCGATAATTTCCGGGGTATCAGACACTGATTCGAAATGTTTGCGGATACGGCGGATCGTTACGTCAACGGTACGGTCGTGTGGCTTAAGCTCACGGCCGGTCATTTTCTTCAGTAGCTCGGCACGTGTCTGGATCTTACCTGGGTTTTCACAGAAGTGAAGCAGGGCACGGAACTCAGAGCGTGGCAGCTTAAACTGATCGCCGCTTGGGCTAACCAGAGAGCGGCTGTTGATTTCTAGCGACCAGTCGTTGAACTCGTAACGCTCAACCATGCGCTTGTCTTCCGTTGGCAAGCCTTGATTCATGGCACGAGTTAGCAGGTTACGAGCACGGATAGTCAGCTCACGAGGGTTGAACGGCTTGGTGATGTAGTCATCGGCACCGATTTCTAAACCGAGGATTTTGTCTACTTCGTTGTCACGGCCAGTCAGGAACATCAACGCCATATCGCCCTGCTCGCGAAGCTCGCGCGCAAGAAGCAGGCCATTTTTACCTGGTAGGTTGATATCCATGATCACCAAATGAACAGGGTGCTCAGAAAGCATCTGGTGCATTTCTGCGCCATCATTGGCTTCGAAAACAGTGTAACCCTCTGCCTCAAAGATGCTTTTAAGGGTGTTACGTGTTACGTGCTCGTCTTCTACAATTAGAATGTGAGGGGTTTGCATTGGCAGTACCTAATTTCTCAAAACGGAATCTGGTCAAAAACAGAATAGTAAAATTCTATATAAAAAATTCACATACAGGCAAAAACTTGGGAGAAATACGTGCTTTATTGTATTGCTCACAAAACCTGTTGGTACGCCATCCATTTATCCAGCTCATCAAGCAATGATGATTTTCGCTGAAAAAGCCCAAACTAAGGGGCATTGGCTACAATTTCCGTGGGATGGCGACGATTGTATTCACTTAACAGCTCGCTAACAATATAAGCGCTTTGTTTCCGGGCTGCTTTCGGGCACTTTATTGATTTACATCAAACAGAGTGAAGCGCATTACGACTCTTCACTTTGCTTAACATTCGCTACAAAAAAGTGCATCGTCTTTTGGGTGTCGTTCTTTATGTGTGAAAAAAACTCGCTGTGGTGTAGCTATCAGTCGATCGTCTTTAACATTAGGCAACACCCTGCTTACCATTACTTTGCAATTCTAACAGCATTTAACCCGAGAAGCATTGTTCTTAGTGATAAACGCAACCTAGTTCGCCATCGCCAGCTGGAACTGTCACTTAGGATGCAATGCGCTGAGATATTGCCCGTAAGCTGCCGTTCACCTGATGGGCAATGGCAGGAGCTGGGCTTTGTGGTTCCCATGACCCAAGAGGCGGCATGCCGGGAAGCTGCTCGCTGGGAGCAGAATGCCATTTACTGGGTGGAAGATTACGAGCTGTTTTTAGTGCCGGTTTTGCTCGAAGGCGTACAGACACAAAGATTGGGTGATTGGTCTAGCTTTCTCTACACTTAACGTAGCCCCAAGGATCGGGGGATGACTCGGCCCAGAGAGGGAAGACCACAAAGATAATAAAGGAGCCTGCAATGAAAGATTTGACCCCGGATTTGTGCGATAACTTTGAACAGGATGTACGCTGGTTGCCGCTGAGCTTACAGAACTATGGCGGGCATAGCGTATTCTACGGCGAGGTGGTGACCTTGCGTTGCTTTGAAGATAACAGCATGGTGCGCGATATACTTTCCCGTAACGGTAAAGGGAAGGTGTTGTTTATTGATGGCCACGCCTCTTGCAGCAAAGCGCTGTTGGGCGATCAACTGGCGATACTGGCCCAGAAAAATGGTTGGGAAGGTATCATTATTAACGGTGCGGTGCGGGATGTCGGGATCATTTCTACTCTAGATATCGGCGTCAAGGCGCTGGCGACCTGTCCGGTCAAAACGGTCAAGCGACAGACCGGAGAGGAAAATGTGACTCTGACTGTAGCCCATACCCTGGTGTACCCTGGTGATATGTTGTATGCCGATCTTAATGGGGTGGTATTTAGCAAACAGCCACTGGATCTCTCGGTGATTAATACCAATCTGGATAAGTAGTTGATCAAGTATTTGCACTGGAAAAATCGTTGTTATCAAGGCAGATGTTGCAGTAACTAGTTGCTCTAATTACAGAATATCTAACGCAGAGAACAGCGATTTTAACTTGTAAGACTGATCAAATATTTATGTAGGTTGGTATAATACCTAGCCCTTGATATTTAACCATATCAAAACGCCTGGCAAAGCCAGGCGTTTGTCGATGAGTGGTGGTCGATCGCTAGAATCGAAAGCCGATACCGAACTGGTAGATTTGCTCAAGCCCTTCGTAGTCGAGGGTGGCATGTAAATTGAGCTTTTCCGTGACTTCATAATTACTTGTTACCTCGACACCCATTACTGTGTCTTGGTCTTGTGTTTCAGAAGTTACGGCACTTTGTAAACTCAGCTTAGGGGTGAAGCTATATTTCACGCCTGATAACATCCCACGGCTGGCCGCCTGGCTTTCGTTGCCGCTTTTCAGTCGGGTACTGAGGTAGACCTCGGTATTGTCTGAAATAGAATAGGCATAGCCGCTGTCGATTTGCCACAGATCGAACTGCTCTGCTCCCTTGGACTGGGATGACATAAACCACCCAGAAGATGAGTTATCGTCCAGTATTTGTAATAGTCTGCTTTCTGCTGCTGTTGTTGGTAACGCCACTACCAGCAGGGCAATTGTGATTAGCCATGTACGCATTCATCACCTTCCCTGTTTTTTTATTGTGTTTTTTTGTATTTATCCTTATCAAAATAATACTAGGTCAAGTAGTACATAATTGAAACAACGCTTTTTCATTGCTGAGACATTTTGTCAGTTTTCTAGTTGTCTTTTTTGGCCCGTCAGTCGTTGCTGACTGCTGTACGGGAAAACATCGTCAAATTGCCCTTCTTTGATATTGTGTTGCAGCTGCTGCCAGTAATGGGGTTCGAACAGATCACTGTGTAGTTCATTGAACAGCTGCCGTACCTTCGGGTTGATCAGCAGGAAGGTTCTGAATTCTTCGGGAAAAACATCATTGACTCCAACACTGTACCAAGGCTCTGCTGCCATTTCATCTTCCGGGTAACGTGGAGGCGGGATGTGGCGGAAGTTCATCTCCGTCATATAGCTGATTTCGTCGTAGTCATAGAATACCACCCGCTTGTGACGGGTCACGCCGAAGTTTTTAAATAGCATATCGCCGGGGAAAATGTTGGCGGCTGCCAGTTGCTTGATGGCCTTGCCGTATTCGTCGACCGCATGGCGCAGATCATCATCGTTGGCCTGTTCAACATAGAGGTTGAACGGGATCATACGTCGCTCTATGTAGAGGTGTTTGATCAGGATCTGCTTCTCGGTAACCTTGACGATTGAAGGGGCAACTTTAAGTAACTCTTCCAGTAATTCATCGCTGAAGCGTTCACGGTCAAAGCTGAAGTTTCGGTACTCTTGGGTATCGGCCATTCGGCCGACTCGATCATGCTCTTTTACCAACCGATACTTTTCCTTGACCACGGCATGGCTTATCTCTTTTTGTGGTGCAAATTTGTCTTTAATAATCTTGAACACGAATCCGTAGGACGGCAGGGTGAACACGGACATGACCATCCCTTTGATCCCCGGTGCCAAAACGAACTGGTCATCGGAGTGTTCGATATGGTGCAGGAATTCACGGTACAACTCGGTTTTACCGTGCTTTTGGCAGCCGATAGCGGTATAGAGTTCGGCCTTGGTCTTGTTGGGCATCAGTTCGTTCAGGAAGCGTACCAAGGCGGCTGGTGCGGGCGCGTAAACCATGAAATAAGAGCGGGCGAAACCAAACAGGATACTGGCCGCATCGACATCTACTAGGCAGGCATCGACAACCAGTTTGTTTTCGTCCGTGGTGAGAATAGGGAGCACGATAGGCAGATGGTGATGGTCGTCGAAGCGGATCCGGCCAACCAGATAAGCCGCCTTGTTACGGAAAAAAGGTTCACGGATCATCTCTATGACTGGGGGGGGATTACCGAATGCAGCTAGGTGGTGGCTGATGCGTTCGCCGAGCAGTTGGATGTCACGTTGTTTGTCCTCCCACTCCAGACTGAACGGCGTATCGTCAAGGATCCGCGCCAGCAAGGTATCGAGACTCGCGCCGGTGTTGTACAAACGGCTTAGGTTAGTTGGGTAGGTCGGAACCCGGTCTTCCTGCGAGCTATGAACAAAGAGTTTGTCGCGTTTGATATTGCGGTGCTCGAAGATCCGGCAATAGACGGAATTGAAAAAGCTCTCGGCAATATCGTAGCGGGGATAGTCGAGCAGAAGATCTTCGTAGGCGTTTTTCACTGCCATCAGGAAGGCATGGTTGGCATAGCGTTTGCCCAGCATAATGGTGATTTGGCTGGTAACAAGGCCAACATGGTGATCGTAGAACTTAATACGGGTTTTGAGCGCCTGCTGGACCGCCGGCCAATTCTGGCTTTCGAAACGTTCCTGTGCACCGGCGGTGACATCCAAAAATCGACCATACATGGCATCGAAACCTTGCAGTATCGTATGTGCGACAAGTTGTTCCATTGCTGCTGTCATCCGGGCTCCCTAATTCTACAGAAGTGAAGTTAGCCTATAAGTACCGGCACGGTGTCGCCTTTAATTGGCGGACTATTCCATTTTGATTAATTATTCACCGTTTCTACTATGCATGGAGTTTTGGGTAACTGCAATAATTTGATGCTAACTATACTGTTATGGTATGGCGATAACGTGCTAATTAGCTGCATTTTGATAGTTATTTCAACAAAAGGCGATAAGAATAAAGTTGACTCCGGTAGGTGATTACGGTAAACGTAAATGCATACATATTATCGAGTATCTGTTTAGGACAGCTATGTTTAACGCATTCAGCATGAATACAATCACCATTATTATTACCGGCACCATGGTTGCTGGGGTGGGCTGATGCGCAAAAGAATTGCAGAAAAGAGCCCACATCCCAAAACGATGTGGGCTTTTTTTTGACCAGATATTTCATCCTGGAGTGGCAACGTAGCGCTCAGGGGCACGTTTTAGGAAGTTGTGGGAGTAGGGAATGCGAGTATTTAAGTTTGGTGGTTCATCGTTGGCCGATGCTGACAGGTTTTCTCGGGCAGCAGATATCATTGCCAGTAATGCTCAGCAAGGGCCGGTATCTGTGGTGCTGTCGGCACCGGGAAAGGTCACTAATAAGTTGGTATCGGTCATTGAAAATAGCATCCAGTTTGGTGAAGCGGATGTACAATTGGCCGATCTGGAAGCGGTATTCAATGAACTGTTGGCAGGACTTAAAGCGGTTGAACCGGGTTTTGATAAAGCGGCTTTGGATACCAAATTAGCAAGCTCACTGGGCCAGTTACAGCAATACGTTCACGGTATTAAATTACTGGGCTTATGCCCTGATAATGTTTACGCCAAAATCATTAGCAAGGGAGAAAGGCTCTCGATTGTTATTATGCAGTCATTGCTGCAGGCTAAGGGCCATCAGGCCAGCTTGATAGATCCGGTTGCTTACCTGCTGGCGCACGGTGAATATCTGGAAGCTCATGTTGATATTGAAGCCTCGACCCAAAACTTCCGTCAAAATCCATTGCCGAAAGATCATATCAATATCATGCCGGGCTTTACAGCCGGTAACGAAAAAGGCGAATTGGTCACTCTTGGCCGTAATGGCTCTGATTACTCAGCGGCAGTATTGGCTGCCTGCCTGCGCGCAGAGAGTTGTGAAATCTGGACCGATGTCGATGGTGTTTATAGTTGTGATCCCCGTTTGGTACCTGATGCACGTCTACTGAAGTCTCTGAGTTACCAAGAAGCGATGGAGCTGTCTTACTTCGGAGCATCTGTCTTGCACCCGAAAACCATTGCCCCGATTGCTCAGTTCCACATTCCTTGCCTGATCAAAAACAGTTTTAACCCACAAGGTGCCGGTACCTTGATTGGTCTTGATACCGGTGAAGATAAGCTGGATATCAAGGGGATCACTACCCTTAAAGATCTGACCATGGTCAATGTGTCCGGTCCGGGTATGAAGGGTATGGTCGGTATGGCGGCCCGCGTGTTTGGTGCCATGTCTTCGGCCGGTGTATCGATTGTTCTTATCACTCAGTCTTCGTCAGAGTACAGCATCAGCTTCTGTATCGAGAGTGAAGACAAGCTGGCGGCTCAGCGTGCGCTCAGGGAACATTTCGAACTGGAGCTGAAAGAAGGCCTGCTTGAGCCGGTAGAATTTATGGGCAACGTGGCTATCGTGACATTGGTCGGTGACGGTATGCGTACCTCCCGTGGTGTGGCGTCGCGCTTCTTCACCTCGCTGTCGGAAGTGGATGTCAACATTGTGGCCATTGCTCAGGGGTCTTCTGAGCGGGCGATCTCCGCGGTGATCCCGGATAACAAAGTGTCAGAGTCGGTAAAGGCCTGTCATGAGAACCTGTTCAATAGTCAGCATTTCCTCGACGTGTTCGTGATCGGTGTTGGCGGTGTTGGTGGCGAACTGGTGGATCAAATCCAGCGTCAGCAGGCCAAATTGGCCGAAAATGGTATTGTGATCCGGGTATGCGGCTTGGCCAACAGTAAGGGCTTGTTGCTAGACAACAATGGCCTGCCGCTGGACAACTGGCGTGATTCGATGGGCCAGGCCTCTGAGCCGCTGAGCCTCGCGCGGATGATCCAATTGGTAAGGCGACACCATGTGATCAATCCGATTGTGATTGATTGTACCTCCGATCAGGGGATTGCCGAGCAGTATGTCGACTTTCTATCGGCAGGTTTCCATGTGATCACTCCGAACAAGAAAGCCAATACGGCCAGCATGGCCTATTATCAGCAGCTCCGCCAGGCGGCACGTTCAATGCGTCGTAAGTTCATGTATGACACCACTGTAGGTGCAGGCCTACCGGTGATTGAAAACCTCCAGAACCTAATGGCTGCCGGTGATGAGCTCGAGCGCTTCTCGGGTATTCTGTCCGGTTCAATGTCCTTCATTTTCGGCAAGCTGGATGAAGGTATGAGTTTCAGTGAAGCGACGACAGTTGCACGTAACAATGGCTTTACCGAGCCGGATCCACGCGACGATCTGTCGGGGATGGATGTGGCCCGTAAGCTACTTATCCTGGCAAGGGAAGCGGGTATGGCTCTGGAACTGGAAGATGTGGTTGTCGAGCAGGCTCTACCGCCGGGCTTTGATGCCAAGGGCTCTGTTGATGACTTCATGGCCCGACTGCCTGAAGCCGATGCCTACTTTGCCAAACTGATAGAAGAAGCCGCGAGCGAAGGTAAGGTACTGCGCTATGTCGGTGAAATTACAGACGGTAAATGTGCGGTGAAGATGGCTGCCGTGAACCCGGATGATCCGATGTTTAAAATCAAGGATGGTGAGAATGCGCTGGCTTTCTACAGCCGCTACTACCAGCCAATCCCATTGGTGTTGAGAGGTTACGGTGCAGGTACTGAAGTGACGGCCGCAGGGGTATTTGCCGACTTGATGCGTACGCTGGGCTGGAAACTAGGAGTTTAAGATGAGTGTAGTGGTTTATGCACCGGCATCGATTGGTAATGTCAGTGTTGGTTTTGATGTGTTGGGCGCCGCGGTGTCCCCTATCGATGGTACCCTGCTGGGCGATCGAGTTTTGGCCGCAGAGGGTGAGCAGTCTTTCTCGCTGAACTGCGTCGGAGCATTTGTCGATAAACTGCCTAAACAAGCAGAAGAGAATATTGTCTACCGTTGCTGGCAGGTGTTTGCCCGTGAGCTTGATAAGAAAGGTGTAGAGCTCAAGCCTGTGGCCCTGACTTTAGAAAAGAACATGCCCATCGGCTCAGGCCTTGGATCGAGCGCCTGCTCTATTGTGGCAGCGCTTGATGCGCTTAACCGCTTTCATTATCAGCCGCTTGATGAGACTGAGTTATTGGCTCTGATGGGTGAGATGGAAGCGGAGATCTCCGGCAGCTTGCATTATGATAATGTAGCCCCCTGCTATTTGGGGGGCTTACAATTTATGGTCGAGGAGCTGGGTATTATCAGCCAGTCGGTTCCTTGTTTTGATGACTGGTACTGGGTGATGGCTTACCCAGGCATCAAGGTGCCGACTGCGGAAGCGCGGGCTATTTTGCCATCCCAGTACCGTCGTCAGGATGTCATTGCCCATGGCCGCTATTTAGGGGGCTTTATCCATGCTTGCCATTCAGAGCAGCCAGCGCTGGCCGCAAAAATGATCAAAGATGTGGTAGCCGAGCCATACCGTGAACGTTTACTTCCCGGTTTTGGCAATGCACGGCAGTATGCGCTGGAAGCTGGCGCTCTGGCTAGTGGGATCTCTGGCTCGGGGCCTACCATGTTTACCGTGTGTGATGACCTCGAAGTCGCAAAACGTATTGCACGATGGTTGCAAGATCATTATGTTCAGAATGAAGAAGGATTTGTCCATGTCTGTCGTTTGGACGGACAGGGCTCAAAAGTAACAGGAAGTGAGCTGTAACCATGAAGCTATATAACCTAAAAGATCATCAAGAGCAGGTTTCTTTCGGCCAGGCGGTACGTCAAGGTCTCGGAAGTAACCAAGGCTTGTTTTTCCCGGCGGAGCTGCCGTCTTTCGACAATGTCGATGCGTTGCTGGAGCAAGATTTTGTCAGCCGGAGTACCGCAATTCTATCGGCGTTTATCGGTGAGGAGCTGGCCGTTGATACTGTCTCCCAGATGGTCGGCAATGCGTTCCAGTTCACTGCACCGGTTAAGTCGGTCAAGGAAGGGGTGTACGCCCTTGAGCTGTTCCATGGCCCGACACTGGCCTTCAAGGATTTTGGTGGCCGATTTATGGCCCAGTCACTGGCCGCCGTTTCTGACAGCGATGGCAAAATCACTATCCTGACAGCGACATCCGGGGACACCGGTGCTGCTGTGGCCCACGCCTTCTACGGTATGGACAACATCAAGGTGGTTATCCTGTATCCGAAGGGTAAGATCAGCCCGTTGCAAGAAAAATTGTTCTGTACTCTAGGCGGTAATATTTCTACCGTTGCTGTCGAAGGTACATTTGATGACTGCCAGTCATTGGTTAAACAAGCGTTTGATGATGCTGCGTTGCGTAAGGAAGTTGGCCTGAACTCAGCTAACTCAATCAACATTAGCCGTTTGATGGCGCAGGTTTGCTATTACTTCGAAGCCGTTGCTCAATTACCGAAAGAGCAGCGAGAAGAACTGGTCATCGCGGTACCGAGTGGTAATTTCGGTAACTTAACTGCGGGTCTGCTGGCAAAAGCCATCGGCCTGCCAGTGAAACGCTTCATTGCCGCCACCAATGTCAATGATACCGTTCCGCGTTACCTGCAGACTGGTGAGTGGGCGCCGGCACCAACGGTACCGACTATCTCCAATGCTATGGATGTGAGCCAGCCTAACAACTGGCCGCGTATCGAAGAGCTTTGCCGCCTCAAAGGCTGGGGCCTTGATGAACTTGGCTACGGGGCTGTCGATGATGAGCAGACGGCTGAGACGTTGCGCCAGATGGAGCAGGAAGGTTACCTGTGCGAGCCGCACGGTGCCATTGCCTATCGTGTATTGAACGAGCAGCTGGCCGAAGGCGAAACCGGTTTATTCCTGTGTACCGCTCATCCCGCCAAGTTCAAAGAAGTGGTTGATGAGATCCTGGGCAAGGATATCGACCTGCCAGCTCCATTGGCTAAGCACAATGCCATGGAGTTGTTGTCGGTCGAGCGTGATAACGACTTTGACCAGCTGAAGGCGGTACTGCGTAGCGTCCAGTAAGGCGAACTCTTATCTCGCAAAACGAAAAGGGAGCCGAGGCTCCCTTTTTTAGTACTTGATGTTATCGCATTTGATTAGGCGACTTGCTCGCTGCTAGTGGCATCGGTTTCAGTGCCAGTCACACCCGTCTCCCCACTCACCGCTTCGTCAGCAAATTTGTCGACCCATAATGCTAGCGCACCGTCACCGGTGATGTTACACGCGGTACCGAAACCGTCTTGTGCCAGGTGCAGGGCGATTTGCAGACCTATCATGGCTTCGGTAAACCCCATCATAGAACCGAGTAAGCCAACAGCGGCCATGACGGCACCACCCGGTGCACCCGGAGCGGCAACCATAGTGATGCCCAGCATGCCGATAAACGGCAAAGCTTCAATGAAACTCGGAACGGTGGCGTTCCCTGTTACCAAAATAACCGCAACGCAGACAGACGTGATGCTAATTGCTGAACCTGACATGTGGATGTTGGCACAAAGCGGCACCACGAAGTTGGCAATTGGCTTCTTTACACCGTTTGCTTGAGTTTGGCGCAAGGTTACCGGCAGGCTGGCCGCAGAAGACATGGTACCAATCGCTGTTATATAAGCCGGCAGCATGTTCTTTAAAAGCTTAAATGGTGAACGGCCCAGCAGTGCGCCTGTTGTTAGGAATTGTAGGCTTAGCCATAACCAGTGCAGAGCAATGATGAGTACGAGTACGAAGGTAAAGGTTTTCAGGGTTGAGAACACGGTACCTTGTATTGTCATATCGGCAAATACACCCGAGATGTAGAACGGCAGTGATGGCACCATGACTTTTGAAAGGAACAGCTCGATGATGTTGCGGCCTTCGTCGCTCAATTTGCGCATGGTGTCGCTATTGGTCGCCGTGATCCCTAAACCAAAGATAAAGGCAACAGCGAGGGCTGTCATCACCCCCATAATTGGTGGGATCTTCAGATCAATCAATGGCGATAAGGTACGTACTGCATCGCTAACCTCGCCCGGGCTATGCAGTACGGATGGCAATACCTGGCTGGCAACCAAGTAAGCCATTGCACCAGCCCCCATGGTCGATAGATAGCTCAGGCCGACTGTTTTACCGAGTAGTTTGCCGGAGTTTTTCGGTAGGTTGGCAATGCCGCTAGTAACAAAAAATAGAATCAACAAAGGAATAGTGAAACCAATCAGCTGGCTGATCAGTGCTTTCATGGTAATAAGAATTTGCACTAGTAAATCAGGAGCAAACAGGCCGACAAGAATACCTGCCACAATACCTGCAAGAAGTTTTAGAATAAGTTTCATCGTCAAAGTTCCGATTGAGGAGTTTGAAAAATATTAAGGGTTTAATGCGTTCTAATTTGGCGGAGGGTGTTGTATCACTTCCCGGTAAGGGATGCCAAAAAAGCGGGCTTTTTATGTCGTACTAGCAGCAAAATTAAAAGTGTTTGCAGGTATTCCCTTCATAATGGTTAATTCTTTGACATAAATTAAGGTGATGAACTTCTGCTAGTAACATTTGGCGGGTTTTGCGTGCTAGCAAGCAAAAAAAGTAGCAGGGAAATAGTCTGCTATTGACAGAAGTGTAGATTTATTTTCTGATTTTTTACTTAATTTAATGGTTGTTCAATACTTTTTGCCTGTGGGTACAGATATTGGGTGGCAGGCAAGGCTGATCAAATATTTATGTAGCTTGGTATAAGCGGTGTGGGTTGAAACGGTGAAAGACGGGCGTAAAAAAACGGCACTCGTAGGTGCCGTTTTTGCTAACAGAAGCTGTAATTACAGGCTGTTAGTGAAAGTACGAGCGATAACGTCGCGCTGCTGCTCGGTAGTTAGAGAGTTGAAGCGTACCGCGTAGCCAGATACACGGATAGTCAGCTGTGGGTATTTTTCTGGGTGGTTAGCTGCATCTTCCAGTGTTTCACGCTTAAGAACATTAACGTTCAGGTGCTGACCGCCTTCGATCTTAGCGGGTGCTTCGATAGCGACTTCGCGCGACTCGTACTCACCTAGTTCCGCAGTCGGGATCACTTGGTCTGCTTCGAAGCCAGCAGAAGCGGCAACACAGCGTGCTTCGTTAGTCTCTGAATCAAGCAACCAGATTGAGTTTAGTAGGTCATCGTTAGCTGATTTGGTGATTTGAATACCTTGGATCATGACTTTCTTCTCCGTATAAGACTTATTTTTATGACCTAACCCCTGAGGTTTAAGCCTGATTTTGCAAAATTATGACTAGTGAAAAATATGACCGGATGTCGGTATTTATGATAATGAGAAGCCTTGTGAGCAAAAGGTTCCAACCGTCATGAGCCATATTTTTTAGTAGTTATAATTCACAATCACCGCTTGCAGGGGATGTCGTTAGTTTTTTAATTTTCTTGTTGAGTTGCGTATTATATACCTCGGTGGTGATGATTGTGTATTGATTTAGATCAAATTACAACAAAAAACCTTAAATTATGAAGGGCGATTTTATTGAGCTAGGTCAACTAAGCCGCACTTTTATTGATGATTAACTAATGTTTTATCATTTAAAAAATAGTTTAATGGATCATTTGTAGTAAAATTACATCATAAATTGAGCGCCATTCCCCTAACCTCTCGGAAAATGGATCCTTGTCTCGATCAATCTGTAAGCGCTGACGTTGATAAATAACGTACAATCGGTGCTTAAAATGAAAAACGTCAAAGTAGGAAAAAAATGAAATTAATTGGTGCGCACGTATCTGCTGCCGGAGGTGTACATAACTCACCAGAAAATGCCAACAAGCTTGGAGCCAATGCGTTTGCCCTATTCACCAAAAATCAGCGCCAATGGGCAGCCAAGCCACTGGAGCAGGATGTGGTTACGGCGTTCAAGGCGCGGTGCCAGCAATACGGCTTCAGCCCTGATGCTATTCTTCCCCATGACTCATACCTGATAAACCTTGGAGCACCAGAGAGTGAGAAGCTGGAAAAGTCGCGCAATGCGTTTATTGATGAAATGGCCCGCTGTCAGCAGTTGGGGTTGCACTTGTTAAACTTCCACCCTGGTAGCCATTTGAAAAAAATGCCAGAGAATGACTGCCTATCTTTGATTGCCGAGTCCATCAACCTTGCACACGCCGAGGTACCCAATGTCGTCGCGGTGATTGAAAATACAGCAGGGCAGGGCAGCAACCTCGGCTGGCGCTTCGAGCAACTGGCTAGCATCATTGAGCAGGTTGAAGATAAATCTCGGATTGGGGTCTGCATCGATACTTGCCATGCCTTTGCCGCCGGTTATGACTTGCGCAGTGAAACGGCCACGGATAAGACGTTTGCTGAGTTTGATGAGGTTATCGGAATGGAATACCTGCGTGGTATGCACCTTAATGACTCTAAAGGTGGACTAGGGAGTCACCTTGACCGCCATCATAGTTTAGGGGAAGGCGAAATTGGTTGGGACTGCTTCCGCTACCTCATGAAAGATAGCCGGTTTGATAATATTCCATTGGTACTGGAAACCATCAATCCAGATATTTGGCAACAGGAAATCGCAACCTTGCGTTCGTTTATTCCTGAAGCCGAATGATATTTGCAATAATGGATCAACGAGCACCAATATAGGGCAATGTCGGCTGGGTTTTATTGGGTGATATTTTTAAGTTGTTTGTTTTATAAGGTTATTTTTCTTCATCTTAACTTTGGCACTAATCTTTCATAGTTGCTTTTAGTGATAAAGCAAAGAGAGGGAAAGGTTATGAATAGTGAAATGATGGTTTTGAATTATGGCGCCTCACGATTACCACAGGCTCACCGCCACATTCAGGGGCGGGGACATTGGCGTACGCCCATTACCCCTAAAGCGCGCTATCAAGTGGATTGAATACTGCGCCCATCTTCTCCTTTTGATAAGCCTCTTATCCAGTTGAGTGGGTAGGGGCTTTGTTTTATCAGCTAAACCCATACAATAAGCAGCAAAAGTAATACCACTGGGTTTGGTATAAGAGGAGCAGAAAATGAGTGCTGTACTGAGCTGGCAAGATGTCATAGAAGCCGAACGCGATAAACTGTATTTCCAGCAAGTGGAGCAATATGTCGCATTAGAGCGAGCGGCTGGAAAAAATATATATCCCCCCCAAGAGGATGTATTCAGTGCGCTGATAGCGACACCGCTATCAGAAGTCAAGGTGGTGATTTTGGGACAGGATCCCTATCACGGTCCGGGTCAAGCGCATGGTTTAAGCTTTTCGGTCCGCCCCGGAGTGAAGATCCCGCCGTCTCTGGCCAACATGTACAAAGAGCTGATAACGGATATCGACGGCTTTGTCCCGCCAAATCATGGTTACCTGCAGAGCTGGGCTGAGCAGGGTGTGTTGTTGCTCAACACTGTGCTGACAGTAGAGCAGGGTAACGCCCACTCGCATGCCAAGATTGGCTGGGAGGTGTTTACTGACCGCCTGATTGAAGTGATTGATCAACATTGCGAGGGCGTTATTTTCTTGCTGTGGGGCGCACATGCCCAAAAGAAGGGAAAGAAAATCAATACCGAACGCCATCATGTGCTGCGTTCTGCCCATCCATCACCATTGTCTGCATACAGAGGATTCTTTGGCTGTAAGCATTTCTCTCAAACTAATCAGCTATTAAGACAGATGAATAAGCCAGATATTAACTGGTTGCTGAAAGATTAAGCTTTACTTGTCAAGATGTATGGATAATGTAAAATATTTGCTCATTAAATAACCAAGATCAAGGTGCGTTATTTCATCTTTATATACACTTTCAGTAATGGAGTTGACTGGGAGGTTTATGCAATGATGCTGGATGATATTCACACTGAACATGGTTATATTTGCCGACTGTTGAAGATCCTACAACAGAAGTTGGTCGCGATACGAAATGGGCAAGAGGTTAACTATGGCCTGATCAAAGACATTGTGGATTATCTGCAGAACCATGCCGAATGTTGCCACCATCCTAAAGAGGATGTGCTCTACCATTATTATCAAGCTCACTATGCCGATAATGCTGGTCAGGTAGCAAGCCTGGAAAAAGAGCATGAAGAGCTGGCAAGATTAACTCAGGAATTTGCCGATACGGTTGATATGATCCTGATGGACGCGGTGATCCCACTCGATGTGTTTGCCGAAAAACTCAATGCTTTTGTTGTTAGCCAGTTTGCTCATTTGGAGTTTGAGGAAAAACACATTCTACCTTTGATCCGTAAGCACTTTACCCAAGAGGATTGGCTGGCGGTGTCACAACAGTATGAGAAGTGCGATTGTGACCCGCTATTTGGCGGCCAGGTTACCGAGCGGTACCGTCATTTAGCTGAGCGGTTGCAAGCATAATCGACGGAGTGACCAATATAAATGAAAGGGCCGGCGCTGAGCCGGCTCTTTGGTTGATCGTTTGGTCTTTACAGGCTAGAAATCAATATCTTCGTATGATGAATCTTTGAACATATCAATATCAGCCAATTCACGGCGCAACCTTTCCCTATCTTTTAGCGCTTCAATTTCACGCCACTTGCGTTTTACCGGCTTGCTACGAGCACCGCGTCTTGGCGTTTCTGTTGCAAGAATGTCATCGAATGCATAGCTGTCCATAGAGCACCTCTTCCTTACAATCGGTTCTATTTAAATATCATAGCAAGACCCAAAATAAAATTGATGTGTTTCGCAAATGTTACTTAACGATGAATATTTTATGTGCGGCAGGTCCCAATGCGAGCGGGGTTGTATAAAAAAGCACCGGAAAGAGAAAGGGTTAGCCGTTGCTTAGATGTGTGAAAAGTCAAAGATCGACACTCAATTCGCCAGTATTATGCGAGATAGGCAATATTCATGTAAGGGATGTTGATTTTTGCTGGTTATCTTTGCATGATCATCTGCCATCTGTAGTTATACCGTAATAGGTTAAGTTGGCAGGTGGCTATCTTCTTAAGCCTCTTGTTAACATCATGCCTACATCTAGCTGCGCTGGATAGCGGCCCACACTGGCTGGCGTGGCTCATGTGCCGCTGTCTTTTACCACATAATAAAACTAAGGTTGTAGTAACTGTTTTGTTTAATCGGCAGATTATTGTCAGGTTGGCAAGCGGGCTGAACCGATACTTTTTGCTTGCGGCCTGATTGGCCGGCTTCAGCTACTTATTGATTTTTAGAGGGTTCGACGTGTCAAGTCAGATTAATTTTTTGAACGATCTGTTATGGGGCTCAGTGCTCATTTATTTGCTGATTGGCGTTGGCGTGTTTTTTACCTATCGGTTGGGGTTTATTCAGTTCCGTCATTTTGGCCATATGTTCAGCGTGATGAAAAACAGCCGTAAGTCGGATAAGTCAGGTATTTCATCATTCCAAGCACTGTGTACCAGCCTGGCAGCCCGTGTCGGCACCGGTAACATGGCGGGTGTTGCTGTGGCGCTGACGCTTGGCGGCCCTGGTGCTATTTTCTGGATGTGGTTGATTGCCATGTTGGGTATGGCGACGGCGTTTGCCGAAAGCGCGCTGGCTCAGCTCTACAAGACCCGAGATGATGACGGTAACTACCGTGGTGGCCCTGCTTATTATATGGAAAAAGGGTTGGGCATGCGCTGGATGGGGGTTGTATTCTCCATTTTCCTTATTATTGCGTTTGGCTTGGTCTTCAACTCGGTTCAGGCTAATTCGATCACCCTTGCGATGAATGTCGCCTTCGGCTGGAACCCGGCTTATGTCGGCGTTGTGCTGGTGGTGATGGCCGGTGTGATTATTTTCGGCGGCCTGCGGACGATTGCCCGTACTGCCGAGATCCTGGTGCCTGCGATGGCCCTGTGTTACCTGGTGCTTGCCCTGTTCATCATGTTTACCAACCTTGGCAAGCTACCTGAAGTGCTGGGTTTGATTTTCCGTAGTGCGTTCGGCCTGGAAGAAGCGGCGTCGGGGGCGTTGGGCTACACTATTGCTCAGGGCATGATCAATGGCCTCAAGCGTGGCTTGTTCTCCAATGAAGCTGGTATGGGGTCGGCACCGAATGCTGCCGCTTCCGCCACGCCTTATCCACCACACCCTGCTTCTCAGGGATATGTGCAGATGCTCGGCGTATTCATGGACACCATTGTGATCTGTTCGGCGACGGTAGCGATTATCTTGATGTCGGGCGAGTATGTCCCGCATAGCGAGATCACTGGTATTGAGTTGACCCAGCGTGCTTTGAGCTCTCAGGTGGGCGGTTGGGGGGCCATTTTCATTGCCGTGGCGATCTTCTTCTTTGCTTTTACCTCCCTGGTGGCCAATTACTCATATGCCGAAACCAACTTGATTTTCCTCGAGCACAACCATAAAGCGGGCCTGACCGTGTTCCGGTTTGTGGTACTGGGTATGGTGATGTTCGGTGCGGTGGCCGATTTGCCGACGGTCTGGGCCATGGCGGATGTGTCAATGGGGATGATGGCGATAATCAATTTGATAGCTATTGTGCTGCTGTCCGGTACAGTGGTGAAACTGGCCAAGGATTACAACCAGCAGCTCAAGCAAGGGAAAGTCCCTACCTTTGATAGCAAGGATTACCCTGAGCTACACGCTCAGCTAGAAGAAGGGATCTGGGATCAGCCTAAAAAGGGGTGATTTACGCTAGCCATCGAATTTGACGATAGCAGTAATAGAAAAGACCATGCGTACAACGCGTGGTTTTTTTTTGTCATGCTGTTAACATCTTAGCCATATAAGATCAAAAGGAAGCATCCCATGTTAATTGTGGTTTCACCGGCAAAAACACTCGATTATGACTCTCCGTTGGCAACAGAGATGTTCACCCAGCCTGAGCTGACTGATCATTCGGCAGAGCTGATAGAAGTGTGTCGCGAGCTGACCCCGGCCCAGATAGCCAGCCTGATGAAAGTCAGTGATAAAATCGCCGGTTTGAATGCGGCCCGTTTCGCTGAGTGGCAACCTGAATTTACCACCGATAACGCCCGCCAAGCGATTTTAGCCTTCAAAGGTGATGTTTATACCGGTTTGGCCGCCGAAACCATGGATGACGCCCAATTTGCTTATGCTCAGCAGCATCTGCGAATGCTATCGGGCCTGTATGGCCTGCTGCGCCCGCTTGACTTGATGCAGCCATACCGCCTGGAAATGGGGACCAAGCTGGCCAACCCGCGCGGCACCAATTTGTACCAGTTTTGGGGCAATATCATTACTGATAAGATCAACCAGGCATTAGTTGAGCAAGGTGATGATACCCTGATCAACTTGGCGTCAAATGAATACTTTAAGGCGGTTAAGGCCAAGCAGGTGGCGGGTAAGGTAATAACTCCAGTGTTCAAAGACTGCAAGAATGGTACTTACAAGGTTATTAGCTTCTACGCTAAGAAGGCGCGTGGCATGATGGCGCGTTACATCATTGATAACCAAGTGGATTCGGTGGAAAAGCTCAAGCAGTTTGATACCGCGGGTTATTACTTTGTGCCAGCCGAGTCGACGGCGACCGAGTTGGTGTTTAAGCGCGAAGAGCCGTAATTATTATCGTGTAGAGTCGTGGTACCAATATTATTGGGTTTGGTATTAGAAAAAACGGGCTGGTGAATACCAGCCCGTTTATGTATTAGGTGAAAGCAGAAGTATTACTTCTTCGCTTTTTTCTTTTTCACAGCCGCTTTCTTTTTCGGATCTTTTTTCTTCTTCTTTTTCACGGTCAGGGCTTTTTTGTGTTTCGGGCGCATGCCTTCGATAAAACGCTCTGCTACTTCTTCGTTCATGTAGCGACCAACACGATCGATCATGCTTTGATCATGTGCTTCGATAAGCGATATGGCAGTGCCTTTCTTACCGGCCCGGGCGGTACGGCCAATTCTGTGTAGGTAAACGTCGGCAGTACGTGGCATGTCGAAGTTGATGACGTGGCTGATATCCGGCAGATCGATACCACGGGCAGCAACGTCGGTTGCCAGCATGATATTTATTTCGCCATCACGGAAGCGGCGGATAGTATTGTTACGCGAGGCTTGGGCCATTTCGCCTTGGAGCCAGCAGCAAGGGATCTGCATCGCAGCAAGCTGGTCACGCAGTGTCGCCAGACGTTCTCGAGTCTTGACGAAAATGATGGTGCGTTCGGCTTCGCTTTTAAGAATCGTCTCCAGCAGCGCCAGCTTGTGGGCCATGTCGTCGCAGCGGTGGTAGTACTGATGGATTTTCTTGCGCTCACGACGTGGCGGCTCGGCATTGACTTCAACTGGCTCGTTAAGGATGGTGCTTGAGAAGTCGCGGACACCTTTGCCTTCCAAGGTTGCGGAGAACAGTAAGCTCTGGCGGCGCCAGCGACATTCGTTGTGAAGACGTTGGACGATTTTACCAAAGCCCATGTCCAGCATGCGGTCAGCTTCGTCGAGGATCAGGCATTCAATTGCACGGCAGTCAAAGCGCTCGCTTTCGATGTACTCCATCAGGCGACCCGGTGTTGCCACCACGATATCTTGGGTTTTGCCCAATAGCTCGGCATGCTCATCGTAGGAGATGCCGCCGGTAATGGTGAAAACCTTCAGCTGGGTGTGCTTGGCAAGCGCGCGGGCTTGATCGGCGACCTGAATAGCCAGCTCTCGGGTTGGTGTTAGTACCAGTACGCGCGCAGGCCCCGGCTTTTTACGCGGGAAATCCTGCAGGTGCTGGATCATCGGCAGAAGAAATGCTGCGGTTTTTCCGGTACCGGTAGGAGCGGACGCTAGTACATCTCGGCCATCCAGCGCGTGCGGGATCGCTTCAGCTTGGATCACGGTTGGGCGATCGTAGCCGAGATCGGCAATGGCCTGCAGCAGCTCGCTATCTAATTCTAATTCGGAAAACTCTCTCACCAGTCATTTCTCCTTGGGGAAATAAGGGAATCCCCCTCTTTTATATGGGGAGCCTATAGATCGCCGGTTACGTGCAAAAAACATAAGGGGCGGCATTATAGAGATTATTGCCGCAACGATCACCGATAAAAGTATAAAAACTTCCGCATTTCGCCAAATTGAATGCGGTATTCACATTACATTTTCAAGTAAAACGCCTTGGTTAGGGCAATAAAGCCCTTGCTGTACAGGCCGCCTTGGTGGATCACCAGTTGTTCGCTTTGGCACGATGACGGATTTGTCCCCAATTCGATCAGCAGCCGGCTCGGTGGTTTGCGCTCGGTGGTTTTCACTTTGCACAACCGCTGGCAATAGAGCTGGTGGACACGCGCCGCTTCGATCAATTGCTCGCCTTCATACACCGGTAAAATGAGGCTGGCACTTCCCGTTGGGCTCAGCAGGTGGCGAATAGCCGCCAGCAACTCGTGATGTGGCAAGGTATCGGTATGACGTGCCGTTGCCCGTGCTTGGCTGTCAGCCTGCTCACCATGGTTGAAATAAGGCGGGTTACAGACAATCGTACCGACGGAGCCGGCTGGTTGCTGGTTAGCCCAAGCCTGAACGGTTTGGTGCGCTATTTTGATGCGTCCTGTCCATGGGGAGTCGGTGACGTTGCGCTGAGCTGCCAATGCTGCACCGTTGTCAATTTCAATCGCGGTGATGGGATTGCCTTGCTTAGCTGTGCGTTGTGCTGCCATCAGCGCTAGCAAACCGCTACCTGTGCCGATATCGAGGATCGGGCCAGATGGCGGCAGGGTTACCCAGGCACCGAGCAGAACCCCATCAGTACTGACGGGCATACCACAGCCGTGGTCATTAATGTGGAATTGCTTGAAGGTGAAACCTTTTGCCATGGCGTAGCTGGACCTTGTGATGTTTTTGACCTTGCCATTATAGCCTGCTCGGGAACAATTTAAGAATGATAACCTTCTGTTGAATAGTTGTTGCATGGTTATTGATTCTGTTTTTTATGTTTTTCATAAGTGGATTTTATCGGTATTTAACTTTGATCTGGTTGTTTTTTTTGGTTGTATATACTGGTTTTTTAGTGTTGAAACCAAAGAATGTAGTGTTTTTAACTGTGATATTGCTTATTGAGTGCTTTTTCGTCATTATGCTGCGAGCAAGGTCACATTCAGGTAATCCTTTTTTGTGGCCAAAAAAATAACAATATTTACAAAACAGCAGACATAACATCAAGAGTGGAAGGTGCAGTTTGAAAAAGTCACTCAGTTTTACCGATATCATGGCGTTGGGTTTTATGACCTTCGCTTTCTTCTTAGGCGCAGGTAATATCATATTCCCGCCACAGGCTGGCCAGCAGGCTGGTGATCACCTCGTACCGGCGATGTTCGGGTTCCTTTCAACCGGTGTTACCTTGCCGCTTGTTGCCATTATTGCCGTTGCCGTTGCCGGCGGTTGGAAAGGCATGACCCAAGACTTGCCGTCGAAAGTCGCCACATTACTGGCTGTGCTGATCTTTATCGTGATCGGCCCGGCATTTGCCGCTCCGCGTGCCGGTTTGGTTGCCTATGAAATGGGCGTGAAACCGTTTATTGCCGATGCAGGACAGCTTAGCCTTACAGTTTTCTCTATTGTCTTTTTTGGCATAGCGATGTTCCTGTCGCGTTCACGTGGCAATTTGGTTGATTTGGTCGGTAAGTTCCTGACACCGATTTTGTTTGTGGCCTTAGTGGTATTGGCTGTGAGCGTTGTCGTCAATCCGCAAGATGCGATTGAAGCGGCCAAGGGTGACTATGTCGAGATGCCGTTCCTCAAAGGCTTTGTCGAAGGGTATAACACCCTGGATGCGGTTGCCGCCTTGCTGTTCGGTATGGTGATTGTTGATGCCGTGCGTAACAAAGGTGTGACCGATGAGCAAGCAACCCGTAAATACCTGATCATGGCCGGCCTTATTGCCGCTGCCGGTCTGGCATTTGTGTATATCTCCCTGTTCTACTTGGGAGCGACCAGTGTCAACATTGCGGCCAATGCGTCGAATGGTGGTGACATTCTGGCGATCTACGTTGCGGCGCTATTTGGCCCTGCCGGCCAGATGATGTTGTCGTTGATTGTGTTGTTGGCATGTTTGACCACCGTGGTTGGCCTGATCAGTGCGTGTTCTGAGTACTTCTCTTCGCTGACTCGCTGGTCTTACGAAAAATGGGCGGTATTGTTATCAGTGATTTGCTGTGTGGTGGCCAATGTAGGTCTGAACCAGCTGATTGTCCTGTCGCTGCCAGCGCTATTTGCTCTGTATCCAATTGCAATGGCATTGGTTATCCTGACGTTCATCCGCCGCTGGTTGCCAAGCCCGACACTGTCTTACCGCGTTGTTATGCTGGTGGCGCTGTCGTTCAGCATGATTGATGCCGCTAAGGTCGCAGGGTTTAATGTTTCTGCATTCCGTGTTTTGCCGTTGTTTGATTACGGTATGGCGTGGGTGATGCCGACATTTGCGGCGCTGGTTGTGACTTGCTTTGTTGGTTCACAACAGGCGATTAAGCAAGACCAGCAGGAAAGCCAAACCGCTTAAGGTGATATAGATTGTATCGCTTTGACTAAAAGAGCGAAGACAAAAAAGGGATGCCTCGGCATCCCTTTTTGTATTTCCAGCCGCTCACGCACGGTTGGAGGGGGGCGATGAAAAAAGCGTTACAGCGTTTCGCTGTACTCAGTTAGGATTTGTTCACACCATGTCGTGATACGCTCATCGCTCAATTCATATTGGCTATCTTCATCCAGAGCCAGGCCAACAAATAGCGTGCCGTCGTCGGTAAGTGCTTTCGAGGCTTCGAAGTCGTACCCTTCATTTGGCCAGTAGCCGACAAACTGGGCGCCGGTCACCAGCAGTTTCTCGTGCAGCATGCCCATCGCATCGAGGAACCATTCGGTATAGCCTTCCTGATCGCCAAGGCCGAATAGGGCCACGGTTTTGCCACTCAAGCTGAGCCCGTCGAGTTGCTCCCACACGGCTTCCCAGTCTTCCTGCAACTCGCCGAAATCCCACGTCGAGATCCCAAGGATCAGCATGTCATACTGGTTCATCCCGCTGATATCTGCTTCTTTGATATTATGTAAATCAACCAGTTCAGCACCGATGCATTCGCGGATTTTCTCCGAGGCCATTTCGGTATAGCAGGTGGTTGAGCCGTAGAATAAGCCAATCTTCATGCTGCTTGTCCAATGTGTAACGAATAATGATAGGGGATTCTACCTAGCTTGGGCGGTCTTGACTATTTCTGAGTGATTGAGTCAGAAATTCCGGTTGCAACTGGGCCGAGTCGTTACATTTGACTGGAAATCGTCTACCATTGAGTACTGTGTATTTATCCATGTGTTTTTGCGGGAAATAACCCCTAAAGCGTACACCGAGGTTGTAGTGGAAAACGATGAAGTGATCATCGAGCGGTTTCTCGATGCGATGTGGATGGAGCGGGGCTTGTCTGAAAATACCCTGATGTCATACCGCAATGATCTGAAAAAAATGGAGAGCTGGCTCGACGAGCAAGGGCTAACGCTAGAGCGGGTGTCTACCGATGATCTGCAGCGATATCAGCAGTGGTTGTTCGATGCTGACTATAAACAGACTTCCCGGGCCCGCATGGTGTCGGCGATCCGTCGTTTGTTCCAGTATTTAAATCGGGAAAAAATGCGCGATGATGATCCCAGCGCTCTGCTCGTTAGCCCAAGGCTGCCCAAGCGCCTGCCCAAAGATATTACCGAAGAGCAAGTCGATGCTTTGTTGTCGGCTCCCGATCCCAACGATCCGATAGAGCTGCGTGACAAGGCGATGCTTGAGTTGCTGTATGCCACCGGGTTGCGTGTTACAGAGTTAGTCAGTCTGACGATGGAAAATGTCAGTTTGCGCCAAGGAGTGGTGCGGGTTATCGGTAAAGGTAATAAAGAGCGCCTTGTGCCGATGGGCGAGGATGCGATTGACTGGATTGAACAGTTCCTGCAAAACGGGCGCCCCCTATTGTTAGGGGAGAAAAGCTCGGATGTGGTATTCCCGAGCAAGCGAGCCAAACAGATGACTCGCCAGACATTCTGGCATCGGATCAAGCACTATGCGGTGAAGGCCGACATTGATGCAGAGACATTGTCCCCCCATGTGATGCGCCATGCGTTTGCGACCCACTTGCTCAATTACGGGGCGGATCTACGAGTGGTGCAGATGCTGCTCGGGCATAGCGATTTATCGACCACCCAGATTTATACCCATGTTGCGACCGAGCGACTCAAACAGCTACATGGTGAGCACCATCCACGAGCTTGAGTGGCTGTTTAGCCTTGCTTACCGTGATGGCTAACCTGCATCTGGTTGATACTTGGGTATATACTAGAAAGGGTGAGATTATTTGCGGAATGTGAAATTTTTTTGCACTATCGGGGTCATATACCCCGTAGTGATGGGTGCTGGCGGTGATCGCCATACTCCGGCACGAACTTATTTTTTTAAAGGAAAGAGTCGCATGCACTTTTTGAGTCGTACGTTACTTGCAACCGCAGTGGCAATGACTGCCTTTACGGCATCAGCCAAGCCAGATGAGGCGGCAATTACAAGCAAGTTGAGTAAACTGGGGCTGGCGCCGGTTTCTATCAGCGCTTCACCGCTACCTGGGCTCAATGAAGTCGTGACTGAGCGTGGCATTTTTTATGTGTCCGATGATGGTGGCCATTTCATTCTTGGCAGTCTATATCAGGCTACTGATGCAGAGCCGGTTAACCTGACCGAGCAGAAGATGGCTAAGTTGAACAAGGCCAAGCTACAGGGGATGGAGGACGAAATGATCGTCTATCCGGCCAAAGATGAAAAATATGTGGTAACGGTCTTTACCGATACCAGCTGTGGTTATTGCCGCAAGCTACACAGTGAAATGCAGGCCTACAATGATGCGGGTATCACCATTCGCTATTTGGCCTTTCCACGTGGGGGGGAGCGCTCGCGTAACTTCGGTGAGATGAGTGCTATTTGGGGAGCCAAAGATCCGGCGAAAGCGATGGATCAGGCCAAAGAAGGCACCTTTAACCCTGCCGGTGTTGAGACACAGAACGATTTGATCAATAAACATTATCAGCTCGGTGTCGCAATGGGTGTTTCCGGTACGCCGGCGATGATTTTGGAAGATGGCACTATGCTGCCGGGTTACCAGCCGGCGCAAATGCTGCGTCAGATGCTAGATAGCCGCGGTTAAAAAAGCATACACCCAGTGACTCGGGTACAAGGCCTCGGCTAAGACCGGGGCTTTTTTACACGCCGAATTTCTGTTGCCCGCTCATGTTCAGCGCCTATAATGGCTTGAGGCACATATGCCCAAGTAACCCTAACTTATCCCCTGCCTATAGACTGACCCAATGATTGAAATTAAACGCCGTCCAGAAGCCGATACCAGCCAGTTTACCGACTCAACTCCGCCTATCTTGCAGCGGATCTATGCTGCCAGAGGTATTTCTAGTGAAGTTGAATTGGAGCGCGGGGTACGCGGGTTGCTGGGTTATAACCAGCTGTACGGCATTGCCCCAGCGGTGGCACTGCTTAAGCAGGCATTAGCCGAGCAGCGTCGGATCATCGTTGTCGGTGATTTCGATGCCGATGGGGCAACAAGTTCAGCATTGTCCGTGCTGGCATTGCGGATGCTAGGCAGCCGTAATGTCGATTATCTGGTCCCTAACCGTTTTGACGATGGCTACGGCTTGAGCCCTGAAGTGGTTGAGCAGGCTGCCGATCGCGGGGCTGAACTGATCATGACGGTGGACAACGGGGTCTCTTCTATTTCTGGGGTTGCCGCAGCGAAAGCGCGCGGTATTCAAGTATTGGTCACTGACCACCACTTACCGGGAGATGTATTACCGGAAGCTGATGCCATCGTGAACCCCAATCTGCATGAGTGTACGTTTCCCTCCAAAGCATTGTGTGGGGTAGGGGTTGCCTTCTACCTGATGCTAGCCGTGCGTGCGTCGCTGCGTGAGGAAAACTGGTTTGCCGAGCAGGGGCTACCAGAGCCTAATTTGGCCGAGTTGCTGGACTTAGTCGCGCTGGGGACCGTGGCCGATGTGGTGGCTCTGGACGGAAATAATCGTATTTTGGTTCATCAGGGCCTGCAGCGTATTAGGGCTGGTAAGTGCCGGCCGGGGATCCGTGCCCTGATTGAAGTCGCCAACCGCGATCCAGCCCGTTTGGTCGCCACCGATTTGGGTTTTGCCTTGGGGCCGAGGATCAATGCGGCTGGACGTTTGGATGACATGTCATTCGGGGTGGAATTATTGCTGTGTGACAACATTCAGGCTGCGCGCAGAATGGCCACCGAGCTTGATGCCTTGAATCAGACTCGCAAGGAAATTGAGCACGGAATGAAAGAAGAGGCGGTGGCGATCTGTGAGCGCCTTAAGTTCAACAAACAGGACATGCCATACGGTTTGTCGCTGTTCCAGCGAGACTGGCACCAAGGCGTGATAGGGATTCTTGCCTCGCGTATCAAAGAGCAATATCACCGCCCGGTGATTGCCTTTGCTGATGCCGGTAACGGTGAAATCAAGGGCTCGTGCCGCTCTATCCCCGGTTTGCATATGCGTGATGTGTTAGATCTTATCGATACCCAAAACCCAGGGATGATCCTCAAGTTTGGCGGCCATGCCATGGCGGCAGGACTGACCATTCCTGAGACGCAATTGGACGCCTTTAATCAAGCCTTTGACAACGCGGTACGTGCTGAACTCGACGAAGATGCATTGCGTGGCGTGTTGCTCAGCGATGGTGAATTAATGCCGCAGGAGTTGAACTTGCAGGTGGCAGAAGTGTTGCGGGCTGGTGGGCCGTGGGGGCAGCAGTTCCCCGAGCCGATGTTTGATGGCCGCTTCCGTCTGCTGCACCAGAAGCTGGTGGGTAGCAAGCATCTCAAGATGATGCTTGAGCCATTGGCTGGTGGCAGCGTGATTGATG
Organism: Photobacterium sp. DNB23_23_1; assembly: GCF_052873815.1. Classification (NCBI taxonomy): domain Bacteria; kingdom Pseudomonadati; phylum Pseudomonadota; class Gammaproteobacteria; order Vibrionales; family Vibrionaceae; genus Photobacterium; species Photobacterium sp. DNB23_23_1. The sequence continues at coordinate 100,608 of NZ_JBNNXT010000007.1, read as the reverse complement.
CTATTGCCTTCAATGTTGATGTTCGTCGCTGGCCGGATGCCTCGGTCCAGCAGGTAGAATTGGCATACCGACTGGATGTCAACGAGTTCCGCGGTAACCGCAGCGCCCAGTTATTGGTCGAGCACATCACGGCTGTTTAAGTGCCGTTTGGCGGGCAAAAACAGTCTGCCGCTATCCCGGTTGCAGAGAGGCAAGGTGAAAAGCCGCCTCTTTGTAACAGACGGCGTTTTTGTGATCGGGTTAAAAAAATAAATTCGCCGATTCCCTTCCCTTTCCACTGTATATTCTATCTACAATTCGATAGAATCCTTCGGTTATGTCCATTTCGGCTATGAAGAGTGGCAATGTTCGAGATTAATCCTATTAAAAACCGACTTGAGGATGTATCAGCACGTACTGATATCCTTAGGGGGTACCTTTGACTATGATGCTAAGAAAGAGCGTCTAGAAGAGGTCAATGCAGAGTTAGAGCAACCTGATGTATGGAATGAACCCGATCGCGCACAGGCGCTGGGGAAAGAACGTTCATCATTAGAAGCGATTGTTGATACGATCGATCAGCTGGACCAAGGCGTGGAAGACGTCGAAGGTTTGCTTGAGCTGGCGATTGAAGAAGAAGATCAAGAGACATTTGACGAGATTGAACCAGAACTCGCTGAGCTAGAAAGCAAACTGGCCAAGCTTGAGTTCCGTCGTATGTTCTCTGGCGATCACGATGGCTCAGATTGCTATATCGATCTACAGGCTGGTTCGGGTGGTACCGAAGCACAGGACTGGACGTCTATGATGCTGCGTATGTACCTGCGCTGGGCAGATGCCAAGGGCTTCAAAACAGAAGTTATCGAAGTATCTGAAGGTGATGTAGCTGGCCTTAAGTCGGCAACTGTCCGTATTAGCGGCGAATATGCTTACGGCTGGTTACGTACAGAAACGGGTGTTCACCGCTTGGTGCGTAAGTCACCATTTGACTCCGGTGGCCGCCGTCATACGTCATTCTCATCAGCATTTATTTACCCGGAAGTGGATGACAACATTGATATCGAGATCAACCCATCTGATCTACGTATTGATGTTTACCGAGCTTCGGGCGCAGGTGGTCAGCACGTAAACACCACTGAGTCGGCAGTACGTATTACCCACGTGCCGACCAATACCGTGGTGCAGTGTCAGAATGACCGTTCTCAGCACAAGAACAAAGATCAGGCGATGAAGCAGTTGAAAGCGAAACTGTTCGAGCTTGAGATGCAGAGACAAAATGCTGAGAAGCAAGCCAATGAAGACTCAAAGTCTGACATTGGTTGGGGTAGCCAGATCCGCTCTTATGTGCTGGATGACTCCCGTATTAAAGATTTACGTACCGGGGTGGAAAATCGTAACACCCAGGCCGTACTTGACGGCGATTTAGACCGTTTTATTGAAGCCAGCCTGAAATCAGGTCTGTAACCGACTCCGGTTAAAACATTTAAGGGTTAACCCATGACTGATCAATTACAAGATGAGAATAAGCTGATTGCTGAACGTCGCGCGAAATTGGATAAGATCCGCGAAAATTGCAAGGCAAACGGCCACCCAAATGATTTCCGTCGCGATAGCCTCGCGGCAGATCTGCAGGCTAAATACGGCGAACTGACTAAAGAAGAGCTTGCTGAAGCGGGTAACGTAGTAGCAATTGCTGGCCGTGTAATGGCTAAGCGAGGTCCTTTCCTTGCGATTCAAGATGTCTCTGGCCGTGTTCAGGCTTACGCTGACAAGAACGTTCAGAAAGAGCTGAAAGAAAAATACTCAGGTCTGGATATCGGTGACATCATCGGTGTTAAAGGAGCCCTGCATAAATCAGGTAAAGGCGACCTTTACGTTAACATGGACGAGTACGAGCTGCTGACCAAAGCACTGCGTCCTCTGCCAGAAAAATTCCACGGCCTGACTGATCAGGAAATGCGCTACCGCCAGCGTTACGTTGACCTTATCGTTAACGACGACTCGCGTAATGCGTTCATCATCCGTTCTAAGCTGGTAGCTGCAATTCGTAACTTCATGATGTCTAAAGACTACCTTGAAGTTGAAACGCCAATGATGCATGTGATCCCTGGCGGTGCGACAGCGCGTCCGTTCATCACTCGCCACAATGCACTGGACATCGACATGTACCTGCGCGTGGCACCAGAGCTGTACCTGAAGCGTTTGGTTGTGGGCGGTTTCGATCGTGTATTCGAAATCAACCGTAACTTCCGTAACGAAGGTCTATCGCCACGTCACAATCCAGAATTCACCATGATGGAATTCTACCAGGCTTACGCGGACTACAAAGATTTGATGGATCTGACGGAAGAGATGCTAAGTACGGTTGCGATGGAAGTACTGGGTTCAACGGCGATGCCTTACGGTGACGAGACGGTTGAGTTCGGCGGTACCTACACGCGTATGAGCATGTTTGAAGCGATCAAGCACTACAACCCGAACCACGAGCAAATCCAGGCGCTGACAGAAGAAGATCTGCAGAACCGTGAGCTGATGGTTTCTATTGCCAAGTCTGTTCACGTTGAAGTGGAAGATTTCTGGACATGTGGTCAGTTGCTAGAGGAGATCTTTGGTGAAACGGCTGAGCCGAAACTGATCCAGCCAACGTTCATTACGGGCTACCCGGCAGATATCTCGCCATTGGCACGTCGCAGCGATGACAACCCGTTCTTCACTGACCGCTTTGAGTTCTTCATTGGTGGCCGTGAAGTGGCGAATGGTTTCTCTGAGCTTAACGATGCTGAAGATCAAGACGCACGTTTCAAGGCACAGGTTGAAGCGAAAGATGCCGGTGATGACGAAGCCATGTTCTACGATGCTGATTACATTACAGCGTTGGAGCACGGTCTTCCGCCAACAGCGGGTCAGGGGATCGGTATCGACCGTCTGGCAATGCTGTTCACCAACACTCACACTATCCGTGACGTCCTTTTGTTCCCGGCTATGCGCCCGCAGAACAACGACTAATCCACGCTGATTGTGAATGATGAAAGCCACCTCCGGGTGGCTTTTTTATTGGCTATCAAAGCAATCTAAGGGCCTTTCTGATTGGGATCAGAGAGGCCTTTTTAATAGTTTCCAATAATAAATCTGGTTACAAAATGTTCGTATAGTAAACGCGTGGGTGTGATGAGGGGCACGTTTTCCGTAATTGATAATTATGTATACAAAGCCATATATCGCCAAACTTTGTGCTATTGATAGTGTGAATAAGTTACCGTTTTGCATGGATTTTAGTGTTTTGTTTTGGATTTATCGTCTGATTCTGGTGATTAATGATGTGTTTAAATTGTATCTGGATTGTAAAAATTATTCTTTTAAGTTTGTGTTCACTGTGTAAAATGACGCCCAATCTCGTGATGGACAGCGGGAATGGGAACTAAATATAGTTTTTAAAGCACAACAGACTGGAGATGGACGATGAAGAAATCGCTATCAGGAAAGATATTTGCAGGCTTATTTGCCGGCCTGATCATCGGTACGGCAATACAGTACCTGTTTAATGGCGTGACCTTGATGGATACTTATGTGCTCGGCTTGGCAGAAGGTGCTGGCGGCATGTTTGTCTCGTTGATCAAGCTATTGGTTGTTCCTTTGGTGTATGTGTCGATTGTTTGCGGCATCGTTGAACTGAAAGACATTACCGCGTTTGGTCGCCTCGGTGGTAAAACCTTTGCCCTATACATTATCAATACCATCATCGCCATTACCGCAGCCTTAACGGTTGGGATGATTTTCCAACCGGGCGCCGATGCCAATTTGGCCGGTACCGTGTCGGAAGCCGTTGAACTGACGACGACAGAAACCCCGGATATCTTCTCACTGATTGTAAACATCGTACCGAGTAACCCGGTGCAGGCATTTGCCAATGGCGATATGCTGCAGATCATTTTCATGGCGATCCTGACCGGCCTGGCGATTCAGGCACTGGATACCCGTGGTGGCCCTGCCATCAAGACCTTTAAAATGGCCAATGAGATCATGATGAAGCTGGTTGGCCTGGTGATGAGCTTAGCGCCATTCGGCGTGTTTGCCCTGATGATCCAACTGGGTGCCACTTTGGATGCCAACACCTTGATGTCAGTAGCCGGTTATGTGGCTCTGGTTGTCTCGATGCTGGTGTTCTGGATTTTCTTCTTCTACCCAATGATGGTGGGTCTGGCAACCGGTATCAAGCCGAGTGAGTTTCTCCGCCATACTCGCGAACAGATCCTGTTCTCGCTATCAACGGCGAGCTCGAATGCAACGATTCCTGTAACTATGCGTACACTGACTGACAAAATTGGTGTGTCGAAATCTGTGGCTGGCTTTGGTGTTCCATTGGGGGCAACGATGAATATGTCTGGGGTATCTATCTACATTGCCCTGGCAACGCTGTTCGTGGCCAATGCTTTCGGCCAGCCAATCAATAGTGCTGATATCTTCACTCTTGGTCTGACTATCCTGCTGCTCTCTATCGGTGCCGGTGGTGTACCGGGTGGTGGTGTGGTGATGGTGGGTGTGCTGCTGCACCAACTAGGCCTACCACCTGAAGGTTTGGCAATCATTGCAGCTGTTGACCGTATCAATGATATGTTCTGCACCAGCTCGAACGTGGTCGGTGACACGGCAGTCAACACCATTGTGGCGAAATCAGAAAATGAAATCGGCACCGCCGTTGAAACCGATTCAGAGCTTCAGGCTGAGCGCGCTACGGTGAGTTAACAATAGGTCTCAATGGGATGAAACATGAAAGCGCCTTCGGGCGCTTTTTTTATTTGCGTCTAAAATTTTTGTCTATCGCCAGACTTAGCTACAATTTTAATATTAAATTAATTGCGCATTAGTTGGATTGTATTAACTGGTTGGTTACAGACTATGTCTGAAATGGCACCTTAGCCAATAAGGATGCTCTGGCCGAGAAGGTATCGCGGATGAAAAGAACAAAGGGAAACAGTTCTGTCTTGGGGACATTGGTGATTTTAGGTGGTGGGGCACCGACCTGGATAAAGGTACTGGAGAAAGCGGGCTGGGCTTGCCATCGCTGTTACGATCTCCGTGCTGCCGAATCGTTGATGCTGGAAATTGGCCCCTGTATTGGCGTTGTCGATCTCACTCGGGATGACTTTAGCCTGCAAGGGGTGGCTGGGCTGGTCAACCGCAACAAACAGGTGCGCTGGCTGGCACTGGTACAAGAGCGTCAACTTAACCATGATTCTATTTGCCAGTTTATCGTTAACTTCTGTATCGATTACTTCACCGACCCGGTACCTGAAGCTCAGTTACTCGGCACCATCGGTCACCAGTTAGGGATGCTCCAATTGGAGCATAGGGTGTGGCCGCAGCTCGGAGTGTTTGGTCAATCTGGTTTGCAGGGCGAGCAGGCAGCAATGAAAAAGCTTCGTCATCATGTCAAAAGGATCGCGATGGCAGATGTCCCGGTTTTGGTCCAGGGAGAGATCGGCACTGGCAAGGAGTTGGTTGCCCAGGCTATCCACCAAGCGTCGACCCGTGGCAAGGGGGCGTTTGTCAGTGTGAATTGCGAAGCATTAACAGAGAGCTGGATGGCAGAGCTAGCGACTGGTAAACCGGCTGAGTGTTGCCTAGCCGCAGCAGATGGTGGGGTGCTGTTTTTTGATGAAATTACCCAGCTTGATCTCGAGCGCCAGCAGGAATTGGTTCGTTTGCTACAAGACGAAGCCTTTACTATGGTTTCGGGCCGAAAAGTGTCAGTGGATACTCGGGTTATTGTTTCAACCCGTTATTCTCAAGAAGAACTTTTGGAGTCCGGGCTGATCAGTGAGGAGTTGTACTTTAGGCTTAATGCCTTGGGGGTGATGGTGCCAGCACTCCGTGAGCGGGGCGAAGATATCGTGCTGTTGGCCGAGTTTTTTATGCTGAAATTTGCCCGTCAGTACAATAGCCCGGTCAAGCAGCTATCATCGGAAGCTGGCCAGCTACTGGTGAGTTATTCTTGGCCTGGCAATGTCAGGGAATTAATAGGCCATATCAAGCGGGCTATTTTGTTGGCTGATGATAAAGTATTACAAGCCGATCACCTTGATCTACCCCGAGTGATGGACGATAAGCAAAGCCTCAAAAAAATCCGGGCTGATTCGGAGCGTGGGGCAATATTGACGGTGCTCGAAAACAATAAAGGGCAAATATCAGCTGCTGCCAGGGAGCTGGGGGTGTCGAGGGCCACCATGTACCGCCTGCTCAACAAGCATGATTTAGTGCCACCGCCCAAACACTTTCGTCAAAGCTGAAACTGGTGGCATTGTCTGGCGTTATACGTGATAGCGGTGAATAATTCATCAAATTCTGCGGGGCCAAGCTAATGCGCAGAGCATTGTTTTTTTATCACCGCAATCGAGCCTAGGTGGTTGTTTTGTATCCACTACTTGTTACAATAAACCCATACTTCACATCTTCATAACTTATTACCGGAGGAGCTGATATGCCAGTTACTATCACGATGTCGTACACCAGTTCATTCGGTGAGACCTGCATCAAACCTAATCATTAACGGCAATCCGCTGTGTAAATGGGCCGCGGATTTCTGTCGCGGCTAGCTAAGTTTTTGCTTATGTTGTCAGCCTGAACGGCAGGATCTGTGTCCCTCCAACTATCTGTAATTATTTGGAGAGTACAATTATGCGCCAATCAGTATATCTACGCCTTGCAGTCTTTCTTGTCCAACTCGATGTAAAACGTGAGGATGCCCAGTGGCGTCGAGAACACCGTCGTGTTCAGGTCCACCTGCCGTACCATCTTTCGGCTTATATGCTAAAAGACATCGGTATCGATGAAGAGCAGCGTATGGCCCCACATCTACTGAGCACCTCTGCGAGTCGTAAGGTTCGCAATTTGAGACGGGAATACAAATCTAGACTCGTGACGTAATGCCTCCCTCCGTAAAACGGTTGCGGAGGGAGGAAAACATGACGAACTGTTAGCGACAGGGAGAGACCGTCATGGCTTGTAACATTTACCAACGCTTTGCGACGAATGCTCTCTAGAGCAAGGGTGGAAGCTTAGGTAAAGTAGCCGGGCATCAACAAAGGTGTCTACCTAAGTTGGTTGAGCTAATGTTTTTTGGCCCCCGTATTACGGGGGCTTTTTTTTTGCCTGCGATTTGCTGGCGGGGGCATTGGCAAGTCAAGGGCAAGGGTTGGAATATTGAACGCCGACCTGTTGCAGATCCTGCAACACCTCTTCACTTAGCTCGACATCTAGGCTGTCGATGTTTTCGTTAAGTTGTTCGAGCGTAGTGGCGCCGATGATATTGCTGGCGACAAAAGGACGTTGGTTGACGAAGGCCAGTGCCATCTGGCTAGGGTTCAAGCCATGCTTGTGGGCAATATTGACGTAGGCTTCGGTAGCGGCAATGCCTTGCGGTTTGAAGTAACGCGAAAAGCGTTCGAACAAGCTGCAGCGGGCTCCTTCCGGGCGGGCATTATTTAGGTACTTACCACTAAGGGTACCGAAAGCGAGTGGTGAGTAGGCCAGTAGCTCGACCCCTTCATGGTGGCTGATCTCCGACAAACCGACTTCAAAGCTGCGGTTGAGCAGGTTGTAGGGGTTTTGGATGGTGACCACTCGTGGCAAGTTGTGCTTTTCGGCCAGGCGTAAAAATGACATGACGCCCCAAGGGGTCTCATTGGATAGGCCGATATAGCGGATTTTCCCCGTTCTGACCAATTCGGCGAGTGCTTCAAGCGAGTCTGTCAGGGTAACGCCGGAATGATCCTCTTGGTATTGGTAGTTGAGCTGGCCGAAGCAGTTAGTCTCACGTTGTGGCCAGTGCAGTTGGTACAGGTCGATATAGTCGGTTTGCAACCGATTGAGGCTGGCTTCAACAGCGTCGTGGATATTGCGCCTGTCGAGGGCCATGTCCGGTCGGACATAAGGTAAATTGCGGGGCCCAGCCACCTTGGTCGCAAGGATAACCTTGTCACGTTGGCCGGTTTTTTTTAGCCAGCTACCAATATAAGTTTCGGTGAGCCCTTGGCTTTGTGCGTTGGGTGGAACAGGGTACATCTCGGCGGTATCAATGAAGTTAATCCCGCGTTCAAAGGCTAAATCAAGTTGGCTGTGTGCCTCTTGTTCGTTGTTTTGCTCACCAAAGGTCATGGTGCCGAGGCAGATTTTGCTGACCTCAAGGCTCGAGTGGGGGATCTTGTGGTATTTCATTAGCCCTCCTTGGACTGAGCAGATGTTCTGTCTTCGACTATAGCGCGAGTTTTATAGTGTGAGAAGTCCTACAGCACCTCGGCAGGTCCCTACCTTAGCCTTGCTGGGTTAGGGATTGTGACTAATAGTTAGGTATTGTCGAAACTGGTAATGCAGAGTAACGCTGGGGGAGGCGCGATGAAGCTGTCACAACTGAAACACTGGACCAAAGCGGGAGGCGGGGCTACTCCTGCTTGTATTTTGACAAGTTATGCAGGGTGTTCTGATTACCTGATCGAAGTGGAATACAAGCATCACCTCGAGCCGCTCAAAACCGAAAGTGGGGATATGGTTAAGTTTCAGTCCATCGAGCAGGTGAGGGAGCTGTTGCGGCCGCTGGGGATCACCAGTGTGACACTAAGGGTCATTGACCCCTATGATGAATTTTCGCCTGATGGGCTGCTGAGTAACTGCCGTGAGGATATGACGATTGCGCTATAACCGTGCCTAAAGGATAAAGTACTTTTCCAGCAGGCTGGCGGTAAACTGGGTCTTGAGGTAAAACCCTCTTGGCAGGGTTTTGATCGGTTGGCCATTGGCGCCGTATGCTTCGGTCTGCGCTTTACTGTTTGCCGCTTTAGGGCGCAATTGAAGTACTTCACCGTGGCGTGCGGTGATCTGCTCAACTTGGCCGAGTACGATCATATCCATCAGCTCCTCCCAGTCCTGCCGGAGTTGTTGCTCTTCCTCTGGTGAAGGGCTCCACAGTAGCGGAGAGCCGACATGACGATCGGCAAGAGGAATGTCTCGCTCTCCCTCAACCGGGACCCATAGTACCCGTGCGAGCTTATGGCGGATATGGCTGTTTTCCCAGCATAGGCCATGCAGTCCTATTAGCGGGGCAACACAGACGAAGGTCGTTTCCAGCGGTTTGCCGTGATATCCCACAGGAATAGTCTTGAGCTCAATGCCCAGGTCGTCGAAATCAGGCACCGGTTTGCTACCGGCACTGGCACCGAGGTGCCACTCCAGCAATTGCCCGACCCAGCCCTTGTCACGGCGGAGATCCGGCGGGACGACAATATTGGCGATCTGTGCCAGTTCACCGAGGGTCATTCCCGCGAGAGCGTTGGCACGCATCAAAAGTTCCTGTTCAGTCTTCGGGGTGGGTTGCATGACGTTTACCTTCTTTGTGGCAGGAGATCCTACCATAGCCGCCGTAGAGGATCCTATTATCTAGTTATCCACAGGGGGATGAAGGAAAAACTTTCCACCAGCCTGTCTGTGCATTTATACAGGTGTTGGTTGGTAAATTAATCAGTTTCCTGGTGCTTTTTTGAGTGATTGGTGCTTTTTGATGTGGATAAAATGATGATTGGTTGATCTTTGACCGATCGTGGTTGGTGGTGCAAAAATACGAGCTGTAAAACGTGGTTAGAGTTGCTTTTTTGGTTTTTAATTCATGTTTATTAAGGTTTTTACTTTAATGTTGAGTCTCTGTTTTTATTTATTAGTTACTACAAACTCAATAGTAATCCTCTGGATTGACGGCTTCTTAACAAATCTATCCACAGAAAACGTGTATAAATGTGGGCTATGTCTCATTGGGGTGTTCATAAAGTATCCAGTCACCGAAAGTTATCCAGATAATGAGGCTTGGCTAGTAAAATAGACGGATAAATAACAATGTTTGTTTACCCATTGAGTTGTCTGTGAAAAAATCACTATTAATAGAGATTTAATTGAGGTCGTCCAGTGATTGATGGCGATGGGTACCGCCCTAATGTGGGTATTGTGATCTGTAATAGCCATGGCCAAGTATTCTGGGCTCGACGATATGGACAACATTCTTGGCAGTTTCCGCAAGGTGGGATTGATGAAGGGGAAACCCCTGAGCAAGCCATGTACCGGGAATTATACGAGGAAGTAGGGCTAACCAAGAAGGATGTACGAATTGTGGCGTCAAGTCGCCACTGGCTTCGTTACAAGTTACCCAAGCGCTTGGTGCGCTGGGATTCCAAGCCGGTTTGTATCGGGCAAAAGCAGAAATGGTTTCTGCTCAGTCTAGAGTGCGATGAGTCAAAGGTGAATATGCAACGTGGCAGTACGCCAGAGTTCGATGGTTGGCGTTGGGTCAGCTATTGGTACCCGGTGCGTCAGGTTGTGTCTTTCAAGCGAGATGTTTATCGCAGAGCATTAAAAGAATTTGCTGCTATAGCTATGCCTTTTAAAGAGCGCAAAGAGCGAAAAAAGCGCCGGGGCAAGCGCGGCTAGGCCTGTTGGTAGGGAGCGGGGCGGATTATGCTGACGCAACTAAGAGAAATTGTTGAAAAGGTGGCGACGGCCCCGAGTCTGCTTGATGCCCTTGAACAACTGGTGATCAGTACGTGTAAGGCGATGAAGACCGAGTGCTGCTCGGTATACATTGCCGATCACCAACGCCAGCGCTTCACCTTAATGGCTACCAAGGGGCTTAAAAAGCCCCACCGTCATGTCGGCTTGCCTTTTGGTAAAGGGCTGGTTGGTTTGGTTGCCGACCGGGCTGAGCCCATAAATGTTGCCGATGCCCGGCATCACCCTCATTTCAAACATCTTCCCGGGATCGGGGAAGAGTCCTTCAGTTCGTTTTTTGGTACGCCAATTATCCATCAGCGCCAAGTGCTCGGGGTACTGGTGATCCAGCAGCGTGAACAGCGCGAGTTCGACGAAAGTGAAGAGTCCTTTATGGTCACGCTAGCCGCGCAGCTGGCAGTATTGCTGGCCCATGCCAAGGCGCAGGGTATGTGGCCGGATCAACATAACGGTTTGCACTTGATGGGATCGGCTGCGTCAACCGGGGTCGCGGTTGCCCGTGCTTGGTGGGATGATAACCAGCCCCGGCTTGAGTTGGTGGCCCCGGCTTCTTGTTTGGACCGGGATGCTGAGCAAGAGCGTCTGAGTATTGCTATTGAGTTGGCGAGTGCGGAGTTTCGTCGGCTGCGCAAGCGTTTCGACAGTGAACTGCACAAGGAAACGCTGGCGATTTTCGACTTGTTCAGTCATTTGCTCAACGATCCCATGCTGCGCAAGGATCTGTCCCATAAAATTGCCGGTGGCGACATGGCCGAGTGGGCGATTCGCCAGGTAGTGGAAATCTATTCTGTTCGCTTTTCCAATATGGAGGATGCCTACCTCAAAGAGCGAGTGCAGGATATCCGCGAGCTCGGCCAGCGGTTGTTGTACTTTTTGGCCAACGAGAAAGCCACTGAGCACTCTTGGGATGAGCCGGTAGTACTACTGACTCGTGAATTGACCGCTGCAATGCTGGCTAGTGTCCCGCGCGACAAGCTGGCGGCGGTGGTTTCCCAGGAAGGGGCCGCGAACTCTCATGCCGCGATTCTTTCCCGAGCGCTGGGGATCCCTGCTGTGATGGGGGTCGATTTTGTTCCGGAAAAAATTCATAACAGCCAAGTCATTGTCGATGGTTACCGTGGCGATCTGCTGGTCAATCCCAATCGTCATGTACTGGCTGAATACCTACGCTTGCAGAAAGAAGAGCAGGAATTGGCCGAAGTTGTCGAAACTGGGTTGGATAAACCCGCGGCGACGCTTGATGATGAACGTATTAATATTTTCCTCAATGCAGGGTTGAGTGCAGATACCAGTATAGCGGTCAACCGCGGTGTTGACGGTGTTGGTTTATACCGTACCGAGGTCCCTTTTTTGCTGCAGCGCAGCTTTCCTTCGGAAGAAGAACAAACCCAGCAGTACCAATCTATTCTCAAAACCTATGGCGGCAAGCCGGTGGTCATGCGCACGCTGGATATTGGTGGTGATAAACCGTTACCTTACCTGGCTATTGAAGAGGATAACCCCTTCTTGGGTTGGCGCGGGATCCGTTTCACCCTCGACCATCCAGAGATTTTCTTAATTCAGGTTAGGGCGATGCTGAAAGCCAGTATCGGGCATGACAACATGGATATCCTGTTGCCAATGATCTCCGGAATTGCTGAGCTGGACGATTCGTTGGCCTTGATAGAGAGAGCCTATACCGAGGTGGCAAAAACAGCGGCTGAACAAGGGTATGTATTGCGCCGGCCACGGGTCGGTATAATGATTGAAGTTCCCTCCATCCTTTACCAGTTACCGGCCTTGAAAGGGCGGGTCGATTATATTTCGGTCGGTAGCAACGACTTAACTCAGTATTTGTTGGCCGTTGACCGGAACAATTCACGGGTTGCCGGTATCTATGATGCGCTACACCCTGCTGTAATCCATGCTCTCAAGCATATTATTGACGTCAGCCAGCAGCTTGAGCTGCCGGTCAGCGTATGTGGCGAGTTAGCCGGTGATCCGATTGGTGCCTTGTTGCTGGTGGGAATAGGGTATCGTTCGCTCAGTATGAATACCCGTAACGTTGCAAAGATTAAATACATTTTGCGTCACGTGTCGGTCAGCGACATGGAACAGTTGGCGGAGTTCGCCTTATCGGCGACTTATGCCGATGAAGTAAGGCGTAATACTATTGAGTTTGTTGATGGCCATGGCTTGGGTGGGTTCATTCGTGCTGGTAAGTAAAGTCATCGTTTTAGTTGGTTGGTATAACCGTTTTCGTTGGTTGGTATAAGCAGCATGACCGACATGGTACCTTTGTATGCAAACGAGTTATGGGTGTTTGCTTGGTGCTTGGCTCTGGGGGGCGTGGTCGGGATCCTGGCTGGCCTGTTGGGGATTGGTGGTGGTTTGCTGGTGGTACCGGCGCTGGTATGGTTGCTGCCTCAGGCGGGTATTGATGCCGATATGGTGATGCATATTGCTCTGGGAACGTCCCTAGCGAGCATTGTTTTGACCTCGGGCTCGTCGGCGCGTAACCATTTCAAGCTAGGTAATGTGGATTTAGCCATCGTTCGCAGCTTGGCTCCGGGAGTCATTTTGGGAGGGCTGGGTGGCAGTTTTGTCGCAGAATTAGTGCCTTCATCGATGTTGCCGAAAATTTTTGCCATTATTGTGTTATTGCTGGCAACCCAAATGCTGTTGTCACTGCGCTTTAGCGCTCAGCGTGATATGCCGAGTGGTGTGGGCACATTTTGCTCTGGTGGGGTGATCGGGGTTGTGTCTAGCCTGGCCGGTATTGGTGGTGGTTCGTTGACGGTCCCTTACTTGAACTGGCACGGGGTAGAAATGCGCCGGGCCATCGGGTGTGCCTCTTTTTCGGGTGTACTGATTGCGATTGCTGGCATGAGTGGGTTTGTGTTGGCGGGTGTGGGTGAGCAAACGCTGCCTGCGATGAGCTTGGGTTATGTGTACCTGCCGGCTTTATTGGGTATCGTATTGGTCTCAATGCAGACGACACGTTTTGGTGCGGCTTGGGTAAGTTATCTACCGACACCGGTACTTAAGAAAATATTTGCGGTTTTTTTACTGTTTATCAGTATCAAAATGTTTATGGGATAATCATCATAGGCCTATCGCCTGTGAAGAATAGAGATTTATTAGATGAGCCAAGGTTTTTTTACGTTTCCAAATATTGATCCGGTATTGATTGAAATTGGACCGTTAGCCATCCGCTGGTATGGCATGATGTATCTGTTGGGGTTTGTGTTTGCCATGTGGTTGGCTAACCGCCGGGCTGACAAGCCGGGCAGTGGCTGGACCCGCGATCAGGTCAGCGATTTATTGTTTGCCGGTTTCCTTGGGGTAGTACTCGGTGGCCGTATCGGCTATGTGTTGTTCTACAACTTCCCGTTGTTCCTTGATAATCCTCTGTACTTGTTCAAGGTTTGGACCGGTGGGATGTCCTTCCACGGTGGTTTGCTCGGTGTGATTGCGGCTATGTTTTTGTATGCCTACAAAAACAATCGAACCTTCTTCAACGTCGCTGATTTTATCGCCCCGCTAGTGCCATTTGGGCTGGGCGTCGGCCGTGTGGGCAATTTCATCAATGGTGAGCTCTGGGGGCGGGTGACCGACTCGCCATTGGGCATGGTGTTCCCGACCGGCGGTCCACTTCCTCGCCACCCTTCTCAGCTGTATGAATTCTTCCTCGAGGGTTTGGTCTTAATGATCATCCTTAACGTATTTATCCGCAAACCACGACCGGCAGGGGCTGCCTCGGGACTGTTCCTATTCGGCTACGGTAGCTTTCGCTTTATCGTCGAGTATTTCCGCGAACCAGATGCGCATCTGGGCTTGTTTGGTGGCTGGATCAGTATGGGACAGATCCTGTCGTTGCCGATGGTGATTGGTGGAGCTTTGATGATGCTATGGGCTTATAAATACCAGCCGAAAGGCAAAACAGCCTAATCCAAATATACTCTAAGACAGGGCAGCCATTGGGCTGCCCTTTTTTATAGCGGGATATAACCTGAATAATTCGTGGTTTCGTGTAGAATTAGCCGCACTTTATTTGTTAACTAAGGCCAGCGGAACCATGAAACAGTATCTCGCGCTTTGCCAGCGCATTGTGGACGAAGGAGTATGGGTTGAGAACGAGCGAACGGGCAAGCGTTGCCTAACGGTGATCAATGCCGATTTGAATTATGATGTAGCCAACAACCAGTTTCCGCTGATCACTACGCGCAAAAGCTTCTGGAAAGCCGCGATTGCCGAGATGTTGGGTTATATCCGTGGCTATGACAATGCCGCTGACTTCCGTGCTCTGGGTACGAAAACGTGGGACATGAACGCCAATGACAATGCCGCGTGGCAGGCTAACCCTTACCGCAAGGGTGAAGATGATATGGGCCGCGTCTACGGTGTGCAGGGCCGTAGTTGGCAAAAGCCCGATGGCAGCACGATCGATCAGCTGCGCAAGATCATTGATAACCTGAGTAAGGGGATTGACGATCGTGGTGAAATTCTGACCTTCTATAACCCGGGTGAGTTCGATATGGGCTGTCTGCGTCCGTGCATGCATACCCACACGTTTTCTTTGCTGGGTGATACTTTGCACCTCACTAGCTACCAGCGCTCTTGCGACGTGCCACTGGGGTTGAACTTCAACCAAATCCAAGTCTTCGCCCTATTGGCGATTGTCGCCCAGATCACTGGTCATAAGCCTGGTCAGGCCTACCATAAAATCGTCAATGCGCACATCTATGAAGATCAGTTGGAGCTAATGCGTGATGTCCAACTTAAGCGTGAGCCGTTCCCATCGCCGCAGCTGAAGATCAATCCAGACATCAAGTCGCTCGAAGATCTTGAAACCTGGGTCACCATGGATGACTTTGAAGTCATTGGTTACCACCATCACGACCCAATCAAGTACCCTTTTTCTGTATAAAAGTATTTCTCCCGGTAACAAGGTGTTGTTGCTGAAATAACTTTACCCGCTAAAAAGTCCCTTTTGGGGCTTTTTTTATATCTCGCATTAGAGAGGGAAATAGAAATACAAGTAAATTTACGCTTGTCAGTTCTTGGTACAAAAACAGTTTACATTCTTACGAAGTAAGGCAGTGAAGACAATTAGACGATACCGCTCCTCAGTAGCGCATAGAAAGCGTATAGACGATGTGCAGTGAGTTACCCCTGTAAAGACTACTTTGTACTGTTAGCGAGCGTCTGGGCTCTTTTAGGGGGAAATCGAAGTCGGGTAGTAAAGAGTAATTGCAATGCCATATAGGGATAGCAGGGCGAGGGGCTAAACCGAGATAATAAAAAACCCGCCGGGGCGGGTTTCTTTTTAAAGCATCGTATTGGTGCTTAGGCAGTAAGAGCCAAGATAATGCCAGGTACTAGAACAAAAACAGTGCCTAGGTAAGCCACAACGGCCATCTTGTTTTTTGCGGCAACATCGCCCAGCCAGAAAGCACCTTTCACTGGCAGTTCTCGTAGGAATGGGATACCGAACACAACCAGAGTCGCCATAATGTTGAATACTAGGTGGACCAATGCGATTTGCAGAGCAAATACCGCGAACTCACCACTTGCAGATGTTGCTGCGATAAGGGCTGTGATACAGGTACCGATGTTCGCACCGACGGTGAACGGATAAACCTCACGTACTTTCAGGACGCCAGTGCCTACCAGTGGAACCATAAGGCTAGTGGTGGTAGAAGATGACTGCACCAAAATTGTCACAACACTGCCAGAAGCAATACCGTGAATTGGACCACGGCCGATAGCTGATTTCAGGATGTCGCGGGCGCGTCCAACCATCAGCTTACGCATTAGTTTACCCATTAAGCTGATTGACGTCATGATAATGGCAATACCCATCACGATCATCACGATACCGCCAATAGTAGGAGAGAACATCGTGCCGACAGACTTGAACAGGTCTGTCGCCGGGCCTGTCAGGGTCTTCATAAAGTTGAAACCGTTGGCCGCACTCATGTCACCGGCAGCGACCATTGGCGATACCAGCCACTCTGAGATACGATCCATAAGGCCGAACATAATTTCCAGAGGAAGAAAGATTGCCACTGCGATTAAGTTGAATACGTCGTGAATCGTTGCAGAAGCAAACGCACGGCGAAATTCTTCTTTACAGCGGGCATGGCCTAAGCTCACCAAGGTATTAGTGGTTGTTGTGCCAATGTTGGCGCCCATAATCATCGGAATAGCGGTTTCAACCGGCAGGCCGCCAGCAACCAAACCAACGGTAATAGAGGTTGTTGTGCTTGACGATTGAGTTAGCGCCGTTGCGATAAGACCAATCATTAAGCCGGCAACCGGATGCGAGGCAAATTCAAAGAGCGTTTTCGCTTGATCGCCAACCGCCATCTTGAAGCCACCGCTGACAACAGAAACGGCAACAAGTAGAAGGTATAGCATGAACGCTAGGTTTGCCCAGCGGACCCAATGCATAGAGCTGCTCATTGGCTGTTCAGCAGTAGTGGCTTGGGTAGTCATAATCATTTCTCCATGACAGGAATATGTCGTTTTGGTTTCATATTTTTGAAATCTGAGGGCGATGGTAGAGAACGATTATTTCAGAAATATGACAACTGCTGTCACGGAGTAAGTTTGTGCTCTTTTTGCGAGGTTAAGACGCGATTTTCGGTGTAATGAATATTTCACCTTGAAATTAAGGTGCTGATTTTTATTGTTTATTTTTAAGTTGGTTGTTTCATGGTGACGTTAAATTTTTTTCTCTTGTAAATGTGCTTTTTTTTAGAGTGAATGAGTAGCCGATGGTTTTTTGAGCCGTCATAAATGACAAGTATGACAGTGTAAATAAAACAGTACGGTTATTGCATGTATTGAAGCTATTATTGCTCGGTTTTACCGATGTTTATGTTCTGAACAAACGATTTAACAATATAGTGCTGTGACGTCTAAACTAAATTTACATTTTTCTTGTGACATTTGTTTCATGCAATTCATGCAAAGGAGTTCCGGTCCATGACCGATGCGATTCGTAAATTCTTAAAACTAGAATCTGCTGGTGGGATTATCCTGATCATCGCGGCAGCAGTGGCCATGATGATAGCAAACTCTCCGTTGCAGGATTTATATAACGGCACTCTGCACACTTATGTTGCAGGCCTATCTATTTCCCATTGGATCAACGACGGCCTGATGGCGGTGTTTTTCCTGCTTATTGGCTTGGAAGTCAAGCGTGAGTTGATTGAAGGGGCACTAAACACTAAGGAAAAAGCGATTTTCCCAGCGATTGCAGCTGTCGGTGGTATGATTGCACCCGCATTGGTCTATGTGCTTTTTAACTTTTCTGATCCGTTGGCGATACAAGGCTGGGCTATTCCGGCAGCAACAGATATTGCTTTCGCTTTGGGTATCATGGCCCTGCTTGGTAGTCGTGTGCCGGTTACTCTGAAGGTCTTTTTATTGGCACTGGCCATTATCGATGATCTTGGTGTTATCGTGATCATTGCCCTGTTCTATAGCAGCGATCTGTCAACCTTGGCGTTGGCTGTGGCTTTTGCGGCAACTGCAGCTCTGTTTGTCATGAATGCTAGAAATGTTACCAAGGTGTCCTGGTACGTGGTGGTTGGTTTGATCCTTTGGGTCAGCGTGCTTAAATCTGGTGTCCACGCAACGCTGGCGGGTGTCGTAATGGGCTTTGCTATTCCGCTATCCGGTGAAAATGGTTTATCGGATGAGCATTCACCGCTCAAAAAAATGGAGCATGCCCTCCATCCGTATGTCGCATTCCTGATCCTGCCACTGTTCGCTTTTGCCAATGCCGGGATCTCGCTAGAAGGGGTCTCTTTGTCTGGCCTGACATCGATGTTACCACTGGGTATCGCCCTTGGCCTGATGATTGGCAAGCCGCTAGGTATCTTCACCGCTAGTTACTTGGCGATTAAAACCGGGATGGCTACTATGCCGGAAGGTATTGGATTTAGGCAGATTTTTGCGGTATCAGTACTGTGTGGTATTGGTTTTACCATGTCCATCTTTATTTCGTCGCTGGCCTTTGTCGGTGCGCCAGAGGATTTCAGTACCTACTCTCGTCTAGGGATTTTGTTGGGATCGACGATATCAGCTGTAGTGGGGTACATGATGCTAAGCCGTTCGTTGCCTAGCGCTGTTGCCAAGGAAAACGGAGGTGTAATATGAAACGCGCATTGATTGTTGTTGGGATCATGATGTCAACTTCAGTGATGGCAGTGCCAGATTATCAAAGCTGTAACCAAGACAGTAGCTCTGACATCTGTCAGGCTTACCTGGCTGGTTTGAACCAAGCTAAGTCGGCAGCTGAGACCACGGCTATGGCTGAAAGCGACAGCTCATTCCGCTCCAGGGCTCTTGAGCAGCGGGTTGGTGAGCGCTATCGAAAAATGACATCGATTGAGCAGAAAAACTCTTCAACTACCGAGCAATAAACATTTTTTTTGATAGATGAAAACTGAATAAGTGTAATATTTCATTTGTGAATGATTGATTACGGTTGAAGCGCCCAGAAGCTAAGCGTAAGCTGACTTCTGGGTTTTTTATTTTTAAGGCAGTCGAATTTCCAATCAGTATTTTGGTAACTTGACGACGTTACCGTAAACTCTTCTTGTACTCGGCTACTCAACCTCTACGTTGGCCCTTGCCCATCCCGATTGGAAATACACATGCTTATGGAAAATGGTTGCTAAACATGTCTCACCTTAACTACAACCACCTTTATTATTTTTGGATGGTCTGCAAGCAGGGCTCGGTTACCAAAGCTGCCGACGCGTTGTTTTTGGCCCCACAGACGGTTACCGGACAGATCAGAGCGCTGGAAGAGCGCCTCAAAGGTAAATTGACCAAACGGGTTGGCCGTAATATCGAACCGACCGAACTGGGTCAGCTGGTTTTCAAGTATGCCGATAAGATGTTCGATCTCAGTTACGAAATGCTGGATATCGTCAACTACACCCAGCGCGAGAATCTGCTGTTGGAAGTGGGTGTCGCTGATGCACTGTCAAAACGCCTGGTCAGCAAGGTCTTGATGGAGGGCTTGCCGGAAGATGAGCGTATTCACCTGCGCTGTTATGAATCAACCCATGAAATGTTGCTAGAGCAGCTATCACAGCACAAGCTGGATATGATTCTGTCTGACTGTCCGGTGGATTCTACCCAGAGCCCAGGCCTATACAGTAAGAAGCTGGGGGAGTCGACGATGAGCTTCTTTTGTACCGAACCGGATAAGCCGCTGAACTTCCCTGCTTGCATAGAGGATTACAAGTTGCTGATCCCGGGCCGGCGTACGGCAATGGGGCGTAAGCTTATCCATTGGTTCGATCAGATGGGTATTACACCGAATATCCTTGGTGAATTTGATGATGCCGCCTTGATGAAAGCGTTTGGCTTGTATCAGCAGTCGATGTTCGTTGCGCCGTCGATTTATGCCGCAGAGCTGGAAGATACCAGCCACAATATCCGCGAGGTGAAGCGGGTGAAGGAAATTCGCGAAGAATACTACGTGATTTTCGCTGAACGGATGATCATGCACCCAGCGGTTAAGCGGATATGTGAGGCAGATTTTAGGAAACTGTTTAAATAAGGTTGCATTTTTGTTCGTTTGATTCAAATATCCATACTGTGTGCTAGAAAACCACCTTTAAATTAAGTACATTAGCGTTAACTTAATTGACAGGTGGTAGCAGTATGGAACTACAGCAAATGGAGCAAAATGCCCCTAAAGCCGTAGCTCTGCTAAAAGCAATGGCCAACGAGCGACGTTTATTTATCCTGTGTTACTTGCTGGAAGAAGAAATGTCGGTTGGTATGATGAGTGAGCGACTGGGGCTTAGCCAATCAGCGCTATCGCAGCATCTGGCCTGGTTGCGGCGCGATGGCCTGGTAGAGACAAGGAAGGTTGCTCAGACGGTCTATTATCGCCTCAAGAGCGATGAGGTCAAAGCGATGATACAGTTGTTACACAAGATGTATTGCGGGACCTGACAGTGCAGCAATTGTTGAGAGGCAGATATAAAAAAACCGGCTTACGCCGGTTTTTTTATCGAAATCATAAACTCAAATTAAAGAGCTTTGATTTTAGCAGCTAGACGAGCTTTATGACGTGCAGCTTTGTTTTTGTGGATCAGGCCTTTAGTAGCCATGCGATCCATAACAGGTTGCATTTCATTGAAAGCTTGAGTAGCAGCTTCTTTGTTGCCCGCTTCGATAGCAGCAATAACTTTCTTGAAGAAAGTACGCATCATAGAACGACGGCTAGCGTTGTGCTGGCGACGTTTTTCTGAAGTGATCGCACGTTTCTTAGCAGATTTGATGTTAGCCAAGGGTATAACTCCAAAACTTGGTACGGTGACATTTTAAGGCCGAGGACTATGCCTCTTTTGCCCGTGATTGTCAAATGATTTGTGCAAATAACCGCCTAACCAATTGAATTGGCACTTGCGGAATAACACGGTTAATATGGCGGCAGATTTTACCAGCATTTGGCTACGGAAGTCACCTTTTGGGGCCATCTTTATGAGGTTTTTTTTGTGAGCAAGCGTCTTTTGCGCTCAGGACTGATTGTCAGCACCATGACATTGGTCTCTCGGGTACTTGGTTTAGTGCGAGATGTGGTGGTCGCCAACCTGATGGGGGCCGGTGCTGCGGCCGATGTTTTCTTCTTTGCCAATAAGATCCCTAACTTCCTGCGGCGGCTGTTCGCCGAGGGAGCCTTTTCCCAAGCCTTTGTCCCTGTTCTGACTGAATACCATGCCTCTGGTGAGGTAGACCGTACCCGCCAGTTGATAGCGAGGGCATCGGGTACCTTGGGGATGATTGTTTCTATTGTTACCTTGCTGGGCATATTGGGTTCGGGCGTTGTAACTGCCTTATTCGGGGCGGGTTGGTTTCTCGATTGGCTCAACGATGGGCCCTCGGCGCCGAAGTTCGAGTTGGCTAGCTTGTTGCTGAAAATCACGTTTCCATATTTGTGGTTTATTACTTTTGTCGCGCTGTCGGGGGCGATCCTCAACACGCTGGGCAAATTTGCCGTTTCCTCCTTTACCCCGGTTTTTCTTAATGTCGCCATCATTGGTTGTGCTTGGTTCGTATCACCGAATTTGAGCCAGCCAGAAATTGGTTTGGCGCTAGGGGTATTCTTAGGGGGGCTGATCCAGTTCTTGTTCCAGCTGCCCTTCCTATATAAAGAAGGCATGCTGGTGAAACCCAAGTGGGGATGGCATGACCCAGGAGTGGTGAAGATCCGCACCCTGATGATCCCAGCACTGTTCGGTGTTTCTGTCAGTCAAATCAATCTGTTGTTTGATACCTTTATAGCCAGTTTCCTCGCTACCGGCTCGATCAGTTGGTTGTATTACTCCGATCGTTTGCTGGAGTTTCCGCTTGGCCTGTTCGGTATTGCTATTGCTACGGTGATCTTGCCTGCGCTGTCACGCAAGCATGTTGATCAAAGTCCGGAGCAATTTGCCCATACTATGGACTGGGGGGTACGCATGGTGCTGCTGCTCGGTCTCCCGGCAATGCTCGGTTTGATGGTACTGGCCAAGCCGATGTTGATGGTGCTGTTTATGCGTGGTGAGTTCAGCCCTAACGATGTTCATCAGGCGTCGATGTCTTTGTTGGCCTATGCGTCCGGCTTACTTAACTTTATGCTGATTAAGGTGTTGGCTCCGGGCTACTACGCAAGGCAAGACACTAAGACTCCGGTGAAGTTCGGTATTGTCGCCATGATAACCAATATGTTCTTCAATGCCATTTTCGCTTATTTCTACGGTTATGTCGGTCTGGCGATGGCTACCGCATTGTCGGCGTTGGTCAATGCGGCGCTGCTGTACCGCGGTTTGCACATTACTGGCGTCTATAAAGTGACAGCCGAGACCTTATGGTTTGTTATCCGCCTTGTCATTGCCGGTGCTGTAATGGCCGGTGCACTGCTGTGGTTATTGCCTGGTATGGCCGTCTGGCTGGAATGGAGCTTCCTGAACCGGGCGATGTGGTTGGCTGGGTTGATCGGCGTAGGTGCTGGCGTTTATCTGGTGGCTGTCATGCTGATGGGGATTCGCCCCCGTCACCTGCGTGCAGCCAGTTAACCAAGCCGAAAGAGCCAGCGAGAGGTGATAAATCACTGATAAAATCTCGCTGGTTGATGCATAAGGCAGGGGTTTGGGTATATAATCCGTCAGTTTTTCACTCTGCGAAAATGAACTTGACGCATGGAATTGATCCGAGGAATACATAATATCCAGCCAAGGCACCGCGGTTGCGTGCTAACGATTGGTAATTTTGATGGTGTTCACCTAGGTCACCAGGCAGTGCTTAGCAATGTCATGGCCAAGGCGAAGGAGCTGGGCTGTCCGGCGACAGTCATGAGCTTTGAACCCCAACCTCAGGAACTGTTTGCTGGTGATGACGCACCAGCTCGACTAACTCGCTTTCGCGACAAGTACTTACGCTTAAAAGCGCAAGGCTTGGCGCGTTTTCTGTGCGTGAATTTCAATCACCATTTTGCCAGTCTGTCGGCACAAGATTTTGTCCGCCGCTTGTTGGTTGAGCAATTGGGTGTTAAGTTTCTGGTAGTTGGTGACGATTTTCGTTTCGGCAAAGGTCGCAGCGGGAACTTCGCCATGTTGCAAGCGGCTGGTAAAGAATATGGCTTTACGGTTGTGAGTACTCAGAGTTTCTGTGTCTCCGAGCAGCGTGTCAGCAGTACCGCTATCCGTCAGGCTTTGGCCGACGATCAGCTTGAGCTGGCAGAGTCCATGCTAGGGCGCCCGTTCAGTATTAGCGGACGTGTCTCCCATGGTAGAAAATTAGGACGGACTATCGGGTTCCCGACAGCCAACGTCCCACTAAAACGCCGGGTCTCACCGGTTTCTGGCGTTTATGCCGTCGAAGTCCACGGCGTGGCCGAAACACCGCTTGCCGGGGTGGCCAATGTCGGTCGACGACCGACAGTAAATGGTGTGCGCCGCCAACTGGAAGTGCACCTATTTGATTTCCAATCTGATCTCTACGGGACCCAGATTGACGTCGTGTTATGCCATAAGCTGCGCGACGAGATAAAATTTGAATCATTTGATGCGTTGAAAGCACAAATCGAGCGTGATGCCCAGTCAGCACGGGTGTGGCTGACTGAGCGTAATAATGTCCAACTTCGCCCAAGTAACGGAATCGAGAATCAATGAGCGACTATAAAGATACCCTGAACCTGCCTGAAACAGGGTTTCCGATGCGAGGCAACCTAGCTCAGCGTGAGCCTGCAATGCTTAAGCGTTGGTACGATGAAGATCTTTACGGTGAAATTCGTAAAGCCAAGAAGGGTAAAAAATCCTTCGTACTGCACGATGGCCCTCCATATGCCAACGGTGATATTCACATTGGTCACGCGCTAAACAAGATTCTTAAAGACATTATTATTAAGTCAAAGACTCTGTCTGGCTTTGATGCGCCATACATTCCTGGTTGGGATTGTCACGGTCTTCCTATCGAACTGATGGTAGAGAAGAAAGTCGGCAAGCCGGGCCAGAAGGTAACGGCTGCGGAATTCCGTGAAAAGTGCCGTACTTATGCTGCCGGTCAGGTTGAAGGCCAGAAAGAAAGCTTTATGCGTCTGGGCGTACTGGGGGAGTGGGATAAGCCATACCGTACTATGGACTTTGGCACCGAAGCCAACATTATCCGCTCGCTAGGTAAAATTGCCGATCAGGGTCACCTGCTTAAAGGCTTCAAGCCCGTTCACTGGTGTACTGATTGTGGCTCTGCACTGGCAGAAGCGGAAGTAGAATACAAAGATAAAGTCTCGCCTTCTATCGATGTTCGCTTTAAAGCGGCTGATGAAGCAGCAACTGTTGCGAAATTCCAGTGTGCTGATGGCCATACCGGTGAAGGCGATATCTCTATCGTGATCTGGACCACGACACCTTGGACCTTGCCAGCAAACCGTGCTGTTGCGGTTCGTGACGATCTGGAATACGTACTTATTCAGGTTGAAGGTGAGAAGAAAGAGCGTCTGATCGTAGCGGCTGAGCTAGCGAAAGATGTCCTAGACCGTGCGGGAATCGAACACTTCCACAACCTAGGTTTCTGTAAAGGTGCTGATCTGGAGTTGATGCAATTCAACCACCCGTTCTACAGCTTTAACGTACCGGTGATCCTAGGCGATCACGTAACGACTGAATCTGGTACGGGTTGTGTACACACCGCACCAGGCCACGGCCAGGAAGACTTCGCGGTAGGCCAAAAATACGGCCTAGAAGTGGCGAACCCTGTTGGTAGCAACGGTGTTTACCTGCCAGATACCGAGCTATTTGCCGGTCAGCATGTATTCAAAGCGAATGATGCCGTTGTTGAAACCTTGAAAGAACACGGTGCGCTATTGCATCACCACGCTTACGAGCACAGCTACCCGCACTGCTGGCGCCACAAGACGCCAATCATCTTCCGTGCGACTCCTCAGTGGTTCATCTCGATGGATCAGGCTGGTCTGCGTGCGAAAGCGTTGGAAGAAATTAAAGCTGTAGAGTGGATGCCTGAATGGGGCCAGAGCCGTATCGAAGGTATGGTTGAAGGTCGTCCTGAGTGGTGTATCTCTCGCCAGCGTACTTGGGGTGTGCCAATTGCCCTGTTCGTTCACAAAGAAACGCAAGATCTACACCCGAACAGCGCAGAGCTGATCGAGAAAGTCGCGCAGCTTGTTGAGCAGAAAGGCATCCAAGCTTGGTGGGACCTTGATCTAGCAGACGTCATGAGCGAAGACGATGCGGTTAAGTACGAGAAAGTACTTGATACCTTGGACGTATGGTTCGACTCGGGTGTGACTCACTTCTCGGTCGTTGATAGCCGCGAAGAATACAACGGCAACAGTGCCGATCTATACCTTGAAGGTTCTGATCAGCACCGTGGTTGGTTCCAATCGTCCCTGATTTCGTCGGTAGCGATGAAAGGTGTCGCGCCATACAAACAAGTACTGACCCACGGCTTCGTGGTTGATGGCCAGGGCCGTAAGATGTCGAAATCTATCGGTAACGTTGTTGCGCCGAAAGATGTAACCAACAAGCTAGGTGCCGATATCCTGCGTCTGTGGGTTGCGTCAACGGACTACACCGGTGAAGTGGCTGTATCTGACGAGATCTTGAAGCGTTCAGCTGATGCTTACCGCCGTATCCGTAACACGTCACGTTTCTTCTTGGCGAACCTAAGCGGATTCAACCCAGAAACTGACCTGGTTGCCCCAGAAGAGATGGTCGCACTGGATCGCTGGGCTGTAGGCCGTGCAATGGCTGCGCAGGAAGAAATCATCAAAGCATATGATGAGTACAACCTGCATACTGTTACCCAGCGCCTGATGCAGTTCTGCTCGGTTGAAATGGGTTCTTTCTACCTGGATGTGATTAAAGATCGCCAGTACACAGCAAAACAAGGTGGCCATGCGCAGCGCAGCTGTCAGACCGCACTATACTACATCGTAGAAGCCTTGGTTCGCTGGATGGCGCCTATCATGTCGTTCACGGCCGATGAGATCTGGAACGAAATGCCAGGCCAGCGCGATAAATTCGTGTTTACCGGTGAGTGGTTCGAAGGACTATTCGGTCTCGCAGAAGGCGAAGCGCTGAACAACGAGTTCTGGGCTGAAATCCAGACCGTGCGCGGTGCGGTGAACAAACTGCTTGAAGGCGCACGTAAAGACAAAGTGATTGGTGGTGCACTGCAGGCTGAA
This sequence comes from Photobacterium sp. DNB23_23_1, assembly GCF_052873815.1. NCBI lineage: Bacteria > Pseudomonadati > Pseudomonadota > Gammaproteobacteria > Vibrionales > Vibrionaceae > Photobacterium > Photobacterium sp. DNB23_23_1. The sequence goes on along the minus strand of NZ_JBNNXT010000007.1, from coordinate 74,384 downwards.
ATTACGCTGCACGCGTCGGAAGCATTGGCTGCCAAGCTGAACAAGCTGGAAGATGAACTGCGTTTTGTTCTGCTAACATCAAAAGCAGAAGTCGTTGTTGCTGACAGCAAGCCAGAAGGCGCACAAGAAACTGACGTTGACGGTCTGTTTGTGACTGTTGCAGCGTCTGAAGCGGCGAAGTGTGACCGTTGTTGGCACCACGTTGCCGATGTTGGCACTATCGAAGGCCACGAAGAAGTGTGTGGTCGCTGTGTCAGCAATGTCGAAGGTGAAGGTGAAGAGCGTAAGTTTGCCTAATGAGTAAGTTATCGTCTGAGAACAGACTATCGCTGAAACAATCTGGGGTTCGCTGGCTATGGCTGGCGGCTCTGGTCTTTGTTATTGATATCGCCAGCAAGTTGCTGGTGATGAATACAATGGAATACGGTTGGCCAAACCGTATTGAGCTGCTGCCATTCTTTAACTTGCTGTATGTGCATAATACAGGTGCGGCATTTAGCTTTCTGAGTGATGCTGGCGGTTGGCAGCGTTGGTTGTTCGCGGCGATAGCCCTCGGGGTTTGTGCCATGTTGATGTTCTGGATGCGAAAGCTTCCGGCAAGCCACAAGCTCGCGAATGTCTCCTATGCCCTGATCATTGGCGGCGCGTTGGGTAACCTGTTTGATCGCTTATACCATGGCTTTGTCGTCGACTTCTTGGACTTTTATGTGGGTACCTACCACTGGCCAGCCTTTAATATCGCTGATATGGGGATATGTATTGGTGCCGGATTGATCATCCTCGAAGGTTTTCTGTCTGACAAAGACAAAAAGAAGCAAACCGTCAAACACTAGCCTTGCCTGAGCTTATAACCCAAAGCGCCGCCCGTTGATACGGGCGGCGCTTTGTTGTTAAATGGGCGGATAAAATATTCTAGAAGGGATCCTACATGCCGGTTATTACGGAAAGCAGTGAAGTTCTTATGCATTTTGCCATCAAGCTAGAAGATGGTTCTGTGGCAGATTCAACCCAGTCGATGGGCAAACCGGCAAAATTTACCATGGGAGATGGCAGCCTGACCGATAATTTCGAAAAATGCTTGCTGGGGTTGGCTCTGGGGCAGAAAAGCAGCTTCGATCTTGCGCCTGAAGACGCGTTCGGCTTACCCAATCCTGATAATATCCACCATGTTGACCGTACCAAATTTGGTACTGATGCCCCTGCCGAAGTCGGCAACATTATCGCCTTTGCCGGACCTGATGGCAGTGATATCCCGGGCATTATTACGGAAGTTCTCGGTGATTCTGTGACCGTTGATTTCAACCACCCGCTAGCAGGGCAGCGTGTGACTTTCGACGTGGAAGTCGTTGCCATTGAAAACTAAGAGTCGTTAGCAATGAAAATCTTACTCGCGAACCCTCGGGGTTTTTGTGCCGGTGTTGACCGAGCCATCAGTATTGTTGAGCGTGCGCTGGATATGTACCAGCCGCCAATTTATGTTCGCCATGAAGTTGTCCATAACCGCTTTGTGGTTGAAGGCCTCAAGCAGCGCGGTGCCATTTTTGTCGAAAAGCTGCATGAAGTACCGGATGACAATATTGTCATTTTTTCTGCCCACGGGGTATCGCAGGCTGTGCGCAACGAAGCCAAGGCACGTCAGCTGACCGTGTTCGATGCGACTTGCCCGTTGGTAACCAAAGTCCATATGGAAGTCGCCCGTGCTAGCCGCCGCAGCATGGAAGTGGTACTGATTGGCCATGCTGGCCATCCAGAAGTGGAAGGCACCATGGGGCAGTATGCCAGTGAGACTGGCGGCATGTATCTGGTCGAGAAGCCAGAAGATGTCGAAGCGTTGAGTGTGAAAGATCCAAGTAATTTGCACTACGTGAGTCAAACGACCTTATCTGTTGATGAAACGGCTGATGTCATCACCAAGCTGCGCGAAGTGTTCCCTGAGATCCAGGGTCCACGTAAAGACGATATCTGTTATGCGACCCAGAACAGACAAGATGCAGTACGTGAAATGGCGACGGATGTCGATGTCATGATCGTGGTTGGTTCGAAGAACTCATCAAACTCCAATCGCTTGCGTGAGCTGGCCGAGAAACTTGGCACGCCGGGCTTTCTGACTGATTGTCCGGAAGATATCGATCAGGCATGGTTTGATGGCAAAGCGAAAATCGGTATTACTGCCGGGGCATCGGCGCCGGAAGAGCTGGTTAACCAGATTATCGCCCGGATCCAATCACTGACCGATGCTAGTGTAGAGGAATTGTCCGGCCGAGAAGAGAACATGTTCTTTGAAGTGCCGCGCGAGTTGCAGGTCAGGAACGTCTAAGCACAAGCCGCCGACAGTGTGCTTTTTGGATTTATTAGCCCCAGCCATTGCTGGGGCTTTTTTTATCGTTCTCAACAGGCTACATTGGGAGCCAGAGAGTAATACCAAACAGAACCAGGGAGATGAAACGCAATGGTTAGAATTGCGATTGCTGGCGCAGCAGGACGTATGGGCCGTCAGTTACTGAAAGCGACACATTTGTCCGAGCAGGCGGTATTGGGTGCAGCGACCGAGCGTCCCGAGTCAACACTGATTGGTGCGGATGCCGGTGAGTTAGCGGGCATTGGCCCGGTATCGGTGATTATCGTCGAGGACTTGGTCAAGGCCGCCGACGACTTTGATGTACTTATCGACTTCACAGCACCTGTCGCGACATTAGCGAACTTGGCCTTCTGCCAGCAGCACGGTAAGAAAATCGTTATCGGCACTACGGGTTTCAGCGATGAAGAGCGTGCCCAGATCGACAAGGCTGCGCAGTCGGTGCCTGTTGTGATGGCGCCAAACTACAGTGTCGGCGTCAACCTGGTGTTTAAGTTGCTGGAGAAAGCCGCCAAGGTGATGGGAGATTACTGCGATATCGAAGTGATCGAAGCTCACCACCGTCATAAAGTCGATGCACCGTCTGGTACGGCGATAGGTATGGGCGAGGCAATTGCAGGCGCTATGGGCAACAAGCTGAGCGATGTGGCCGTTTATGCTAGAGAAGGGATCACTGGTGAACGAAGCCGTGACGAAATTGGTTTTGCCACTATCCGTGCCGGCGATATTGTCGGCGAGCATACCGCGATGTTTGCTGATATTGGTGAACGGGTTGAAATAACCCACAAGGCGACTGATAGGATGACGTTTGCTAATGGTGCCGTCCGGGCAGCTGCCTGGCTCCACAGTAAACCTGCGGGTTTCTATACCATGCAGGACGTGCTAGGGCTCGATGAGCTGTAAATCTTCCAGAATAGACCGGCCAATTGGCCGGTTTTTTTTATTCCTTAGCGGGTGTGTTGCCGGTTAATGGCTGTGATGATGTAGAACAAGGAGTTGTGCAAACCATTCCCGAGGGAAATTTCTTACCGGTTCGGCACTGCCGTTATGCTTGATGAGTGCATATTCAGCCACTTTCTTCTCGTTCGTTTAGCGTCTTGGTTAGGGGGTAGAATGTAGACTGTATTTTCTTGTATTTGTGTCGTATTTTACCGTGTTTGTTCTAATTACTGGCCTTTGTGCTTAAAAAGCGGTGCAAAGTGTGCCTTTGGTGGCGGTTTGATGCTGTTTTTTTGTTTTTGTTTTTTTTGTGATTTAGGCAAACGATAAACTGGATCGGCGGTGAAAAAAAGACCGATCAATGCTGGGGTTTTCTTGTTCTTTTGCCAGCTTCTACTGGTTTTAGCTATGAGGTGGCTAAAAAATAATTATATTTTTCGTGATCTGTTGACAGATTCCGTCGCCATAACTAGAATGCGCGCAATTTGTCAAAATTCGGCTTGACTCGGGTTTTGACTTTGTATGGAATGGGTAATTGCAACTTTATCTGTTTTAACTGCATTTTTATATTTTTTGGAGGTTGTCTTGAGCAAATCAGCGCTGTTAGTCCTTGAAGATGGGACAGTGTTCCGCGGCGTGTCCATTGGGGCAGATGGTTCGGCCGTTGGTGAAGTTGTTTTTAACACCTCGATGACGGGGTATCAGGAAATTCTCACTGACCCTTCTTATTCTCAGCAGATTGTTACTCTTACTTATCCCCATATTGGAAATACCGGAACCAACTCCGAAGACGAAGAATCCTCCTCTATCCACGCCCAAGGCCTGGTAATTCGTGACCTCCCTCTTATCGCTTCCAACTTCCGTAATCAACAGACCCTTTCTGATTACCTGAAGTCCCAGAACATCGTTGGCATTGCCGATATCGATACCCGTAAGCTAACTCGCCTACTTCGCGAGAAAGGCGCACAAAACGGCTGTGTCGTTGCGGGTAACAACCTGGACGAAGCGCTGGCACTGGCAAAAGCGAAAGAGTTCCCAGGCCTGAAAGGCATGGACTTGGCTAAAGAGGTCACAACCTCTGAAGCATACCAGTGGAAGCAGGGATCTTGGACGCTGGAAGGCGGCCTGCCTGAGGCCAAAGATGACAGCGAACTGCCATACCACGTTGTGGCGTATGACTTTGGTGCCAAGCGCAATATCTTACGTATGCTGGTTGACCGTGGCTGTCGTTTGACAGTGGTTCCTGCACAAACTTCTGCAGAAGAAGTATTGGCCCTGAACCCAGATGGTGTATTCCTATCAAACGGCCCTGGTGACCCAGAGCCATGTACCTATGCGATTGAAGCAACCAAAGTGTTCCTAGATAAAGGTCTACCGGTATTCGGTATCTGTCTAGGCCACCAGATCCTGGCTCTGGCTTCTGGTGCACAAACAGTGAAAATGAAATTTGGCCACCATGGTGCCAACCACCCAGTTAAAGATCTTGACCGCGATGTTGTCATGATCACCTCACAGAACCACGGCTTTGCCGCTGATGAAGCAACGCTGCCTGACAACCTGCGAGCGACCCACAAGTCACTGTTTGACGGTTCGCTACAGGGTATCCATCGTACTGACAAGCCGGCATTTAGCTTCCAGGGCCACCCTGAAGCAAGCCCAGGCCCGCACGATGCAGCGCCACTATTTGATCACTTCATTGACCTAATTAAGCAGCACAGCGCCTAAGCCGGAGTAGTAAGCAATGCCAAAACGTACAGATATTCAAAGTGTTCTAATCCTAGGTGCTGGCCCGATCGTTATCGGTCAGGCCTGTGAGTTCGATTACTCAGGTGCTCAGGCGTGTAAAGCCCTACGTGAAGAAGGCTACCGAGTTATCCTGGTTAACTCGAACCCAGCTACTATCATGACTGACCCAGACATGGCCGATGCGACTTACATCGAGCCAATCCACTGGGAAGTGGTACGCAAGATCATTGAAAAAGAGCGTCCGGATGCCGTTCTTCCTACCATGGGTGGCCAGACGGCACTGAACTGTGCACTTGATCTTGAGAAACACGGCGTACTGGAAGAGTTCGGCGTGGAAATGATTGGTGCTACGGCTGACGCGATTGATAAAGCCGAAGATCGTTCTCGCTTCGATAAAGCGATGAAGTCGATTGGCCTTGAGTGTCCGCGTGCTGATACTGCGAAAACCATGGAAGAAGCTTACAAAGTTCTCGATATGGTTGGCTTCCCTTGTATCATCCGTCCATCGTTCACTATGGGGGGTACCGGTGGTGGTATCGCCTATAACAAAGAAGAGTTCGAAGAAATTTGTCGCCGTGGCTTGGATTTGTCACCGACGAACGAACTGCTTATCGATGAATCACTGATTGGCTGGAAAGAGTACGAGACAGAAGTTGTTCGTGACAAGAATGATAACTGTATCATTGTTTGTACGATTGAAAACTTCGATGCCATGGGGATCCACACCGGTGACTCCATCACCGTTGCCCCAGCACAAACACTGACAGACAAAGAATATCAGCTAATGCGTAATGCATCGCTAGCGGTATTGCGCGAAATCGGTGTTGAAACAGGTGGTTCGAACGTACAGTTTGGTATCAACCCGAAAGATGGCCGTATGGTTATCATCGAGATGAACCCGCGTGTATCTCGTTCTTCTGCATTGGCATCGAAAGCGACGGGCTTCCCGATTGCAAAAGTAGCCGCGAAACTGGCTATTGGCTTTACCCTAGACGAGCTGATGAACGACATCACTGGCGGCGCAACACCGGCTTCGTTCGAACCAACCATCGACTACGTTGTGACTAAGATCCCTCGTTTTAACTTCGAGAAGTTCGCGGGTGCGAACGACCGCCTGACGACTCAGATGAAGTCTGTTGGTGAAGTGATGGCGATTGGCCGTAACCAGCAAGAATCAATGCAAAAAGCGCTACGCGGCCTAGAAGTTGGCGCTAACGGCTTTGATGAAATGGTTGACCTAGACGCGCCAGACGCGCTAACAACCATTCGTCATGAACTAAAAGATGCGGGCTCTGAGCGTATTTGGTATATCGCCGATGCCTTCCGTGCTGGTATGTCAGTTGATGGCGTATTCAACCTAACCAATGTTGATCGTTGGTTCCTGGTACAAATCGAAGATATTGTAAAAGAAGAGCAAGCGGTTAAAGAGGGCGGTTTTGCTGGCCTGAATGCAGACGTACTGCGTAAGCTGAAGCGTAAAGGTTTTGCTGATGCGCGTTTGGCGAAACTGTTGGGTGTGGCTGAATCTGAAATCCGCAAACTGCGTGATAAGTTCGACATTCACCCAGTCTACAAGCGTGTTGATACCTGTGCTGCTGAATTCTCTTCGGACACGGCGTACATGTACTCATCTTACGATGAAGAGTGTGAATCACAGCCAACGGATAAAGATAAAATTATGGTATTGGGTGGTGGCCCGAACCGTATTGGTCAGGGTATCGAGTTCGATTACTGCTGTGTTCACGCTTCGCTTGCGCTGCGTGAAGACGGTTACGAAACCATCATGGTTAACTGTAACCCAGAGACAGTTTCGACTGACTACGACACATCTGACCGCCTGTACTTCGAACCGGTAACGTTGGAAGATGTACTTGCTATCGTCCGTGTCGAGAAGCCAAAAGGTGTTATCGTTCAGTACGGTGGTCAAACACCACTGAAACTGGCTCGTGCACTTGAAGCGGCAGGCGTGCCGATTATCGGTACCAGCCCTGATGCCATTGACCGTGCAGAAGACCGTGAGCGTTTCCAGGCTGCTGTTGAGCGTCTTGGCCTGCTACAGCCAGAAAATGCAACCGTAACGACTATGGAGCAGGCTGTTGAGAAATCAAAAGAAATTGGTTTCCCTCTGGTTGTACGTCCGTCATACGTCCTGGGTGGCCGTGCGATGGAAATCGTATACGACGAGCAAGACTTGCGCCGTTACTTCAATGAAGCGGTTAGCGTATCGAATGAATCGCCGGTTCTACTAGACCGTTTCCTTGATGATGCAATCGAAGTTGACGTTGATGCCATCTGCGACGGTGAACGTGTGGTTATCGGCGGTATCATGGAGCACATCGAGCAGGCAGGTGTTCACTCTGGTGACTCAGCATGTTCGCTACCAGCGTATACGCTAAGCCAAGACATCCAAGATGTAATGCGTCAGCAAGTTGAGAAGCTAGCGTTCGAATTGGGCGTACGTGGTCTAATGAACACCCAGTTCGCGGTGAAAGACAACGAAGTCTACCTGATTGAAGTTAACCCGCGTGCTGCGCGTACGGTACCATTCGTTTCGAAGGCTACAGGCGCACCGCTGGCGAAAATCGCTGCACGTGTAATGGCTGGTCAGTCTCTTGAGTCGCAGGGCTTTACCAAAGAGATCATCCCGCCGTACTACTCTGTAAAAGAAGTGGTACTGCCGTTCAACAAATTCCCGGGCGTTGACCCACTGCTTGGCCCTGAAATGCGCTCTACCGGTGAGGTTATGGGTGTTGGCGATACGTTTGCAGAAGCGTTTGCCAAAGCTGAGCTTGGCTGTGGTAAAGAGAAACAAGCGAAAGGACGTGCTCTATTGTCTGTTCGCGGTAACGACAAGCAACGTGTGGTTGACCTAGCTTCCAAGTTGGTTAAGCAAGGCTACGAGCTTGACGCAACGCATGGTACTGCGGTCGTTCTTGGTGAAGCCGGTATCAACCCTCGCTTGGTGAACAAAGTACATGAAGGTCGTCCTCATATTCTTGACCGTATCAAGAACAACGAGTACTCGTACATTGTGAATACTGCGGAAGGCCGCCAGGCGATTGAAGATTCGAAAGTTCTTCGTCGCGGTGCCTTGGCTGAGAAGGTGAACTACACCACGACGCTGAACGCTGCCTTTGCAACGTGTATGGCTTGGAGTGCTGATGACCGTAACAAGGTGACTTCAGTACAAGAGTTACATGCTCGCATCAAAAACGCGTAACCTCGGTTTTAGTTAGCGCGAATTAATGAACAAACGGCCTGCCATGCAGGCCGTTTTGTTATCTAAAAGAAGCGGAATTCACCTAACTGTCATGGTTTTGTATAACTGTGATGCCATTAATACTTTGTGTCATTTGTAATTGAAAATCCTTTTGCAACCCTCAACTGAAGCGCGTACAATTAGCCGCGTCGCATAAGCGATACTTATTTTTTTTTGGAGACTTAGATGAACGATACCGACCATCCCCCGAGTATGAAGGTGGAAAATCAAACCTGTTAACGGTGTCGGTCTCCAATGATTCCGAACTAGCCTCAGGTTCGGAATAGTCTGTTACTTCTCATCTTTAGATGACCCTTTTCAAACATACTTTTCCTCGGTTTTCCCAGCCATTATCTCAATATAGAATCTCGCCAATGTGTGGTGAATGACAGGCTTTTTGCTGTCTGTAGATCGTTTTTATATCTCTGCAGATAGGAACTAGCACATTCGCGCCGTGTTATGGTGGTTTCTGGTGGTCGTTACTGTTAGCTAATCGGGAGATTCGCCATGGCGGTAATGAACTATGCAGCTGATGCTGTGCTAGTAAACGAAAACTTGGCTGAGAACGATGTTCTGGCCGTACGCAACGCGTTTTTGAAATATGACATCGAAGAACAAGCCAAATTGCTGGTCAAGATGCCTATTTCAGAAGCGATTGCTATCTTGCATGAGATCCCACTTCGCCATGTACAGATCCTGTTGGATCTGCTTGATGATATGGATGAAGAAGTTTGTATGCGTCACTTGGCTAACGGCCTGGGCTTAATTTGTTCGGAAGCGGAGCCTGCAGGTCACTATCTGCAAAACAGTGTATTTAGCCACGTGCGTGAGCGTATTGGCTGGATTGTTGGCTTGGCGCTGCTGGGTATTGTATCGGGTCTTATCATCTCTCACTACGAAGATACCCTGAGCCAGTTGGTACTTCTGGCCGTGTACATGCCTGTTATTGCCGCTGCTGGTGGTAACACCGGCTCTCAGGCAGCAACCTTGGTTGTCAGAGCCTTAGCAATGGAAGAGATACGCTGCCGGGATTGGGTCAAGGTAATGTGGAAGGAATTCCGAGTTGCGCTGGTGATCGCCGGTGTTTTGGCCGCGGTTATCATGGGACGCGTGATGATGTTCAGCGATGGCTCGTCATTACCTATCGGTATGGAACTGATGGATATCTCGATGGCCATCGGGGTAGCCATTTCTTTGCAGGTTGTGCTGTCGACAACGGTAGGCGGTGTGCTGCCGATGATTGCCCGTGCAGCCAAGCTTGATCCTGCGGTACTGGTGAGCCCGGTATTGGCATCGGTAGTCGATATTACCGGTATGATCATTTACTTCAAGACGGTCAATGCATTCCTAGCGCTGGCCTAGTCCAAACTGCCTCAATATTTAGACCATAAAAAAGCGAGTGACGATGAGTCACTCGCTTTTTTGTTTAGCTTATCGACACACTTTAGTGTCAGTATTGCTTGTATAGGCTTTGGTATAACGTGCGCTCGAACGTTTCGATCGGCGGCGCAATAGCCGGTTGGCTTTCATCCCGCTCTGGTGGGAAGTAGTTACTCACCATTTGGACGAAAAGCAAGGTTTTACCTGATTCGGTTGTCAGCACCCCGGCGAGGTTATAAGTGCCGTACAATGAACCGCTCTTGGCGCGGATCTTTCCCTGCAATGGCTGGTGGCGGACACTCTGGCGGTAGCGTAGGGTGCCGCTTTGGCCACTGACTGGCATGGTGGAGAGCAGGTTTAGCTTATCGTTATGCTGATAAATGTAAGTGATCACTTCCATTATTTGGCTCGCTGTCATGCGGTTATTGCGTGACAGGCCTGAACCATCAACCAGTATTGTCTGCTCTAGGTCGATATGGGCTTTCTTCTTGATGATGGCCTTTATTGCTTTGCTGCCGTTGGCAAAACTGCCCGGCTGGCTGAAATACTTGGCACCTAGGGTTTTGGCGATGTTATCGGCATACAGGTTATCGGAACCCTTGATCATATGGTCGAGTAATTCGTTCAGCGGTGCTGATTTATGGGTCGCAATGACCTTGCCTTTGGCATCCGTCGTTTTGTCATCTCGCTTTATCTGACCTTCTAGCTTGATCCCGAGACGTTTTAATTCAGCCATGATCACTTGGCTGATATAGGCTTCGGTGTCTTGTACCGCGAAATTGAGCGGCAGCGGCTTGTCGCGCTTTACTAGGCAGCCGCTCAAGTGATAGTGGTTACTTCCTTTATCAACCAGTTCAAGGTCACAATGACTCGCTTTCTGCTCTTCCTTGGTTGTTACTCGCGCACTGGTCGTGACGGTCAGTGGCTGGTGGCTGGGAATATTAACCCTGGTGCCCTCTCCGATTTGACGATTGCTGTATAGTGCCCCCTGTACACAGTTGTGCTCAAGGCTCAGGCTGCTCGATGGCGCGCTATAGCACACCCCCAGTATATCCCACGGCCACCCCGGCGCTTGCTCATAGCCACTGAACTGGCTGCCGTTAAGCAGAAAGTCCCCTTTGATGGTGCTACCAGTATGGGCCTTGAGCTTGCCCAGTAATCCTGTGAGCTGCCTTCGTGATAAAGAGGGATCACCACTGAAGCGCAGCACGATATCATCCTCTTGCTGTTCTAGCTGGGTAGTAAAGCGGTAGTCCTTGCCGAGGTATAGCTGGGCAGCCAGTGCCGTGACCATTTTCTGGATACTGGCAGGAGGTTGAAACTGGTTTTCACGCTGCGCATAAATCATCTTGCCGGTATTGGCATCTGCAACGAGCAAGGCAGTATCGTTGCCGTAGGGTAGCGAGCGGAGATCGGGGTGAAATGTCGCAGGGGCCGTTGAGGCTGGCTCTGTATTGATATTAGTGGGTTGGGCGACTGCCATGGGGGAAAGCAGCGACAAGCTAGCTGTTATAAGTACAAGACGAAGTGGCAGTTGCATCTGTGGCCCCTGTTTTCTGAACGATGAGTTTGAACATTAGATATTGAACATGGATATTTGATTCTCATTACACCCATGATAAACAATATGGGACAGATAAAAAGTCAGAGGCAGGAAAGCTTGTTGGAGCGGGGACAAAAAGTCTCTATAACAAGAGATTGCAAACATAAAAAAACACCGGCCAGAAGGCCGGTGCTTAGAAAAGGCTGTGTTAACGCTCTATATCCAAATTGGATTAGAAGTCGTAACGTGCACCTAGTACGAACTGGTCAGAAGTATCTGCACGAGTATCAGCACCTGCATCAGAAGTGCTTAGGTTGTTGAACTTGTATGACGCGTAAGTACGGAAGTTCTTGTTGAAGTAGTGAGTCGCATCGATAGCGATTGCATCTACTAGAGCTTCGTTAGATGAAGCGTCTGCGTCTTCTAGGTAGTTGTAAGTACCTGTGAATACAGTTTTGCCGTAGGTGTAAGCTGCCGCAAATTCGTAACCGCGTACTTTCGCAGCGTCAGTGTTGCGTGAGTCTTGGTAAAGACCTGCTACGTAGAAGTCACCCATGGTGTAAGAAACACCAGCGAATGCGTTTTTAGCTGTCTTTTCTAAAGCGGTATCTTCATCAATTAGAGCTTCTTGCTCACCGTAACCCGCACCGAACGTTAGGCCCATATCCAGTGCGTACATTGCACCGATAGAGTAGCCGTCAACGTCGTAGGTGTATTTTGCGCCATTTACGTCTTCAGCGTCGTTGTCACCAGCGAATACGTAGTTAGCTTTAACAACTAGGTTGTCGCCACCTAGGTCGAAAGAACCCACGTACGCTAGGTTGTTAGACGTACGGTCAGCTGCAGCAATTTTACCACCCGCTTCGTTACCGTGGTAAGACATGATATCAGTCATGTCAGTGATCATGCCTAGAGAGCCGTCAGTCTTACCGTAAACAACTTGGCCGAAATCGCCGCCGATACCTGCGTTTAGGTGACGGTTATCAACTTTACCGCCTTTGTATTCAGCGTATTCACCTTCGTAGAAGCCGATGCCGTATACAGAATCAGTAATGTCTGTTTTTGCTGCAATATTAATACGTGTACGAGTCTGATCAGTAACTTTGCTGTCACCAGCGTCGTTGTCTGTCATTACCGCACGTGCTTCAATACGACCGCCAATTGCTAGGCTTGAAGTTTCGTCAGAGTAAACTTCCGCTGCTGTTGCTACAGAAGAGATTGATGCTGCTGCTACTGCTAGAGCAATCAGTTTCTTGTTCATTGTCGAATCCTTTTGGAATTATTTTGTTGTATGCATATCAATGCTAAATGCATGCTGTTCTTTTTACTGGTCTCTGGCCCGATCTGTTAGTAAAAAAAACTGAAAAATACTTTATTCCAATAGGTTGCGATCTTTTTGTGATGCTTATTGTCTTTAATATCAGTTGTTTATAGGTATTAAATAAAGTTCGGCTTTAAGGGCGTTTTTTAGCTGTTTTTAGGATTTGGTTCTTGCTTTTTTAGTCGGAAATAATTGTTTTATTAAATGTTTTTGTGATCTTTAGCGCATAAATTTTAAACGGCATGCGCTAGGCGTATGAATTGTGAAATTTTTATGATTTCTGACCGATAAGCTAGCGTCTGTCATGTAAAGTGTGCCGCTCAATGAACAGGATGATCTCTTGGGCATCTTTGTTTAGAATGAAGTGTTCCCATTAGTAATCGCTGAGTTCGACCAACCTGTCGGACTGGCTTTGTTTTGCCTAATAGCAGTCGCTATACGGGCGTTGAGGTAATAAGAGTTATGGATAAGATTCCAATGACGGTACGCGGCGAGAAGCTGCTACGCGAAGAGCTGGAAGTATTAATGAAGCGTCGCCCGATCATTTCACAGGCCATTGGTGAAGCACGTGAATTGGGTGACCTGAAAGAGAATGCTGAATATCATGCTGCCCGTGAAGAGCAGGGTATCTGTGAAGCGCAGATCCGTGATATCGAGTACAAGTTGTCAGTATCGCAGGTGATTGATGTCACCAAGATACAGAACACCGGTAAAGTGATCTTCGGTACGACAGTCAGCCTGATTGATGTGGATACAGAAGAAGAAGTCACGTATCAGATCGTGGGTGACGACGAGGCAGATATCAAAGCCGGTCGTATTTCGGTGAACTCACCGATTGCTCGTGGTCTTATCGGTAAAATGCAGGATGACGAAGTGACAATCACCACACCGGGCGGTGCGCGTGAGTTTGAAATTTCGGAAGTTGCTTACATTTAATATGACTAAAGTGTTATTAAATGTATCTGTAAAGAATGGATCATGGCATTCCGTGCCATGATACAGGCATAAAAAAGGCCGCAGCGGCGGCCTTTTTTATTTGCGCGGAAGCTCGATCTTACGTTCTTCGCTCTGGCGGTACAGTACCAGTGTCTTACCGATCACTTGGACTTTTTCTGCCTTGGTTTCGCGAACAATTGCGTCAACGATCAAAACCTTGGTCTCGCGCTCTTCAGCAGCCACTTTAACCTTGATAAGCTCGTGGTGGTTAAGTGCCAGTTCAATTTCGGCAATCACGGCTTCAGTCAGGCCATTTGCGCCCATTAGGACAACAGGCTTTAGGTTGTGGGCAAGACCTTTAAGGTATTGCTTCTGCTTGGTGCTTAGATTCATGTCGGCTCTATTATTAAATTAGGGTTGAAAACCGCGTATTCTAACGCCATATAGTCTAGAAGACTAATTTGTTTAGTATACGCCATTTGTGGTGTTGCTGAGTATACTTGATAAGTACCCAAACTCATTAGGTAAATCATGAGTAAGAAAAAACATTCGGGCAGTTCTGGCCGATGGCTGAAGGAACATTTTGATGACAAATATGTTCTAGAAGCTCAAAAAAAGGGCTACCGCTCTCGCGCGATTTTTAAAATCGAAGAAATTCAAAACAAAGATAAGCTCCTGAAGCCCGGCATGACCGTGGTCGATTTGGGAGCGGCTCCTGGTGGGTGGTCACAGTATGCGGCAGAGGTTGTTGGTGATGAGGGGCAGGTGATTGCCTGTGACATCTTGTCAATGGACTCGCTACCTGGTGTGAGCTTTCTGCAGGGGGATTTTCGAGAGGAGGCAGTCTTGGATGCGCTGCTTGAGCGTATCAAGCCGGATATGGTTGATGTCGTGTTATCTGACATGGCACCGAACATGAGTGGCAACTTGGCTTCAGATCAGCCTAGAGCTATGTATCTTGTTGAACTAGCATTAGATATGTGTAGACAAGTACTTGCGCCTGATGGCAGCTTTGCGGTTAAAGTTTTCCAAGGTGAAGGCTTTGACCAATATCTGGCAGAAGTGCGTAGTATGTTCAAGGCAGTCAAAATTCGTAAGCCAGATTCGTCACGAGATCGCTCTCGTGAGGTATATATTGTGGCTACAGGTTACAAACTGTAGTACCCTAAATTCATCTATTAGTTATCGCGAGGTTAACACCTTGAGTGACATGGCAAAAAACTTGATTTTGTGGTTGGTCATCGCTGTGGTTCTGATGTCTGTTTTTCAGAGTTTCGGTCCCGGTGATAGTGCTGGCCGTCAAGTCGACTATACAACCTTTGTCCGTGAAATCGGTCAGGATCAGATAAGGGAAGTGCGATTCAATGATCGTGAAATTACCGTATTCAAACGTGATAACACGCGATACGTCACTTATCTACCTGTCGTTAACGACCAAAAGCTGTTAGACGATCTTATTAACGCTAACGTAAAGGTCATGGGTACTCCGCCTGAGGAGCCAAGCCTACTGGCCTCAATCTTTATATCCTGGTTCCCGATGCTCTTGCTCATCGGTGTCTGGATCTTCTTTATGCGCCAAATGCAGGGCGGCGGTGGCAAAGGAGCCATGTCGTTCGGTAAGTCTAAGGCTCGCATGATGAGTGAAGACCAGATCAAAACAACCTTCGCTGACGTAGCGGGTTGTGATGAAGCCAAAGAAGACGTGAAAGAGTTGGTGGATTACCTGCGCGATCCAAGCCGCTTCCAGAAACTGGGCGGTAAGATCCCAACGGGTGTCCTGATGGTTGGTCCTCCTGGTACGGGTAAAACGCTGTTGGCGAAAGCCATTGCCGGTGAAGCGAAAGTTCCATTCTTTACTATTTCAGGTTCTGACTTCGTTGAAATGTTTGTCGGTGTGGGTGCATCCCGTGTCCGCGACATGTTCGAGCAAGCGAAAAAAGCTGCACCTTGTATCATCTTTATCGATGAGATTGATGCGGTAGGTCGTCAGCGTGGTGCTGGTGTAGGTGGTGGTCACGATGAACGTGAGCAAACCCTGAACCAGATGCTGGTTGAGATGGATGGTTTCGAAGGTAACGAAGGTATTATCGTTATCGCCGCGACTAACCGTCCTGACGTACTGGACCCTGCGCTATTGCGTCCTGGTCGTTTCGACCGCCAGGTTGTGGTTGGCTTGCCTGATGTCCGCGGCCGTGAGCAAATTCTTAAAGTTCACATGCGCAAAGTTCCGCTGGATGGAGATGTGAAGCCAGAGCTTATCGCTCGTGGTACACCGGGGTTCTCAGGGGCTGACTTGGCGAACTTAGTCAACGAAGCCGCATTGTTTGCAGCCCGTGGCAACAAGCGCACCGTGTCGATGGTTGAGTTCGAACTGGCGAAAGACAAAATCATGATGGGCGCAGAGCGCAAGTCAATGGTGATGACCAACGAGCAGAAAGAGTCAACGGCTTACCACGAGGCTGGCCACGCGATTATCGGTCGTTTGGTTCCGGATCACGATCCGGTTTACAAGGTCTCTATCATTCCTCGTGGCCGTGCACTGGGTGTAACCATGTATCTGCCTGAGCAGGATCGTGTTAGCCACTCTCGTGAATTCTTGGAGTCAATGATTTCAAGCCTTTACGGTGGTCGACTCGCTGAAGAGCTTATTTACGGTGTTCAAAAAGTATCTACCGGTGCCTCGAATGATATCGAGCGTGCAACAGATATCGCCCGTAAGATGGTGACTCAGTGGGGCTTCTCTGAAAAGCTAGGTCCATTGCTTTATGCTGAAGATGAAGGCGAGGTTTTCCTTGGCCGTTCAGTAACGCAGAGCAAGCACATGTCAGACGATACGGCGAAGCTTATCGATAATGAAGTTCGTACGCTTATTGACCGCAACTACGAGCGAGCGCGTGAAATCCTAGAGCAAAACATGGATATCATGCACGCAATGAAAGATGCGTTAATGAAGTACGAAACCATCGATGCTGGTCAAATTGATGACCTGATGGAGCGTAAGCCAGTTATCCGAGCACCAAAAGGCTGGGGTAACGAGGACGACACCATGAAAGCTGACGCTGTTGCTGACGAGCAACCTGCTGAGCAAGAGGAAGCGGCGGCTGAGCCAAAAGCCGAAACGCAACCTGAGCAAGCACCTGATACTCAATCAGTACAGAACAAAGAAGACGACAAGCCACAAGCCTAATCGTTGCTAGCTAATCAAAAACCCCGACTTAGTTCGGGGTTTTTTGCATATAGAACACCGAATATCCAGGAGCGGTACGCGTGATCCTCAAGAGCAAAACCAAAACGTTAGATCTTTCCCGTCCCCACACCATGGGGATTTTGAATGTCACCCCAGATTCTTTTTCCGATGGCGGGCGCTTTAACCGGATGGACGCGGCTTTGCGCCATGCCGAGGAGATGCTGGCGGCGGGCACGTCGATTTTAGATATTGGTGGCGAATCAACGCGGCCGGGTGCCGATGAGGTATCGGTTGAGCGTGAGCTTGAGCGGGTAGTACCGGTGATTGAAGCCTTGCGTCAGCGTTTTGATTGCTGGATTTCGGTTGATACCAGCAAGGCGCAGGTGATGAGCGAGGCGGTAACGGCAGGCGCCGATTTGATCAATGATGTCCGTGCCCTGCAAGAGCATGGAGCACTTGAGGCTGCAGCCAAGGCCGGCGTTCCTATTTGTGTAATGCATATGCAGGGTCAACCGCGTACAATGCAACATCAGCCGTCATACCAAGATGTTATCGCCGATGTCGGTGACTTTTTGGCTGAGCGAATTCAAGCCTGTGAGCAGGTCGGGATCCCCCGTGAGCAGTTATTGCTCGATCCCGGTTATGGGTTTGGTAAGACCCTGGAGCACAATTATCAATTGCTGGCTCACCTTGATGAGTTCCATCGTTTCGGCCTGCCGTTATTGGTTGGCATGTCACGAAAGTCGATGGTGTTCAAATTATTAAATAAACAACCAGCCGATTGCCTGGCTGGTAGCCTTGCCTGCGCTGCTATCGCCGCAATGAAAGGGGCACAGATCATCAGAGTTCACGATGCGAAAGAGACCGTTGATGTCCTCAAAGTGTGCGAGATGACACTGTCCCAGTTGCGGAGCGAGTAAAAGCCGGCGGGCAAGAAAGAAAATAGATAAGTTGCTAGGAGCAGATAATGGCAGAACGTAAGTACTTTGGTACCGACGGGATTCGTGGTTTGGTGGGCAAAGCCCCAATTACACCGGACTTTGTATTGAAACTGGGTTGGGCGGCTGGACGTGTATTGTCCCAGCAGGGCACCAAGAAAGTGATTATCGGTAAAGATACCCGTATCTCTGGCTACATGCTGGAATCGGCACTGGAAGCAGGCTTGGCAGCCGCTGGCTTGCAGGCGGCATTTACCGGCCCAATGCCAACCCCGGCTGTTGCTTATCTCACACGTACGTTTCGTGCAGAAGCGGGTATCGTGATATCGGCGTCCCATAACCCTTATTACGACAATGGCATTAAGTTCTTCTCATCAGAAGGAACAAAACTGCCGGATGAGATCGAATTGGCGATTGAAGCCGAAATGGACAAGCCCCTGACTTGTGTTGAGTCGGCAATGCTGGGCAAGGCATACCGCATTAACGATGCGGCCGGTCGTTATATCGAATTTTGTAAAGGCACTTTCCCGAGTAAGTACGACTTGTCAGGCTATAAAATTGTGGTCGACTGTGCCCACGGCGCGACATATCACATTGCGCCAAGCGTGTTCAAAGAATTAGGTGCCGAGGTGATCACTATTGGCTGTGAGCCAAACGGCACTAACATCAATGACAAAGTGGGCGCGACAGATGTTGCGGCTCTTCAAGCTAAGGTATTGGAAGAGAATGCAAACTTTGGTATTGCGCTAGATGGTGATGGCGACCGGGTGATCATGGTCGACGAAGAAGGCAACAAAATTGATGGTGATCAGATCGCCTACATTATTGCCCGTGATGCTTTGCGCCGCGGCGAGCTCAAAGGCGGTGTAGTCGGTACGCTGATGACAAACCTTGGTATGGAAAATGCCCTGAAGAACCTGGGGATCCCGTTTGTCCGTGCCAAGGTCGGTGACCGCTACGTGATGGAAGAGCTGAAGAGCCACGGTTGGTTGATCGGTGCCGAAAACTCAGGCCATGTTATCTTGCTTGACAAGGTGACGACGGGCGACGGTATTGTCGCTGGCCTACAGGTGATGGCGTCGATTGTCGGCAGCAAGATGACCCTAAAAGAGTTGGCGGATGGCATGACCATGTACCCTCAGGTACTGGAGAACGTCCGTTTTGAAGGGGATTCTAATCCGTTGGAATCTGATGCAGTTGTTGCTGCAACCGCAGCCGTTGAAGCTAAACTCGGTGATAAGGGGCGCGTCTTGTTACGCAAATCAGGCACTGAACCTTTGATCCGTGTAATGGTGGAAGGGGAAGATGCTGCGCTGGTTAAAGAGTCAGCCTTGCTGATTGCTGACGCAGTGAAAGAAAATTGCTGATATAGCCCTAAATTCAACTGACGGGTGTCGGTTTTGTCTAAATCTTCGACAAGTAATTCAAGAAACAGAGTTTTCGTTGATATTTTACTTGTCAGTGAAGAGCGCTTTCGCTAGTATTCATTCCGCTCCTAATGGAAGGGGTGCGCTGGCACTGCTGAAGCAAAGCCGGCACAACAATTTAACCATAGGTGGAACCCATGTACGAAATTCTACTTGTGATTTATCTGTTGGCTGCGCTTGGTGTTATTGGCCTAGTTTTGGTTCAGCAAGGTAAAGGCGCAGATATGGGAGCTTCATTTGGGGCTGGCGCATCAGGAACCCTGTTTGGCGCGAGCGGCTCTGGAAACTTTTTGACCCGAATGACCGCAGTTTTTGCGACTATCTTTTTCGTCATCAGCCTAGTGCTTGGTAATATGAGCGCCAAAAAGGCAAACGAAACAAGTGGTTGGGAAGACCTAAGCGCTCCGGCGACTGAGCAAGTTGTTGAGCCAATTCAGAATGCACCCGTTAACAGTGACATTCCTGAGTAAATAAAGAATTTAGCCGAGATGGTGAAATTGGTAGACACGCTAGCATGAGGTGCTAGTGCCGCAAGGTGTAGGGGTTCAAGTCCCCTTCTCGGCACCATTATTAGTCACTTGAAAGAGTGCTGTCTGATCGATATAATCTGTATCAGATTACGGACGCGGGGTGGAGCAGCTTGGTAGCTCGTCGGGCTCATAACCCGAAGGTCGTCGGTTCAAATCCGGCCCCCGCAACCACTTTCCGAAAAAACAGCTATTATTAGTAAGGTTGTTTTTTCTATCACAGCGACCCGCTGTGGTAATCAGGGTCCAGTGATAAAAAACCCCGTAATTCGGGGTTTTTTATTATCTGAAACATGACCATTCAGGTATCTACTGGGCTTTATAGCCCTTTTTTTGTTTCCGGGGGGTTGTCTTGACAGCTTTAGAGATGCAATTGACCGAACTGCTTGATGCGCCGGTAACGGCGACAGGCTATGAACTTGTCGGTCTGGAATTTATCCGTGCAGGTGAACACTCAACACTACGAGTATTCATCGATCATGAAAACGGTATTAACGTTGATGATTGTGCCGAAGTAAGCCGCCAGGTAAGCGCGGTGATGGATGTTGAAGATCCAATCACTGTAGCCTATCACCTGGAGGTCTCTTCCCCTGGTCTAGAAAGGCCGCTTTTTAAAGCCGCACATTACCAACAGTTTATTGGCCACGAGGTCAACCTGGTGTTGAAAATGGCGATGGGCAACCGTCGTAAGTGGAAAGGTGATATCGTTGCCGTTGAAGGTGAGCTTGTCACATTAAATGTTGATGGCAATGAAGAAACATTTGCACTGAGCAATATTTCCAAGGCCAACCTGGTTCCAAAATTCTAACCGCTAAATTGGGGCATTAGAAATGAACAAAGAAATCTTGGCTGTCGTTGAAGCGGTATCCAACGAAAAAGCTGTACCTCGTGAGCGTATCTTTGAAGCACTAGAGATCGCACTGGCCACAGCAACGAAGAAAAAACACGAAGCGGAAATCGATGTTCGCGTAGCTATCGACCGCAAGACGGGTGAATTCGAAACCTTCCGTCGCTGGAAAGCGGTTGAAGAAGTGACTCAGCCTACGCTGGAAATCACTTTGGAAGCAGCCCAGTTTGATGATGAAACCATCGAGCTTGACGGCTTCGTTGAAGACGAAATCGAATCGGTTACTTTCGATCGAATCACCACGCAGACTGCGAAGCAGGTTATCGTACAAAAAGTACGAGAAGCTGAGCGTGCTCAAATCGTTGAACAGTTTATTGACAACGAAGGTGAGCTAATCACCGGTGTAGTAAAGAAAGTTAACCGCGATGCTGTTATTATTGACCTTGGTAATAATGCAGAAGCTGTTATCCAGCGCGACGACCAGTTGCCACGCGAAAACTTCCGTCCAGGTGACCGTGTTCGTGGTCTTCTGTACGCAGTACGTCCTGAAGCGCGCGGTTTCCAATTGTTCATGACTCGCTCTAAGCCTGAGATGCTATCAGAGCTATTCCGCATCGAAGTGCCGGAAATCGGCGAAGAGATGATTGAACTGATGGGTGCGGCTCGTGATCCAGGCTCTCGTGCCAAGATCGCTGTGAAGACTAACGACAAACGCATTGACCCTGTGGGTGCATGTGTGGGTATGCGTGGTGCACGTGTACAGGCTGTCTCTGGTGAACTCGGTGGCGAGCGTATCGATATCGTACTGTGGGACGAAAATGCCGCTCAGTACGTGATCAATGCGATGGCTCCAGCAGAAGTAAGTTCTATCATCGTTGATGAAGACAACCATACTATGGATATCGCTGTTGAGAAGGATAACCTTGCTCAGGCAATCGGCCGTAGTGGTCAGAATGTTCGCTTGGCGTCTCAGCTGACTGGCTGGGAACTGAACGTGATGACAGTTGAAGATCTTCAGAAGAAACACCAAGAAGAAGCCCAAGAGTCTATTGAAGTGTTCACTAAGCACCTTGATATCGACGCTGACTTCGCCACTGTATTGGTTGAAGAAGGTTTCACTACGCTTGAAGAAATCGCCTACGTACCGGTAGCCGAGCTGATGGGTGTCGATGGCCTGGATGAAGACACAGTTGAAGAACTGCGTAACCGTGCGAAAGAAGCGCTAACCACGCTTGCCCTTGCTCAGGAAGAAACTTTTGAAGGTGTTGAGCCTGCTGAAGATCTACTGGGTCTGGAAGGCTTGGAGCGTGAACTTGCGTTTAAGCTGGCTGCGAAAGGCGTTACAACGCTAGAAGATCTTGCTGATCAGGGTACTGATGATCTTACTGATATCGACGGCGTCGATGAAGCAAGAGCGGGCGAGCTGATTATGGCTGCTCGTAATATTTGCTGGTTCAGTGACGAAGCATAAAAATTTCATACGCAAGGGAGAAGCAGCATGTCAGAGGTTACAGTTAAAGCATTAGCCGAGGAAATTGGTACGCCGATTGACCGTGTGCTTCAACAGTTTGCCGATGCTGGTATCAGCAAGAAAGCTGAAGAAAGCGTAAGCCAACAGGAAAAACAGACACTGTTAGCCCACCTGAAGAAAGAACATGGTGGCGATAGCAGTGCTGGCGAGGCTCCTACACGCCTTACTTTGCAACGTAAGACCCGAAGTACGCTGAGTGTTTCGGGCTCAGGTGGCAAAAATAAAAGTGTTCAGGTAGAAGTGCGCAAAAAGCGCACCTACGTAAAGCGTTCTGCGCTTGAAGAAGAACAGCGTGCCGCGGAAGAAGCAACACGCCAGGCTGAAGACAAAGCCCAGCGCGAAGCGGAAGAAGCCGCTCAGCTAGCAGCCAAAGAAGCTGCCAAGCGTGAAGCAGAAGAGCAGGCAAAACGCGAAGCTGAAGAAGCTGCTAAGCGTGCTGCTGAAGAAACGCGTTTAGCTGAAGAAAAAGCTAAACAAAATGCAGAACAGAATGCAGATCGTAATGCTGAGGACCAGCAGAAGCGTGATGCAGAAGATAAGCGTTTGGCCGAAGAAAAAGCTAAACGCGCCGCCGCTGATGAACAGGCTAAAAAAGAAGCTGAGTCGCTACAACGTCGCCGGGAAGAGGAAGCCAAGCGTAAAGCCGAAGAAGACAGTCAGCGTCAGCTAGAAGAGGCACGCAAAATGGCAGAAATGAATGAAAAGAACTGGTCAAAACCTGACCAGGAAAAAGGTAATATGGATAAAGCAGACTACCATACTACAACGTCTAGCTACGCACGCGCAGCTGAAGACGAGCAAGATCGTAAGGAAGAGGGTGGTACTACCCGTCGTCGCAAGAAGAAAAAAGCGGCTCCTAAACAAGACAACCGCGGTGGCCGTAACCAGCGTGGCCGTGGTAAGCCTCAGATGAACAAGCCGACGTCAATGCAGCATGGCTTTGACAAGACCGCGACCGTTGCTAAGCAAGATGTCGTGATCGGCGAGACTATCGTTGTTTCTGAACTTGCTAACAAGATGTCTGTAAAGGGCGTTGAAGTTATCAAGGTGATGATGAAGATGGGTGCGATGGCAACCATCAACCAGGTTATTGACCAGGAAACTGCAGCACTCGTTGCAGAAGAAATGGGTCACAAGGTTGTTCTACGTAAAGAGAACGAACTTGAAGAAGCGGTACTGTCTGACCGTGACGAAAACCTATCTGTTGTTCCTCGTGCTCCTGTTGTTACCATCATGGGTCACGTTGACCACGGTAAAACATCAACACTGGATTACATCCGTAAAGCGCACGTTGCTTCTGGCGAAGCGGGCGGTATTACGCAGCACATCGGTGCATACCACGTTGAAACTGACAACGGTATGATCACTTTCCTTGATACTCCTGGACACGCCGCGTTTACCGCAATGCGTGCCCGTGGTGCTCAAGCGACAGATATCGTTGTTCTTGTTGTTGCAGCAGATGATGGTGTAATGCCACAGACTGTTGAGGCAATCCAGCACGCGAAAGCGGCAGGTGTTCCTCTAATTGTTGCTGTTAACAAGATCGATAAAGAAGACGCAAACCCAGACAACGTTAAGAATGAGCTAGCTCAGTACGATGTTATCCCTGAAGAGTGGGGCGGTGAGAACATGTTTGTTCACATCTCTGCGAAACAAGGTACTAACATTGACGGCCTGCTAGAAGCTATCTTGCTTCAGTCTGAAATTCTTGAACTGACAGCAGTTGCAGAAGGTATGGCGAGCGGTGTTGTTGTTGAATCACGCCTAGATAAAGGTCGTGGTCCAGTTGCAACAGTACTTGTACAAGCCGGTACTCTTCGCAAAGGTGACATCGTTCTTTGTGGTCTTGAGCACGGTCGTGTTCGTGCAATGCGTGATGAGCTGGGTCAAGAAATCGACTCTGCGGGTCCTTCTATCCCGGTTGAGATCCTTGGTCTTTCTGGTGTGCCTTCTTCAGGTGATGAAGCAACTGTTGTACGTGATGAGCGTAAAGCACGTGAAGTTGCACTTTACCGCCAAGGTAAATTCCGTGACGTGAAACTGGCTCGCCAGCAGAAAGCGAAGCTGGAAAACATGTTCTCGAACATGACAGCCGGTGAAGTCGCTGAACTTAACGTTGTACTGAAAGCTGACGTACAGGGTTCTGTAGAAGCGATTGCTGACTCACTACGCAAGCTATCAACTGACGAAGTTAAGGTTAACATCGTTGGTTCTGGTGTTGGTGGTCTGACTGAGACTGATGCCGTACTTGCTGCAGCCTCTAACGCGATTCTTCTTGGCTTCAACGTTCGTGCCGATGCATCTGCGCGTCGTACCATTGAAACTGAGAACCTTGACCTACGCTACTACTCAATCATCTACCAGTTGATTGACGAAGTGAAAGCGGCAATGGGCGGTATGCTGTCTCCTGAATTCAAGCAGGAAATCATTGGTCTTGCTGAAGTTCGTGACGTGTTCAAGTCGCCTAAGATCGGTGCTATCGCCGGTTGTATGGTTACTGAAGGTACCATCAAGCGTAACAACCCAATCCGCGTATTGCGTGATAACGTTGTTATCTACGAAGGTGAGCTTGAGTCACTACGTCGCTTCAAAGACGACGTTCAGGAAGTTAAGAACGGCTACGAGTGTGGTATCGGCGTTAAGAACTACAACGATGTTCGTGTTGGCGACCAGATCGAAGTTTACGAAATTGTTGAAATCCAGCGTACTCTTGACTAATTTCAAGAGTCAACAAGCTGTTTTATAACAAATAATTTTATGGGGAGCTTCGGCTCCCCATTCTTTCAAGAGAGTTTTCTCTAAGAGAGGATTGAATGTCTAAAGAATTTAGCCGTACTCAGCGTGTTGCTCAGCAGCTGCAAAAAGAGTTGGCAGTGATCCTACAGCGCGAGTTGAAAGATCCACGCATTGGTATGACAACTATCTCAAGTGTTGATGTATCACGTGATATGAACTACGCGAAAGTGTATGTAACTTTCCTTACCATTGGCGAGCAAACACCGGAAGGTAGTTTGGAAGCACTCCGTGAAATTGCACCATACATCCGTTCATTGCTAGGTAAGGAAATCCGCCTACGTGTGACGCCTGAGCTAAACTTTATCTTTGATCAATCTTTGACTGAAGGTATGCGTATTTCTAACCTGGTTTCAAAAGCTGTGCGTGATGACGAAGATCGCCGCGGTGACGAGCCAGAAGCTGAAGGCGAGGAATAAAGCATGGCACGTCGTCGTAAGGGCCGTCCGATAGACGGTGTTATTCTGGTGGATAAGCCAACGGGCATTAGTTCAAATGATACACTTCAGAAAGTGAAGCGTATCTTTTTTGCTCAAAAAGCTGGCCATACAGGAGCGTTAGATCCTTTAGCGACGGGCATGCTGCCGATTTGTTTCGGTGAAGCGACAAAGTTTTCCCAGTTCTTGTTGGACTCGGATAAACGCTACCGGGTGATTGCCAAACTGGGTGAGCGCACTGATACCTCAGATTCTGATGGTGAAGTGGTGCAGACCCGGGAAGTGAAAGTCGACCGTGGCCAACTTGAACGCTGCATTGCCAAGTTCCGTGGCACCACCGATCAAATCCCGTCGATGTACTCGGCATTGAAATACCAAGGCCGTAAGCTGTACGAATATGCCCGCGAGGGAATTGAAGTACCCCGTGAATCTCGCAAAATCACTGTTTATTCTGTGGAGCTGCTGCGCTTTAGCGATAACGAAGTAGAAATGGAACTGCATGTGTCGAAAGGCACTTACATCCGTACTATCGTTGATGATCTTGGTGAGATGTTAGGATGTGGTGCACACGTCACCTTCTTGCGCCGGACGGGAGTATCCAACTACCCAATGGAGCGGATGATGACCATTGAGCAGCTTGAAGCCCTGCTTGAACAGGCCAAGGAGCAAGATATTGCCCCTTCAGAGCTGCTGGATCCACTGTTGCTACCCACTGACACCGCGGTGCAAGATCTACCTGAAGTGAATATCCCTCCAGCATCGGCGGTATATATCCTTAATGGTAACCCGGTTCGTGCGGGCCGTTTGCCGGCAGAAGGTACGCTAGTGCGAATTACTGTTGCTGAACAGAAAGAGTTCATCGGCATTGGCGTGGTTGATCCAGAGGGTCAGTTGGCACCTAAGCGTGTTATGGCGAACCCGCAGGCATAGCGAAACAGCAATAAATTATCTTGTAGTTATTTTGCGCTCCACGTATAATCCGCGGCTCGGGTGTCGGCTGAATCAGAGATTGGCTGGCGCAAATTAGAAACATCTTTGTATTAGGAATGAGTTATGTCTCTGAATGCAGAAACTAAAGCAGCAATCGTTGCTGATTACGCGCAGTGCGAAAACGACACTGGTTCACCTGAAGTTCAAGTTGCTTTGCTAACAGCACAGATCAACCACCTTCAAGGTCACTTTGCTAACCACAAGCACGACCACCACAGCCGTCGCGGTCTACTACGCATGGTTTCTCGTCGTCGTAAGCTTCTAGACTACCTAAAAGGTAAGAACCTAGATCGTTACCAAGACCTAATCAAGCGTCTAGGCCTACGTCGCTAAGATTGCTTTCTGAAAGGAGCCGAATGGCTCCTTTCTTTTTATTCCTGCACTTCCATCTGTAATAACACGAGTCGTTTTCGTCGACCTTTAGGTCGCGACTAATGACAGTTTTCCTCCCGAGAGGGAATTTTCATTAGTCGCGATACGTGAAATTACCGTAAAGTGCTTTTCATCACATGACGCTTTTCCTTGTGTCAGATATACTTAACGGCGCAAATAGAAAGCGGATTAAATTAAGGAAATTCACGTGAATCCTATCGTAAAGACTTTCCAGTACGGTAACCACACGGTTACTATCGAAACTGGTGTAATGGCACGTCAAGCTACTGCTGCTGTAATGGTAAGCATGGATGATACGTCTGTATTCGTCTCTGTTGTTGGTAAGAAAACAGCGGTTGAAGGTCAAGACTTCTTCCCTCTAACTGTTAACTACCAAGAGCGTACTTACGCTGCGGGTAAAATTCCTGGTGGTTTCTTCAAGCGTGAAGGCCGTCCATCAGAAGGCGAAACACTAACCGCTCGCCTGATTGACCGTCCAATTCGTCCGCTATTCCCAGATGATTTCAAGAACGAAGTACAAGTAATTGCTACTGTTGTTTCTATCAACCCAGACGTTAACCCAGATATCGTGACAATGATCGGTACATCTGCGGCACTGGCTATCTCTGGTATTCCTTTCAATGGCCCTATCGGTGCAGCACGTGTTGGTTTCATCAACGATCAGTTGGTATTGAACCCGAGCAACACTGAACTTGAAGAGAGCAAGCTAGACCTTGTTGTCGCGGGTACTGAAGGCGCAGTATTGATGGTTGAGTCAGAAGCTGACCGTCTATCTGAAGAGCAAATGCTACAAGCGGTTGTTTACGGCCACGACCAGCAGCAAGTTGTTATCAACGCGATCAACGAGTTCGCGGCTGAAGTAGCGACTCCTGCATGGGATTGGACAGCACCAGCTGTAAACACTGAGCTTAAAGCACTTGTTGCTGAAAAAGCAGAAGAGCGTCTATCGACGGCTTACCAAATCACAGAAAAGATGGCGCGTTACGAGCAAGTTGGCGCAATCAAATCTGACGTAGTTGAATCACTACTTGCAGAAAACGAAGCACTAGACGAGCGCGAAATTCGTGACATGCTTGGTTCTCTAGAGAAGAACGTTGTACGTAGCCGCATCATCGCTGGCAACCCTCGTATCGATGGCCGTGAAAAAGACATGGTTCGTGCGCTAGACGTACGTACTGGTGTACTTCCGCGTACTCACGGTTCTTCACTATTCACTCGTGGTGAAACTCAGGCGCTTGTGACTGCAACGCTTGGCACCCAACGTGATGCACAAATCATCGATAGCCTAATGGGTGAGAAGAAAGATCACTTCCTTCTACACTACAACTTCCCTCCATACTGTGTAGGTGAAACAGGTTTCGTTGGTTCGCCTAAGCGTCGTGAAATTGGTCACGGTAAACTGGCTAAGCGTGGTATTGCTGCAGTAATGCCATCTGTTGACGAATTCCCATACACAGTACGTGTTGTATCAGAAATCACAGAATCTAACGGTTCATCGTCAATGGCTTCTGTATGTGGTACGTCTCTTGCGCTTATGGACGCAGGTGTGCCAATCAAGGCATCTGTTGCGGGTATCGCAATGGGTCTTGTTAAAGAAGGCGATGACTTTGTTGTTCTTTCTGACATTCTGGGTGACGAAGACCACCTAGGTGACATGGACTTCAAAGTAGCGGGTACTGAAGACGGTATCACTGCACTGCAGATGGATATCAAAATCGAAGGTATCACCAAAGAAATCATGCAGATTGCTTTGAACCAAGCAAAAGGTGCGCGTACGCATATCCTTAGCGTGATGGACGAAGCAATCAACACGCACCGTGAAGATATCTCTGAGTTTGCTCCGCGTATCCATACGCTGAAGATCAACCCTGAGAAGATCAAAGACGTGATCGGTAAAGGCGGTGCTGTTATTCGTGCACTAACCGAAGAAACTGGCACAACAATCGAAATCGAAGACGACGGTACAGTGAAGATTGCTGCGACCGAAGGTACTGCTGCGAAAGAAGCTATCCGCCGTATCGAAGAGATCACTGCTGACGTTGAAGTTGGCCGCATCTACACCGGTAAAGTAATGCGTATCGTTGATTTCGGTGCATTTGTTTCTGTTATCGGTGCGAAAGAAGGTCTTGTTCACATTTCTCAGATCTCTCAAGAGCGTATCGAGAAAGTGGCTGATCACCTTGAGATGGGTCAAGAAGTACAAGTTAAGGTACTGGAAATCGACCGTCAGGGCCGTATCCGCCTGAGCATGAAAGAAGCACAAGCTGATCAGAACCCAGCAGCCGCTGGCGAAGAGAAGCCAGAAGCATAAGGCTTTTTGCTAAAATCATGATATAAAGGGGCTATTCAGCCCCTTTTTTTATTTTATTGAGACCTTACCGGAAAATCCCTTGCATTAATCGGTCAGGAGAACGCGGTGGCGTCTCTTATGGGCTACGATGGTATATGCTAGAGATAGACGTGTCTCACTCAGGGAGAACTGCATTGATTGCAAATAGGATAAAACTCACGTGCCTTGCACTGGTCTTGATACTTTCCGGCTGTTCATCACCCCAGTCGCAATGGACCCAGCCACCGATGGCGGTACCGTTCCAGCCGACTATCCAACAACAAATTCAGTTGGCCCGGATTGACCAGCTGCTAAAGCGTGATGACTTGGATAACCAAACCTTGGCGCAGGTCTATTATGAGCGTGGCTTGCTACATGACAGCCTGGGGCTGCGTGACTTGGCAAGACTGGACTTCAACCAGTCACTTTCTCTGAAACCGGATCAACCGGATGTCTTCAATATCTTGGGTGTGTACTTTACCCAAGGCGCCCATTTCGATGCTGCCTATGAAGCCTTTGACTCGACCCTTGAGCTCAATGTCCGCCATCCTTTTGCTCAGCGTAACCGTGGTATTGCCCTGTATTATGGTGGCCGCTATGAATTGGCATTTGACGATCTCAATGCTCACTATCAGCACAATATCAATGATCCTTACCGGGTGATTTGGTTGTATATCGTAGAGCTTGAACAAGACTCTGAGACCGCTACTGAGAAATTGCGTAACCGCTATGATGCCGCTATTGACCATCAAGACTGGGGCTGGCAAATCGTTCGCCTTTACCTTAATGATGTCAGTGAGTCTGAATTCCTGCGTCAGATCGCCACTGAAAGTGAAGACAATGATGTGTTGGCAGAACGCCTGACGGAAGCGTATTTCTATCTGGGCAAGCGCTACCACTCCAACAAAGACTTTTCTTCAGCGTTGATGCTCTACAAGCTGACCTTATCTGCTAATGTCTATGAGTTTGTCGAGCACCGTTTTGCCTTGCTTGAGCTAAACCGTCTGATGACAGAAGTAAGCCTTAGCCAACCGGTTGAGCCGCCTGCACCGCCAGCGCAAGAGGAAGTGTGATTTAGTCATTTCAGGGCGAGACAAGATTTAAACAAAAGCCGCGGCAATGCAATTGCCGCGGCTTTTTTGTTAAAGATGCTAAACGCTCTCAGGTCTACTCGATGTTAAGACCGGCGAGGTTATGCCAGTAGCCGTTGCAGTGGTGGCCACCTTTTAGTGGTTGCTGCTGCTCACCATGCTGGTTGGCACGGAAGCTATCGACCAGCGACAGAGTGTCAATGCCCATCGGGCTGAGGCGTACGACGTCCACCAAGCCAGCCATACCCGGCTGATCGTTGATCAGGTTGTAGCAGTAACCTGATTGGGTCTGGATGCCGTTGAGGGTAAAGACTTTCTGCTCTTCCTGGCTGTTGACCGTGATCCCTGTTGGGTATTTGATACAGCAGGTCTCGCAGTCGTCTTTCGCTTTGTCTTCAGCGCGGGCGGTGAAACAGCGGGCCGAGTAGGCGAGCGGCAGGTAGCCGTAGCTGAACACCTCGGTTTCGAATTTGTCACGGATCCCCAACTGTTCACACTCGCTGGCCACGTTCTGCAGCCAGTCGCGTGATAGCTCAACCGGCATACACCAGCGGATCATGCCTTTTTTCAAAAACAGGTTGAGGGTCTGGGCGTTGTAGCAGTTCACCGCAGGGCCAACCACGAAGGGGACCTTGCTTTCATGGGCCAGCTGGATTGCCGAAACATCGTTGGCCTCGATCGCGAAGTCGCCGTTATCAATGTATTTTTTCATTACATTGACCTCACTTGGCGCTTCGAGCAGGGCCATGGTGGACAATACGACCTGTTTGCCGCTGGCAGAAAGCGTCTTAGCAATATCGAACCAGTGTGCGGGCTTCATCTCGCGGCGTTTGGAGCAGACGGTTTCGCCAAGGTAGATGATATCGGTGTTAGCCTCTGCAGCCTGCTGGTAGAACGCCTCGACGTCCATTTTTGGCCAGAAATAGAGTAGGGGGCCAAGAGAATATTTCATTGTTGGCTCCTTATTGCCATTTACGGTGGTAGGCACCGAGGGTGGTTTGCTTGCCTTCCGATACATTGCCGAGGCAGGCATTCCAAGCTGGCTCAACGCTGTAGTTCTCCGGTGAGGCTAGGTAGCGGTCAATCGCAGCACGCCAGGTTCGGGTGACCTGCTCGACATAGGCAGGGCTGCGTTGGCGGCCTTCGATTTTCACCGAGGAAATATTGGCCTTGAATAGCTCAGGTAAGATCTCAAGGGTATTGAGGCTGGTTGGCTCTTCGAGTGCATGGTAGCGGCGATCTTCGCCATCAAGGTTGACGTCGAACCGGCCCTTGCACAGGGTTGGGTAACCGGCATTCTCACCGTGGGCATAGCGGTCGATCAGCACTTCGTTGAGGCGAGACTCCAGACCCGTTGAGGTTTCCTGCCAGCGGACGAATTTTGCCGGCGAACAGGCACCAACGGTATTCGGCGACTCACCCGTCATGTAGGAAGACAGGTAGCAGCGTCCCTCTGACATGATGCACAGGCTACCAAAGGCGAATACTTCTAGCTCGACATTGGTATTGCGTGCCAGTTGCTTGACCTGGTGGATCGACAATACGCGCGGCAAGACAACCCGTTTAACATTGAAGTTCTGCTGGTAGAAATCTATCGCGGCGGTATTGGTCGCCGAAGCCTGTACCGATAAGTGCAGCTCGAGATCCGGATACTTGGCTGCGGCATACTCCAATACTGCGATGTCTGCGACGATCAGTGCGTCGACCCCCATGGCAGCAGCGTTGTCGACCGCATTGCGCCAGCGATCAAAGCCATCGGGATGGGCAAAAGTATTGAGGGCAACATGCAATTTACGGTCGTGGTCACGCACGTACTGCACGGCTTTTTCGAGTTTACGTCCTGTAAAGTTTAAACCTGCAAAGTGGCGCGCGTTGGTATCGTCTTTGAAACCGATATAAACCGCGTCGGCGCCGTTATCAATGGCAGTTTTCAGCGCCGGTAAGTTACCGGCGGGGCAGAGTAGCTCCATATTATTTTTATCTACCAGTGTGTAAAATTAAGTAATAGAAGCAAATAGTAGGGGGCAGGCTGCCACCGTGTTTTGATATCAGGCAGGTTTTGTTGATTTAGGACAACTTATTTTCCACTTTTGTTTAACTCAATAACCATTATTGGTTGCTGCTGTCTAATGGTGATTGTGCTTGTGCAGCGTCGCTTCCAGTTCGTTTCTCGGTAGCGGTTTGTAGAAGTGGAAGCCCTGGATCGCATTGCAGTCGAGGTTGGACAGCAGAGTCGCTTGCTGGCGAGTTTCGACGCCCTCGGCCACCACGCTCATGTTGAGAGACTTACCGAGGTTGATGATGTTTTCGATCAATGTCAGCTGTTTGGGCACATCTTCGATATCTTTGATAAAGGCGCGGTCTATCTTTAGTTCGTCCAATGGGAAACGGGCGAGGTAGGACAGGGACGAGTAACCGGTACCGAAATCATCGATAGAGAGTGAGAATCCCAGTTTCTTGATCGCGTTGAGCATTTGGATCGTGTGTTCGCCATCGCTCATTACGGCGCTCTCGGTGAGCTCGAACGTGATGTCATTGGGGTTGACTCCGGTCGCCTTGCGCAGCTTGTCGACAAATTGGATCAGATTGGGGTTGCCGAACTGCTGCGGTGACAGGTTAATGGCGACCTTGCCGGGTAGCAGACCTTGGGTTTTCCAGTAGCGGACGGTGGTAAAGACTTCGCGCATGACGACCTGGCCTAACTGCTCAATCAGCCCTGAGCGCTCGGCGACGGGGATAAACTGTGCCGGGCTGATATAGCCTTCAACCGGGTGCTTCCAGCGCACCAGTGCCTCGGCACCGTTAATCGAGAAGTCACGGGCATGTACTTTCGGTTGGTACCACACTTCTAGGCCATTATTTTGCAGGGCTTTCTGCAGTTCGATTTCCAGCCAGAGTTGCATCCTGGCTTCTTTGTTCATCTCCTCGCTGAACTTGACAGCCCGGTTGCGGCCGCGGTTTTTGGCCTCGTACATGGCCGTATCGGCATTTTGCAGCAGGATACGGGCATCATTACCGTCCCCCGGGTATTGCACCATGCCAAGAGAGCAGGCTAAGTGTTTGCTGAAATGATGCAGGTCGAAAGGTTGGTTGATCAGGGCGATGACCTGATCGGCTGTCAAGCTTCCTTGTTGCTCATGTTCAGGATTTGGCAGCAAGATGGTGAATTCATCCCCGCTGAGGTGGCCGATAATGGCATCGTCGGGCAATAGTCGCTTGAGCCGCTGTGAGATTTCCTGCAGCACTTGATCACCAATATGGTGCCCAAGTGAGTCATTGATACTTTTGAAGTTATCGATGTCGAGGTACAGCATCACCAACGGGGTCTTCTGGTGGATCAATTGCTCTAGTTGACGGCTGAATCCATGGCGGTTCAGTAGCCCGGTCAGCGGATCGGTATGGATAGAAGGAGTGCCCTTGTCTTGTTTGGCGCCCGCAGGGCTGTATGGTTGCAGGAGCACCAGCTGTGCTGACGTTCCTAGTACCTCGACGGTTGATGTAGAAAGCTGCAGTGCCTGCTGTTGCGGGCAGTGGCGGCTGGTCTGGCAAAGCCAGGCCTCTCCGTGCTGGAGTGAAGCCAACTGCGTGCGGGTAACGGGTTGCTGCTGATTATCAACGACCAGTTTGCTGAACGTCTTACCCTTAAGATCATTGGGGTGTTCGAAGCCAAAAAGCAAGGCCGCTTTGTTATTGGCAGAGACAACTGTGTCGCCTTCAACGATGCAGCTCCCGTCATTCATTAGCTGGTTGAGGCTCTGCAGATGCTTTTCATGTTCTTGGATAGCATTGATCAGGATTTGGCGTTCTGACGTGTCGACGCAATGCAGCACGATATGGTTTATCTTGCCATCATCACAACGCAGCGGTGTTAGGCTGAAGTGCATACTGGTATCGTGGTGGTTGTCATCAAGGATGACTTCACTCTCCAGCGTTTCGCCATTTAATGCCCGATCATAAAAAGGGCGCATTGAGTGGTAGAATGTCTTGCCAAGTATATCGGTATCGCCGAGTCCGATGAGATCGTCACGGCTAAGGCCGCTAAGCTCGCAGTAGCGGTTGTTTACCATCAAATATTTATGCTGGTGATCCAGTACTGCAAACAGGAATGGGCTGTGATCAGTGAGAAGGGGAAACCAATGGTTCAGTTGCTCTGTCAGCATGATCTTGGGACATTCTTCCATAGTTTCTGCCAACTAGCGAGGTGGCAGGTGGGTTTGCAACCACTATATCTAGGTCATTGTCACAATACCAAGTTTTACCCAATCAAAGCTGTATTTTTTGACTCAAGGCATAAAAACACTGCCATATATTGCCATACAATCACTAGAGATATGCGACCGACTACAGGAAAAATTATTCAGTGATTGCTCAACTTAGAAAACAATTGGTTCAAAATGGCCCGGCGCTATTGCGTGTTCCTGTCAAACTGGCTCCTTTTCCGCTGCAGAAAAAAGTGATGCTGGATGGATTGGCCATGGTATTCAAAGAAGCACTGGAAGATGGTGATTTTGAGTTTCTTGAAGATCGCTGGCTAAAAGTCGAAGTACGCGATTTGGATCTGCGCTGGTACATCAGCTACCAGAATGAGCAATTGGTGGTGGCTGAACATGTCGATCAGGAAGATGTCAGTTTTAGTGGCGAATGTAATGATCTGGTATTAATTGCTGCTCGCAAAGAAGATCCTGATACACTGTTCTTCCAGCGTCGCCTTCGTATCGAAGGTGACACCGAGCTGGGACTGGAAGTGAAGAACCTGATGGATAGCATCGATCTGGACTCGCTACCGGCACCGGCGAAATTTGTACTGCACCAGTCAGCTGACTTTATCCATAAAGGCATGCAGTCGGCGGCTGGGCAAGAAGAGGTCATGAATGCTCATTAGATCTGAGGCTCCGGCCGATATTATGCCGATCGATTCCCTGCTTAAGTCTGTATTTGAGACCGAGGCTGAAGCAGCGTTAGTGATGCGGTTGCGTGAAAACGGCAAGCGTACCTTATCACTGGTGGCGTGCAATGATGACGGTGAGCTCGTCGGCTATATGTGTTTCAGCCCAGTGATGCTCGACGGTGAAGATCATCACTGGCAGGGTTTGGCTCCGATGGCTATCAAGCCGGAATACCAGCGGCAGGGGATTGGTCAGGCAATGATCGAAGAAGCCAAGCAAACCCTGGCAGAGCTGGGATACCCAGTGATCGTAGTGCTGGGTCACCCTGACTATTACCCGAAGGCGGGCTTCGCCCCGGCAGCGTCTAAAGGTATTCAATGCCCTTGGCCTGTACCAGAAGAGGTGTTCATGGTATTGGAAGCTGTACCCGGTGCGATGGATGGTAAGACAGGCATGATCAGTTACAGTGAAGAGTTCAACGCGCTGTAGGCTGCCATTGAGTCTTCGTTTCATTAAAATACCACCGCAAGGTGGTATTTTTTTATATTTGAGTGGCCTCGAATGCAGCGGGATCTGATAGTATTCCGGGCCAAAGTGAACATCATCAAGGTGAGTGGATGAAACAGCGTGATTTACAGCTGATGAAGGCGATCGGACTAACCTATTGGCAGATCCGTAAACCGGGCTTTTTTCCCGAGCAAGAGCAGCCGATGATTGATTTGCCGGACACTTGCCAGCTGTTGTTTGTCTGTGACGAAGAGTTGGACGAGCATGACCGTTGGCTGTTTGGTCGGATCCTCGGCAGTATGAAGCTGACACCGGAGCAAGCATTGTGTATTCCCGCCGCAGCTGTTGAGCAAGTCCGTGAACACCACCTCAAATGGTGTTGGGTGGCTGGTTGTGAAGCGGCCCATCCGGCAGGTTGCCAGCGACTGACATCATCCTCACTGAAATCGATGCATACCAATCCCGGCGCGAAAAAAGCGCTGTGGCAACAGATTTGTTCTTATGACGCATAATATTGTTTTACTAGAGCCACATCACCTGGATGATGTTTGGCGTATCGAGCAAGCCGCTCACATGTACCCTTGGGCGGAGTCGATGATCCGCAAAGCGCCAAATAAGATCGCCGCCAATTATGTGCTGGAGATCGATGGCCAGCTAGCGGGCTATTGCTTTGGTCAATTGGTAGCTGGTGAGGCTACCCTGCTCAATATTGCTATCGACCCCGTTTTTCAGGGAAAGGGCTACGGCAAGTTATTACTGGAAGGTTTTCTATCGCAACTTGAACAGTTGAACGCGCAAGATGTATGGCTCGAAGTCAGGGCAAGCAATCAGCGTGCTTATCAGTTGTATGAATCCTTGGGCTTCAATGAGATAAACCGCCGTGAAGGCTATTATCCGTCACCGGATGGTCGCGAAGATGCATTAATCATGACTTACATGATGATGTAGCTGGTGTCGAAGTGTCGTTTGCACTGCCATCAACCGTGTTAGCACTGTCTCTTTGGCTGGAGTTTGCGTATAATTCCGCCATCTTTGGGTCTAGCACCCTAAAAATACATTGGAACCTGCCGCTGCATTGTACGTGCGGTCGTCGCGGGTTCAATCAGAGAAATCTCTCACAGGATTATCAACGTTATGTCTTTTCTATCTGAAGTGAACAAACGTCGTACGTTTGCCATCATTTCTCACCCGGATGCGGGTAAAACAACCATTACCGAAAAAGTTCTGCTATTCGGAAACGCTATCCAGAAAGCTGGTACGGTTAAAGGCCGTGGCTCAAACCAGCATGCTAAGTCTGACTGGATGGAGATGGAAAAAGAACGTGGTATCTCGGTGACCACGTCGGTGATGCAGTTCCCATACAATGACTGTTTGGTTAACCTGCTGGATACCCCGGGACACGAAGATTTCTCGGAAGATACCTACCGTACTCTTACCGCGGTTGACTCATGCCTGATGGTTATCGATGCCGCGAAAGGTGTCGAGGATCGTACCCGTAAGTTGATGGAAGTTACCCGTCTGCGTGATACGCCAATCGTCACTTTCATGAACAAATTGGACCGTGATGTTCGTGATCCAATGGAAGTGCTTGATGAAGTTGAAAGCGAGCTTGGTATGGCTTGTTCGCCAATTTCATGGCCGATTGGTTGCGGTAAAGAATTCAAGGGTGTTTACCATATCCACCGTGATGAAACGATCCTGTATGAATCTGGCCATGGCCATGAAATTCAGGAAGTGCGTATTATCAAAGGTCTTGATAACCCAGAGCTGGATGTGGCTGTGGGTGAAGATCTTGCTGCAAGTGTTCGTGATGAACTTGAGCTTGTGATCGGTGCATGTCCTGAGTTTGATCATGATCTTTTCCTTGCTGGTGAGCTGACGCCTGTTTATTTCGGTACGGCACTGGGTAACTTCGGTGTCGACCACATGCTTGATGGTCTAACGAAATGGGCACCAGCGCCGCAAACGCGTCAAGCCAACGAGCGTGATGTTGAAGCAGCGGAAGAGAAATTCTCTGGTTTCGTATTCAAGATCCAAGCAAACATGGATCCTAAGCACCGTGACCGTATTGCGTTTATGCGTATCGTATCGGGTACTTACAGCCAGGGCATGAAAATGAATCATGTCCGTACCGGTAAAAATGTGAGTATTTCCGACGCCGTGACCTTTATGGCAGGTGATCGTGCCCGCGCCGAGAAAGCGTATGCGGGTGACATTATCGGTTTGCATAACCACGGTACGATTCAGATCGGTGATACTTTCACCCAGGGCGAGAACCTGAAGTTTGCAGGTATTCCAAACTTTGCGCCGGAATTGTTCCGTCGTATCCGCCTGAAAGATCCACTTAAGCAGAAGCAGTTGCTAAAAGGTCTGGTACAGCTGTCGGAAGAGGGCGCGGTGCAGGTTTTCCGTCCGCTGCAGAACAACGACCTGATCGTTGGTGCGGTCGGTGTGCTTCAGTTTGACGTGGTGGTTGCCCGCCTGAAAGCCGAGTACAACGTTGAAGCTATCTATGAAGGCGTTAACGTGGCAACGGCCCGCTGGGTAGAATGTGGCGACAGCAAGAAGCTGGAAGAATTCAAGCGCAAGAGCCAGTCAAACCTAGCGTTGGATGGCGGTGATAACCTGTCTTACATCGCGCCGACCATGGTTAACCTGAATCTAGCGAAAGAGCGTTTCCCTGATATTGATTTCCGTGCGACCCGCGAGCACTAATTGCCCGCAAGCCGCTAGCATCATGTTCTAGATCGAAGCCGTCACATTGTGGCGGCTTTTTGTTAAATACGACTGACTAATCCTTCATATTGAAACAAGCATGAATCAGCCATTTGTCGGCATTAATTGGCTATATTTCTTCACGTTAAGGCGGCATATTATAACCATTGAAGAGCAATATTATTTAAGCTCGTCAAACATGAAAATAAAAAATCATTCTATATGTAGGTATTAATTATCTATTTATTATAAGAAATATTATTGAATAATAAATATACCTTAAAGATCACTTTTACGTTTATATAACGATGGTTATTTTAATACCTATTAACCGTTCATACTAATTCTCCTGGAGATAATGTAATGAGTGTTTCCAATGATCTATATCCAAATGCCTCTACGCCACTTGAAAGAAAAGAAAGTGGGGTTCCCTATGTTCGTCCCGGCCTTCATGTTGAATCTTATAATGACTTCGATCCCCTTCGGCATGTGATTGTGGGCATTGCTGATAACCAGCATATCCCTGAAGCTTGCCCGGCAAGTAATGAAAAGATCCCCGCAGATTCACCGATGCGTGGAGGAAAAGCCGGGCGTCGGACGCAAGAGTCTATTGATCGCGCCAATGAATGTTTAAACGGCTTTGCTAAGCAATTAGAAGATCGGGGTATTATTGTTGACCGCCCAGGAGCGGTTGATTGGCATCAGCGTATTACTACTCCAGATTTTACGATTAGCTCTGGTTTTGGTGTTATGCCTCCGCGAGATTGTTTGCTGACCATGGGAAAAAGTATCCTCATGGCACCGATGAGTTTCCGTAGCCGTTATTTTGAGTATCTCGCTTATGTTGATTTACTTCGTGAGTATTTTGAATCTGATCCTGAATGCTTAATTGAACAAGCACCACGCCCTCGCTTATCTGATGATAGTTTCAGGATGGACTATGTTGCTGCCTATGAGCACCTTTCTGATGAAGAAACGATGGCGCGTTCGTTGCGAAAAGAATATTCAACCAAAGAAACTGATATTCTATTCGATGCTGCGGATGTAATGCGTTTGGGTAAAGATATCTTCGTGCAGCATGGACTGACAACGAATCTGGCCGGTATTCGCTGGATTAAGCGTAAGTATGAGCCTCAGGGTTTCCGTGTTCATACTTTAAGTTTTGAAGACAACCACCCAATCCATATCGACGCAACATTCTGTCCGCTTCGTCCGGGGCTCATGTTATTGAACCCACATCGTCCGTTATTCAAAGGCCAGCGTGAAATATTTGAAAAGAACGACTGGCAAATTGTTGAAGCGGTTAATCCGGCCTGGGATAATCCACCACCGCTGTGTTACTCAAGCACTTGGCTATCAATGAACACGTTGATCCTTGACCATAAAACAGTGTGCGTCGAAGCATCGGAAAAAGCCCAGCAAGAGCAGTTTGACAAACTTGGTTTTGAGGTCATTCCTGTTGATTTGCGTGATGCTTATGCGTTTGGTGGTGGTTTACATTGCGCAACGGCAGATGTATGGCGTGAAGGCCAGTGTGAAGATTACTTCCCGAATCAATTTTCTGGGGCACATGATATTAGTCACTGGGAATACTAACCCATAATAAACGTCTCCTTGGGATTATTCAACGGGGTGGAATAATCCAAATATCGATAGAGTCCGGTCGCGTTATTGCTTCCGGACTTTTGGTGTTTATTTCAAGCTGATAATTATCGCTGTACCAAGCATCTTGATATTACTTGTCTATATACTCACTTTGTGCGATGTCACATTTGTTTTATATTGAACTTGTTTGTTATCACACTTGTTTGTTTTAGTGTTAGTACTTTGGGACATAAGCCGACAAAATAGCGGAAAATCAGATTAGAGGTAGATTATATGTGTCAGCGTGTTATAGCGAATACACCGAAGTTTCTGCTGTTTGATTTACAGTCGGCACTGGAAACAAAGCATCTACTTTTTTGTGCCGATTATGTGCTAGTTTGGCCACGAAATAGCGGATGCACACTGTATCTCGGCACCTCGAGTCATAATATTGCCCCTGGCCAGCTTGCTTTGCTTGCACCATTTTCCCCTCATCGCTTTGAGTTTGAGTCGACGAATAAGGGCGGGGTTGAAACGCAATGTGATGTACTGCATTTTCGCCTTAATGCGCTGGGGCAGACTTTCATCGATAGTGTGCAATTTAGCGCGATCAAGCAGATGCTTGACAAAGCCCGTAGTGGTTATTTGTTTGATGTGGCTGCAGATTCAAATGTTAATAAGTATCTTCAAGTTATCAATAATTCTTATGATTTTTCGCAGGTACTAAACTTACTCCATTTGCTGGAGGTGCTCTCGACACAAACGAGAAATTGCCTAACTGATTGTGATTATGATGTGGTTGACAGCCAGCGGATAGAAAATAAAGTGCGGATTGTATTGAAGTACATTGAAGAAAACTTAGGTGAACCGCTCTCTGTGACAATGGTCGCGAACCAACTCCATATGGCTGATAGTACTTTTTCTCGTTTCTTTCATGCCAACTTAGGGGTGACTTTTCGCCAGTATCTTATTGAGCAACGGGTTCGCCAAGCCGTACGTTATTTGATTACCACCGATTGGACGATTGCGCAGATCGGCGCAGAGGTCGGGTTTTCATCTCTGTCTAATTTTAATGCGAAGTTTAAGAATATAATTCGAGTTACCCCGAGAGAGTACCGAGCAAGCCACCTCAATAAGCAGCATTATCATGCTAATTATCGCAGTGTGGTAGGACAGTTGCAAAACCAACTAGTCTGAAAGTTATCACTCTATTAATCTTTTATTTATCAGATGGTTGATGGATAAAGTTTGGCGAAAGCATAAAACAGTCATTTATTAGCATTAAATGACTGTTTTTATTCATGCCATGGCGCCTATTATATAAAGGCGAGAGGGAGAGTGAGTTTTCTGTATGAAAATTAATATTAATGAATGAGTTTGTTCTCATCGATTATATTATGGCTTTCTACTTTTTATATCTATTTTCACATGTTGCTATATTAAAGTATAGGTGGGGTGTGGCTGTTTTCTATTGGGAAATTAACGGTTTATCTATCAGAGATAGCAATATATCAAATATATAGCTAACGATATTACGTTGGTAAAAAAACAGGGAGATATGGTCATGAATAAACTTTATGTCGGATCTGAAGTCGGGCAACTGCGGCGGGTTATTATTCACCGCCCTGAGCGAGCGTTAACTCACCTAACCCCATCAAACTGCCATGAATTATTATTTGATGATGTGCTCGCTGTTAAACGTGCTGGTGAAGAGCATGACATTTTTGCCAATACGCTTCGCGAGCAAGGAGTTGAAGTCTTACTGCTGCATGATTTGTTATCTGAAACCCTTTCTGTTCCAGAAGCGAGAGAATGGTTACTCACTTCACAAATATCTGATTTCCGTCTGGGAGGCGTGCTTGCCAATGATGTCCGGTGCTTTTTAGCCGATCTGCCCAATCAAGAACTTGCTTCAATTTTACTTGGTGGCCTTAGTTATGGCGAGCTGCCTGTTCAATCATCTTCGATGATGCAGGGAGTGCACGAGCGTACAGATTTTGTTATCGAACCGCTGCCCAACCACCTGTTTACACGCGATACTTCTTGCTGGATCTATGGTGGTGTCTCAATCAATCCAATGGCGAAACCTGCTCGTCAGCGTGAAACGAACCACCTTCGAGCAATCTATCGTTGGCACCCTTCTTTTGCTGGGCAAGGTTTTATTAAATATTTTGGTGACGAAGAGCGCAATTACGAGAACTCTACAATCGAAGGTGGCGATGTACTGGTGATTGGCAGAGGGGCGGTGCTTATCGGTATGTCCGAACGTACAACTCCGCAGGGGGTAGAACAGTTAGCATCTAGCTTGTTTAAGCGTGATGAAGTGAATCAAATTATTGCTATGCAGCTTCCTAAGCACCGCTCTTGTATGCACTTAGATACGGTCATGACACACATGCGGGAAGATACTTTTTCCGTTTACCCAGAAGTTGTACGCAAAGACGTTCAATGTTGGCGTTTGACTGGGGATGAGTCTGGCCAGGTCGATGTAAAAGAAGCCGGATATTTTGTCACTGCAATCGAAGAAGCTCTAGATGTAGGCCCGCTGAACCTTATCACGACAGGCGGCGATAGTTTTGAATCTGAGCGTGAGCAGTGGAACGATGCGAATAATGTTTTAACCGTTAAGCCAGGTGTGGTGATTGGTTATGAGCGCAATGTCTACACCAATGAGAAATACGATAAAGCTGGGATAACGGTGCTTCCCATTCCTGGGAACGAACTCGGTCGTGGTCGAGGTGGTGCTCGCTGCATGAGTTGCCCAATTGAACGAGATGGTATCTAAGTCAGTCAAGCTTTGAATAGCCACGACTATCCGTAATAAACAAGAAAGAGACGATCCTATGACCAAACAAACAGTTGTTGTTGCTCTCGGTGGTAATGCCTTATTGCGTCGCGGTGAACCATTAGAGGCAGATATTCAACGCCAAAATATTGCGACCGCAGCAAAAACCATTGCTGACATTGCACAAGAGTACAATGTCATATTAGTGCACGGAAACGGTCCGCAAGTTGGTCTGCTGGCGCTGCAGGGGATGGAATATAAAGAAGTCAGCCCTTATCCACTT
Organism: Photobacterium sp. DNB23_23_1; assembly: GCF_052873815.1. Taxonomy (NCBI): domain Bacteria; kingdom Pseudomonadati; phylum Pseudomonadota; class Gammaproteobacteria; order Vibrionales; family Vibrionaceae; genus Photobacterium; species Photobacterium sp. DNB23_23_1. Next base: position 31,654 of record NZ_JBNNXT010000007.1, on the reverse strand, counting down.
GATGTGCTGGGTTCAGAAACTCAGGGCATGATCGGTTATCTATTAATGCAAGAACTTAAAAATCTTCTGCCAGATCAGAAAGTTTGTTGCATGCTAACGCAAATGCGGGTTGATCCTGACGATCCTGCTTTTGCTGAGCCCACGAAACCTATCGGCCCTGTATACAGCGAGGCTGAAGCCTGCGAGTTAGCGGAAAAATACCATTGGACAGTGAAATCAGATGGCCAGTATTACCGCCGTGTCGTACCAAGCCCCAAGCCTGCCGGTATCATTGAAGATGAGACAATTTTAACCCTTGTCAAACAGCAGCACTTGGTGATCTGTACTGGAGGGGGCGGGATTCCGGTGAAAACAGAAAACGGCAAACTGGTAGGTGTAGAGGCCGTTATTGATAAAGATATGTCTGCAGCATTTCTTGCAAAACAGCTTAATGCCGATATGTTGCTAATTCTTACCGATGCAGAGGCTGTGTATCTAGACTGGGGGAAAACGAGCCAAAAAGCATTGCGAAGCACCACTCCGAGAGAATTAGCACAATACGTTTTTGATGCCGGCTCTATGGGGCCCAAAATTGATGCCTCTTGTGAATTTATCAATCAAGGCGGCAAGCTGGTGGGTATCGGTTCACTGGGGGCTGGGTTGCAGATCTTATCTGGGGAGGCTGGTACGTCGATTATTGCCGATTAGTAAGGAAGCAATATAAGAATGGTCAAACCATAAGTCACTTACATGAGGGGCGACGCTCGTAGTGTTATAGCGGTAACGATGCATCGGCCAGAACAATACAGATTCTTTAGAGGGAATAAAATATGGCTTTTAATCTTCGAAACCGCAACTTGTTAAAACTACTGGACTTCACTCCGCGTGAAATTCAACACTTGTTAGATCTCTCAGCCGAGCTTAAGAAGGCGAAATACGGCGGCTACGAGCAGCCGCGTCTGACGGGCAAAAACATCGCACTGATTTTTGAAAAAAGCTCAACTCGTACCCGGTGTGCATTTGAAGTGGCCGCCTTTGATCAAGGAGCTAAAGTGACATACTTAGGCCCATCGGGCTCACAAATTGGCCATAAAGAGTCAATGAAAGATACCGCGCGTGTATTGGGCCGTATGTACGATGGTATCGAGTACCGAGGCTTCGGTCAGGACACGGTTGAAGTGCTTGGTTCATATGCGGGTGTTCCTGTATGGAACGGTTTGACGGATGAGTTTCATCCTACTCAAATTCTGGCTGATTTTCTGACAATGCAAGAGCATGGGCAGGGCAAACAATTGCACGAAATGACATTGGCCTATCTTGGTGATGCCCGTAATAATATGGGGAACTCACTGATGGTTGGTGCGGCAAAAATGGGGATGGACATCCGTCTGGTTGCGCCCCAAGCACACTGGCCAGAAGCAGAACTCGTGGCGCAATGCCAAGCTATTGCCGACGAAACGGGAGCTAATATCACCTTGACTGACAATGTTGAGGAGGGGGTCCACGGTTGTGATTTTTTATATACCGATGTTTGGGTCTCAATGGGTGAATCTAAGCAAGCATGGGATGAGCGGGTCGAGATTATGATGCCCTATCAAGTTAATATGGAAATGCTCAAAATGACATGTAATCCCAATGTAAAGTTTATGCATTGTCTACCTGCGTTCCATAATGATGAGACAACGGTGGGGGCCGATATTGCTGAGAAATATAATATGAAAGGCCTAGAAGTGACGGAAGATGTATTTGAATCAGGCCATTCGATTGTATTTGATGAGGCTGAAAATAGAATGCACACAATCAAAGCCGTTATGGTAGCTACCTTAGGGCAGTAATATATTTTTTACCATCATCTCAATTATTCTTATGGATCCATTAAAGACGCATTCAGATTCAATTTTTATGGGTCTGAATGTCGGTCTACTTATAAAAATAAACTTTATATTTTAATATATTGTTTGTTTTTGGCTCACGTAAAATAGAATTAAAGCGTATCTTGCGTTATGTAAATAACATTCAGTTGAGTGAATAAATTAAGCAGGTATTGGCATAATTATGGCAGCTTTTCGCTAGTAGTTACCTCCCAACATTTCTAATATAAAGTCATCATTACATGAGTATCCCGGGACTCTTCTTTATCGTAATGACGTAGCTAAATTTATTTTTAGAGGATGAGATCATGAAAAAGACGGCGACCAGTCCCTGGAATAATAACAAGTCACATTTTCTTGCTATAACCGGTATCAGTGAGCTGCGATTTATACGGCGAGCAACAACGACAATGGCATCACCGGTGAAGCCGCCCCCCATAGTTACGTCCCCACCGAATGCCGATGGCTGCAATATAGCTGCTGAAAAGAGTGACGCTGATATTGTTGTTAGAACGGCATCTCTTGCCGATCTTGAGGCGATTGAGTGCATGGTACAGTACTGGGCTGAATTAGGTGAAAATTTACCTCGCGAACAAGATGAGATAGTCAGGGACATTGATTGCTTTGTGGTTTTTGAATCGCAGGGGATAGTAACTGGGTGTGCTTCATTACACGCGTATGATTCATGTTTAGCGGAAATTCGGTCGCTGGGCATTTACCCTGGCGCTCAAGGGCAAGGCCAAGGGACGGCATTGGTGGAACATTTGGTCGAGAAGGCGAGACAAATGGCCATTCAAAAAGTATTCGTACTTACTCGAGTTCCAGCGTTTTTTCAGAAACAAGGCTTTATGCTAACGTCACGCGCGCTATTGCCTGAAAAGATCATGAAAGACTGCCAAGGGTGTCCGCGAGAGCATGAATGCGATGAAGTGGCGTTGGAAGTGTGCTTTGAGCAATAGCTGCTGGGTGTTTCAATGCCCAGCAGGGGATCTCTTCCCCCTTTCATTGACATGGCAGGTTATGTCAATGAAAGGAGATATTAAGAACAGTGAACTCAGCTGGAATTACAGCTTTATGTTGTATGCGGATACCTGTCAATTATCTAACGTGAAACTATGTTGTGCTCTACATGGTTATGGCGGTTCTGAAAGGCTTTTGCAGTAACATAATAGGATATACAAGCAAGCATTGACGCGTATATTGGCGCTTCGACCCAGCCGAGGTCAAAATAAAGGAAGAATGTACACCCGGTCATAAAGCCGATCACGATCGAGACTAATGCCGCATAGATGTTGGCAGGGATAAAATGAGCCAGTAGTGTCGGAGCAACCAAAGCCGCCATTAGGGTACCAGAGCCTAAAATAGCGAGCATCGATAACATAAAAGGCGGAGCGTATAACATTAGCGTGAAACCCGCAGCTCCTAATATCCATACCGCAAAGCGGTTGAGGTATAGCAAAGAGCGGTCTGAAAGTTTGCAGTTAGGCCAGATAGCTTGGCGTAGGTCATGGGACACTGACCCTGCGATAGAGTGCAAAACTGAGTTAGTGGTTGATTTCATCGCAAAGAGAATAAACAACGTCACCACGGCAGATACCGTTGGTGACAAAAAGGTGGTTAAAAATGTTGGCATCGCTTGATCGGGGTTTTCAAGTCCTGGGACTTTTACCCTGACATAAAGTCCAGCGATAGGCACTAGGCTTAGCAAGCAAGCCATCGGCGTCATATAGGCGGCGATATGGTGCAATTTGGTTTTTGATGACAGGGCCATAAACCGAACAGACATGTAAGGCAAGGTGGTGCTGTAAATAAACGCATAGGGTAGCACTAGCAACACATGCCATGCCGACGCGCCATATGGACCCGAATTGCTCGGGGCTAACAGTTCGGGATCGATCGCATCAAGACTCGCTAATAGTTCCGCTATCGGTAAATCTGAGAAAATCGTCCAGATAATAACCAATGCCGAAATACACATTCCTACTACCATAAAGGCATCAGTCAATGCGACGGCAGCAAGCCCTCCGATTGATGTATAAACCACAATTATCGCTAACATTAATAGCGAAGCGGCATGGTTATCGACACCAAGCCAAGGACCGGCCAGTAACCCTAGTGCTTTTATTTGACCAACCAAAAATACCAAAAGTAAAACAATGGTGATTACCGCCACGAAGGCTTGGGTTAACCGCTTAGCGGTGTCTGGGCCTTCATGACTGTTGGCAATGTATTCTGGTAAGGTTAAGCTTCCTATCTTATTGGCTTTGGTGTGAAGAAATCGGGCGCAAAATAACACCGCAAAGATCATGGCTGGGGCAAAAAAGAAATTACCAAGTAGCTCAATTGCGCCGTATTTATAGGCAACGCCAGGTGAGCCCATAAACCCCCACCCCGAAAAACCGGTCGCGACAATGGTTGCTCCGCCAATGAACGGACCTAGGCTGTTAGCGGCTAATAAAAAGCCGCCTTCCCCCTTGCTTGAGTGTACAATACGGTTGCTGTATAGCGCTAAGGCTATCATGATGATCACAGTGGCAATGAGTAGCGCCCAGTTTAATGAGATGGCCATCATGACCTCCTAGTCGTTATTGGCTGATAGCTTTGGCTTGTTTGGCACTATTGTGCTTCTTGGTCATCGTTAAGACGATTTCGCCCATCCCCCCTCCGATAACAAGGAGCCCCCCTAAGGTTTGCAGTGCGGTGAGTGATTCGCCAAACATGCTGATACCGATACCTGCACCCACCACTGTTTCGAGATAAGAGACACAGGCAAGCTCTGCCGCTTTAAGGTGCTTAGCGGCAATCGTTAGCAGTGACAGGGCGCCAAAACCAATGAAAAACCCCATAGAAATTAACCAAACCCAAGAGCTTAGATCCATCTCAGCCAGTGACGGTGGATTAACCGTAAAGCACAAGGCAATGGCGATAGCACCAAACAAGAAATTAAAAAATGAGCGGGAGTCAGAGCTGACATCGGTACGGTAGCGACTAAAGAATAAATACAGCCCGTAGCCAACACCGGATGCCAAACCTAACATATCACCGAGGAAGTTTTCCTTGGAAAAAGAAAGTGACATGGATAAGCCATTTGTAGCGTCATAATTTATGATACCAATAATGAATAAACACCCGATAAAAACAGCCGTGAGTAAGCCGGCGGTTAACTTTGATATCTTTTCCTTCAAGAATATCGCAGCCAAAATGGTTGAGAAGACTGGGCCGGTATAGATAAGAAATACGGCATTAGCCAGTGTTGTATGTTGTGTTGATGAGACATAGGCGGCTAAACAAAGCCCTAAACAGACTCCGCTAGCAACAACGGAAGGGGTTAATTTTGTCGACTTAATGAGCATTGTTTTGCCCTGATTAAACATCAGGACAAAGACACAAATGGCGCCAACAGTCATTCGAGTAAAGGCGATGACATCACCGCTGGTATTGATGTTACGGGCGAACAATCCGACACAGCCCATTAGCGCTGCCGATACAATCATGGTGCTGTAGCCTAGTGTTTTTGTATTCATGACTAACCTCGTTGATCGTTATTGTTTGATGAGTCATAGAGCATTCCTCCGCCCGTTATTTGCTGATAGCCAAAAATACTGGCAACAATCATCCATAACAGTAGGTTGGCAATAATAAACGCGTCGATAGACCAGTATCCGGTAAGCATTTTCTATCCTTATGCAAGATATGGTTTAAAGTGGAATGAACTCGACCATGCTTAATTCATTGAGGTAGTGTCGACTATATCTTATAGGTCTCACCTTTCAGGAACCCTGACGCATGTACCGTTTTTTACTCAATGAAGGTCAGCGATAAAGAGCCGTTTGTTGGTGTTTATTTTGAATGACCGTGATTATGATAACTAGTCAAAAGCTGCTAACAACTTGCTGAATACTGCTGATATTTTTGAATATTAACTTCGTGTTGAGGCGGTAATTACCGCTCACCAGTCGGCGTTTTGTGATGTTAACCAGATCTTAGTGCTAGTGGGTGTACTATTCTGGATATGAGTGTTAGTGCAAAGCAAAAAGGATGATGGCATGAACAGGGTCGAAGAGTTCGGGATCTCGCTAAGTACCGCGTTGGCGGCGGATAATCAGATTTATACCTTACCCGGCGAGGCATTTCCGCTTGGCTCATCAGTACGTGAGGGGGGGGTTAACTTCAGTGTTTATTCCAAAGATGCTACCCGGGTGACCTTGCACCTGTTTGCCAGTGCCGATGCTGCGGGACCTTTTCGTTCCTTTGAGCTGAGCCCTGCCCTGCATAAGCGTGGTCATTATTGGTTTATCTTTGTGGGCAATATCGGCCATGGTCAGTACTACGGCTTTCAGGTAGATGGCCCATGGCTACCTGAGCGTGGACTGCGTTTCGACTGCGAGAAAGTGTTAATTGACCCCTATAGTCAGGCGATAGGCTTCGGTCGCAACTACAGCCGCCAGCGAGCTATCGGGTCGGGCGATAACATGGATGCCTGTATGAAGAGTATTGTGGTCGATCACAGTGACTTCGACTGGCAAGATGATGTCGCACCTCGCCACTCTCTAACCGATACCATCATCTATGAAATGCATGTTGCTGGATTTACCCGCCATCCTTCTTCCGGTGTGGTGCAGGCCAAGCAAGGTACCTTCTCTGGGGTCATCGAGAAAATTCCGTATTTGAAATCGCTCGGGGTGACGGCCGTTGAGTTGATGCCGGTTCAGCAGTTTGATGTCGATGATGCACCTGAAGGGCGTGATAACTACTGGGGTTATAGCCCGATAAACTTCTTTGCTGTCCATGCTGACTACAGCGTCGAGAAAGCCCCCCTTAGTGCAATCGATGAATTCAAGACCTTGGTGCGTGAGTTGCATAAAGCCGATATTGAGGTGATCCTCGATGTGGTATTCAACCATACCTCGGAAGGGGATGAGCATGGGCCGACATTTTGCTTCAAAGGGCTGCAAAATGGCGCTTATTATTTGCTGGACAAGGAAACGGGTCATTACGGTAACTACAGTGGCTGTGGCAATACATGCAACGCCAACCATAGCGTCCTGCGCCGGATGATCATCGATGCACTGCATTATTGGGTGACTGAGATGCACGTTGACGGGTTCCGTTTTGACTTGGCTTCGGTATTGGCTCGCGACAGTCAGGGTTCACCGATGAAAGAACCGCCGCTGCTGTGGTCGATCGACTCCGATCCGATTTTGTGTAGTACCAAGATCATCGCCGAGGCTTGGGATGCGGCTGGGTTGTATCAGGTGGGGTCGTTTATCGGTGATCGTTGGAACGAGTGGAACGGTAAGTTCCGTGATGATGTCAGGGCGTTTTGGCGAGGTGATACCGGTTATGCTAGCCGGTTTGCTTCAAGGATCCTGGGCTCACCGGACATGTACTGTAGCCGCCACCACTCACCGCATCGGTCGGTCAACTTTATCTGTGCTCATGATGGCTTTACCCTCAATGATTTGGTGAGTTACAGCGAGAAACACAATGAAGCTAACGGCGAGGGTAACCGTGACGGTGACAACCATAATGTGTCAAGTAACTACGGGGTCGAAGGGCCAACCGATATCGCTGAAATAGAGTTGCTGCGTCATAGGCAGTGCAAGAACATGCTAGCCACATTGTTCTTGGCGCTAGGTACGCCGATGCTTAATATGGGCGACGAAGTCCGCCGAACCCAACAGGGCAACAATAATGCCTATTGTCAAGACAATGAACTTAGCTGGTTTGATTGGCGTTTGGTCGATACCCACAGTGACTTGCTACGCTTTGTCACCTTGCTCAGCCAACTGCGGACCGCCGAGCCAACCATTGACTGGAACATGCATATGTCGCTCAACTCGGTATTGGAGGATGTCGGGATCCGTTGGCACGGGATCCAGCCTGATCAGCCGGACTGGTCGGAAAGTTCCCATTCTATTGCGCTGACGGTGTATCACCCGATCACTCAAGACGAACTCTACGTGGTGTGCAATGCTTTTTGGGATCCCCTCGAGTTTACCCTGCCGGATCGCCACTGCAGCGATTGGCACTTGGTGATCAATACCGCCAAGCCATCCCCCCATGATATTTACTCCATTGATGAGGCACCGCTTTACACCCGCGATACCATTTTGGCGACTGGGCGTAGTATGATCGTCATGGTAGCCAAGGCCATCAAGGCCACAAAACAGGATAGATAGGCATGATGTCGTTGATCAAGCGTGGGGTAGCGGCCTATGACCGCTGGTGTGAAAAAATGGGGCTAGTGCCCGAGAACCGTCGTTGCTGCGCACCGGTCCGCTATGACAGTGACGACTCGCGCCATCCCGCGAATAGAGGCAAACAGGAGGGCGGTACAGTAAAGGTCAAACCTGATGCTGATTGATAGCCATTGCCACTTCGATTTTGCGCCGTTTTGTGATGATCCCGAGTACTACTTGGCACTATCGCATCAGGCCGGAGTTGGGAAAATCGTCATCCCGGCGGTTGGCCAGCGAAACTGGCAAGCAGTGCGTGATCTGTCAGCCCGTTTTCCCCAGCTTTACTTTGGTTTAGGGTTGCATCCTTTTTTCAGTGTCGAGCATGATGTTAGTACCTTGATTCAATTGGAATATGAGCTTGCGTCGGAGGCCGAACAACGAGAAAAAAAACAATCACACTGCGTTGCTGTCGGGGAATGTGGACTAGACTTTGCCATTGTGAATGCCGACCGGGATCAACAGATTTCGTTATTGGCAGCCCAGTTACAGTTGGCTAACCGCTTTGAATTACCGGTCATACTCCATTGCCGCAAGGCTTTTCCCGAATTGCTTCGGGTTTTGAGGCAAAATATGCCTATTGCTGGTGGGGTGTACCATGGATTTAGTGGCAGCCATCAACAAGCGGTGCAGCTTATTGATCTAGGTATCAAAATTGGGGTCGGTGGAACGATTACATATCGCCGAGCCAATAAGACTCGAAATACAATAGCCGCACTGCCATTGGATGCACTTCTGCTTGAAACAGATGCACCCGATATGCCAGTAGCTGGGTTTCAAGGGGAGCCAAACCGGCCCGATCGGTTGGTGAAGGTGCTGGGTGAACTGGCAGCAATCCGAACGGAAAGCGAACAGGAAATTAAGCAGGCAACTAGCTTAACCACTGCTGAACTTTTCCGTATTCCAATGTGAAGCGCTGTCACAAATTAAACGTTTGCGTGAATCGTTTGCGCGAAACCGTGACGTAGCTCACATTTAGGATTGAACTTTCACTCTCTTTCCTTGCAAACTGTGATGTCGGCGTTATTTTATCCGCCGCTGCATGAGTATAATGCGCCGGACTCTTAATGAGCCGAATTGTCGAGACGCCAACTTAACTAAAGGGAAGCCATAAACTATGAGCATGTTTATGAGCCTGGTTGGGATGGTCGTACTGCTAGGTCTTGCAGTACTTCTATCTGATAACCGTAAAGCTATTAATCTACGTACAGTGGGTGGCGCATTTGCCATTCAATTTTGTTTAGGTGCATTTGTTCTTTATGTACCTGTTGGCCGTGACGTACTGTATGGTATGTCTACAGCCGTTGCCAACGTTATCGCTTATGGTAACGACGGTATTAACTTCCTATTCGGTGGCCTGACTTCAGACAAAATGTTTGAAGTGTTCGGCGGTGGCGGCTTCGTGTTTGCCCTGCGCGTACTACCAGTAATCGTTTTCTTCTCTGCACTGATCAGCGTACTTTACTACCTGGGCATCATGCAGGTTGTGATCAACATCCTAGGTGGTGGTCTACAGAAAGCACTGGGTACATCTCGCGCCGAATCCATGTCTGCAACAGCTAACATCTTCGTTGGTCAAACGGAAGCACCTTTGGTGATCCGCCCGTTCGTACCAAAAATGACTCAGTCTGAGCTGTTTGCGGTTATGTGTGGTGGTCTGGCGTCTGTAGCGGGTGGTGTACTTGCTGGTTATGCCTCTATGGGTGTACCTCTAGAGTACCTAATCGCCGCTTCATTCATGGCAGCTCCTGGTGGTCTTCTATTTGCTAAGATCATCAAACCTGAAACTGAAGAAGCTGTTGAGCAGCTAGCAAGCGATGCTAATGACGCTGACGACAAGCCAGCGAACGTTATCGACGCAGCAGCAGCGGGTGCTTCTTCTGGTATGCAGCTTGCGCTAAACGTTGGTGCAATGCTTCTTGCGTTCATCGGTCTGATTGCGCTAATCAACGGTATGCTAGGTGGTATCGGTGGCTGGTTCGGTATGCCACAGCTGACACTAGAGCTTATCCTTGGTTATGTTTTCTCTCCTCTTGCATTCCTAATCGGTGTGCCATGGGAAGAAGCAACGATTGCCGGTTCATTCATCGGTCAGAAGCTGGTAGTTAACGAATTCGTTGCTTACCTGAACTTTGCCCCATACCTAGCGGAAGGTGCTGAGGTTGTTCTTTCTGATAAGACGAAAGCTATCATCTCGTTCGCACTATGTGGTTTCGCTAACCTGTCTTCAGTAGCTATCCTACTGGGCGGTCTAGGTGGTCTGGCTCCAAGCCGTCGCCACGACATCGCACGCTTCGGTATGAAAGCGGTAGCAGCAGGTACGCTTTCTAACCTGATGTCTGCAACAATTGCGGGTCTGTTCATCACTCTGGCTTAATGACAGATTGCGAATAACCTGATAAAACGCCGCGGTCCTCCGCGGCGTTTTTGTTTTTCGGGCTAGAGGCTAGAGGTATAGCAAAGAGCTGAAGCAATAGCTTGACAGGGTTTAGCCTTCACAAAATTCGCCCATCGCCCATCGCCCATCGCCCATCGCCCATCGCCCATCGCCCATCGCCCATCGCCCATCGCCCATCGCCTTTCAACACATATAGTAAACATCCTCGCTATCGTTTCTATTTGATGCCATAAAATCGATTGCGCTCCGGTTTCTAGCAAACCTCTTTGCTACCATTACTTTCATAGCGGGGCAGACTACACTTTCCTTTGTGCTGTAACAGACAGAGAAATTGATTATGAGTGAAGTACTGCTAGCGCTGGTAGCCGGGTTTATTGTTGGCATATTGTTTTCTGCGATTAAACTGCCGATACCGGCTCCGCCGGTGCTCTCGGGGGTAATGGGAATTGTGGGTGTCTATGGTGGCGGGGTGGCCTACCAGTGGATAGTCGAACGATTCTTTACCTGACGAAATCTGTTCGTTGGGTAAACACATTGTCCACGCTGGGAAACGTATATTTCGTGGTGGCAACAAGGTCTGCTTGGTATTATAGGGCAGCACCATCACAAACTGATTTTCGCTACTCTGGTCAATACCTTCATGGTGTTACCTATCGCTAGGCAAGGCCGGGGTAGCGTATTTGCTGGGAAGTGTTTATTGTCACTTCCCACGCGGTGAAAAGGATATCAATCAGGGAAATGCGAGTGCATTGTTTACCTGAGTCTTCAAGGAGTCAAGTCCGTAACCCCGTCGACTGATGGCTGGTTGTCGGGATACTGTTCGCGCTGCGAACCGTTTAGCGGTGGCGCAATGAATACCGTCAGGCGCATCTATTGCTAGGCAAGATCATTGCTTGGCAGGAAATAGCTTGGTAGAAACTAATTGGACTGGAGATAGTCATGAGCGAATTGAAAGCGGCTGCACTACGTGCACTTAAACTAATGGATCTTACCACTCTGAACGACGACGACACCGATGCAAAAGTGATCGAGTTGTGTAAGAACGCAAAGAGCCCGGTAGGCAACACAGCGGCCGTATGTATTTACCCACGTTTTATCCCAGTTGCTAAGAAGCAGCTTCGTGAGCAGGGTACACCTGAAGTACGTATTGCAACAGTTACTAACTTCCCGCACGGTAACGACGATATCGACATCGCAGTTGCAGAAACCAAAGCGGCTGTAGCTTACGGTGCTGATGAAGTAGACGTAGTATTCCCATACCGCGCACTGATGGCTGGCAACGAAGACGTTGGTTTTGAGCTGGTTAAGCAGTGTAAAGCTGCGTGTGGCGACATCATGCTGAAAGTGATCATCGAAACCGGTGAGCTGAAAACAGAAGAGCTAATCAAGAAAGCGTCTGAACTTTCAATCAAAGCCGGTGCTGACTTCATCAAGACGTCTACCGGTAAAGTACCTGTGAATGCCACCCCGGAATACGCTGAAATCATGCTTAACGTGATCAAAGATATGGGCGTAGCGAAAACCGTCGGTTTCAAACCTGCCGGTGGTGTTCGCACAGCAGAAGACGCACAGCAATACCTAGCGATGGCTGATCGTATCCTAGGTGCTGAGTGGGCTGACAACATGCACTACCGTTTTGGTGCTTCAAGCCTATTGGCTAACCTTCTGAACACGCTTGGCGAAGGCGAAAAAGCAGCTGAAGGCGGCTACTAATCTATTCCAGTAAGGTGGCATTTTTGCCACCTTACTATTAGGTCTCCTGACCGACTTATCCGTGATGTTTTACTGTTTGGTTTTTACTTTGTTCTGTGTTCGGAATAAGGGCGGCCTGCCTATACCTGAGAATCATTGTTTATAAAGTAAAACGTCATAGACCCTACATAAAAAACATGATTGGGGAATACCATGTATTTACCACAAGAAATTATCCGTAAAAAACGTGACAACATTGAACTAACTGCTGACGAAATTAACTTCTTCATTCAGGGTATTGCCAAAGATACCGTATCAGAAGGCCAAATTGCAGCATTCGCCATGGCGATTTATTTCAACGACATGACCATGGATGAGCGTGTGGCACTGACTTGTGCGATGCGTGACTCAGGCATGGTTATCGACTGGAGCCACATGAACTTCGATGGCCCGATTGTCGACAAGCACTCGACGGGTGGTGTTGGTGATGTGACCTCATTAATGCTTGGCCCTATGGTGGCAGCATGTGGTGGTTATGTACCGATGATTTCTGGCCGTGGCTTGGGCCACACAGGTGGTACACTGGACAAGCTGGAATCTATTCCCGGCTACAACATTACCCCGAGCAACGACGTATTCGGTCAAGTGACCAAAGAGGCTGGCGTGGCAATTATCGGCCAAACTGGCGATCTTGCACCGGCTGATAAGCGTGTCTACGCTACCCGTGATGTAACGGCAACAGTCGACAATATCTCTCTGATCACAGCTTCTATTTTGTCGAAGAAGCTTGCTGCAGGCCTTGGTTCGCTAGTCATGGACGTGAAAGTCGGCTCTGGTGCCTTCATGCCAACTTATGAAGCGTCTGAAGAGCTGGCAAAATCTATCGTCGCGGTCGCCAATGGTGCGGGTACCAAAACCACGGCACTGCTGACAGACATGAATCAGGTGCTGGCGTCGACTGCTGGTAATGCACTCGAAGTTCGTGAAGCCGTGCAATTCCTAACCGGTGAGTACCGTAACCCTCGCTTATTTGAAGTCACCATGGCATTGTGTGCTGAAATGTTGGTAAACAGTGGTTTAGCAACAGATGTCGAGCAGGCACGCGAGAAGCTTCAGGCGGTTCTGGATAACGGTAAAGCGGCTGCGTGTTTTGGTAAAATGGTTGCTGGGCTAGGTGGCCCGGTTGACTTCATGACCCATTACGACAACTACTTGGATACAGCCGAGTTGGTGAAACCGGTATACGCAGAAACCGCAGGTTATGCCTTTGCTATGGATACCCGTGCACTGGGTATGGCGGTAGTGGGGATGGGCGGTGGACGTCGTGTTGCTGCTGATACTATCGACTACGCTGTGGGCCTGAGTGATATGATCTGTTTGGGTGATGAAGCCAATGCCGAGAAGCCGCTGGCAGTGATCCACGCTCGTAGCGAAGCGCAGTGGGAAGAAGCCGCCAAAGCGGTACGTGCCGCGATTACTATTTCTGATCAGAAACCAGAGCCGACACCAGTTGTTTACCGTCGTGTCCGCCCTGAAGATGTGTAATGGAGTCATCATGAAACGTTCTATTATTCTTGTTCTAGATTCATTTGGGATTGGCGCAACTGAAGATGCCGTTAAGTTCGGTGATGTAGGTGCCAACACAATGGGCCATATTGCCAAAGTCTGTGCCCGCGGCGAAGCGGATAACGGCCAGCGCAGCGGTAAGCTTGACCTGCCAAACCTAAACAAGCTTGGGTTAGGTAAGGCGTGTGAAGAGTCTTCTGGTTACTTCCCTGAAGGCCTGGATCCCGACGCCGAAATTACCGGTGCGTATGCTCATGCTGCCGAGTTGTCTTCAGGTAAAGATACCCCATCTGGTCACTGGGAAATTGCCGGTGTCCCTGTTCTGTTTGACTGGGGCTACTTTACCGACAAAGAAAACAGCTTCCCGAAAGAGTTGACCGATCGCATCCTTGCACGCGCTGGCTTGTCGGGTTACTTGGGTAACTGCCATGCATCAGGTACTCAGGTACTGGATGACTTGGGTGAAGAGCACATGAAAACCGGTATGCCGATTTTCTACACCTCGGCGGATTCGGTATTCCAGATCGCTTGTCATGAAGAAACCTACGGTCTAGATCGTTTGCTAGAACTTTGCCAAATCGTGCGTGAAGAGTTGGCTGACTACAACATCGGCCGTGTGATCGCTCGTCCGTTCATTGGCCCAGGTAAAGGTCAGTTTGAGCGTACCGGTAACCGCCGTGATCTGTCGGTTGAGCCACCTGCAGCGACTGTGCTGCAGAAGCTAGTCGATGAGAAAAACGGTGATGTGATCTCTATCGGTAAGATCTCTGATATCTACGCTGGCTGTGGCATCACTCAAAAAGTGAAAGCAACAGGTATCCCTGCACTGTTTGAAGCGACGCTAGAGCAAATCAAACAAGCGGGTGACAACACCATCGTATTTACCAACTTTGTTGATTTTGATTCGGCCTACGGTCACCGCCGTGATGTTGCCGGTTACGCTGCAGCACTTGAGTACTTCGACAAGCGCTTGCCTGAAATCATTGAACTGCTTCAGGAAGACGATGTCTTGATCCTGACGGCCGACCACGGTTGTGATCCAACCTGGCCTGGTACCGACCATACTCGCGAGCATATCCCGGTATTGGTTTCTGGTCCTAAAATCGCAGCAGGCTCACTGGGTCGCCGCGAGACTTTTGCCGATATTGGCCAAAGCTTGGCGGAGTACTTCGGTACGTCTGATATGGAATACGGTAAATCATTCTTGTAGCAAGCTAAGGCAGGTAAAGCCTGCCCAAAAAGACGATTTTTTTTACTGTTTCGGTCTATATTTGTCCTAGATCGAAACAGTGTTTACAAGACAAGATTACATTGAGTTGGTTATGCAAAAAACCAACAGATGACAGAAAGGAAATAACGATGGCTACTCCTCACATTAATGCTGAAATGGGTGACTTTGCAGATGTAGTACTGATGCCGGGCGATCCGCTACGTGCTAAGTACATTGCAGAAACGTTCCTAGACGATGCAAAAGAAGTGTGTAACGTACGTAACATGTTCGGTTACACAGGTACTTACAAAGGTCGTAAGATCTCTGTAATGGGTCACGGTATGGGTATCCCTTCATGTTCTATCTACGCGACTGAGCTGATCAAAGACTACGGCGTGAAGAAAATTATCCGTGTGGGTAGCTGTGGTGCAGTACGTGATGACGTGAACCTGCGTGATGTTGTGATCGGTATGGGTGCGTCAACGGACTCTAAAGTTAACCGTATCCGTTTTGGTGACCACGACTTCGCAGCACTGGCTGATTTCGGCATGGTACAGAACGCGGTTGACGCGGCAAAAGCTAAAGGCGTAGACGTTAAGGTGGGTAACATTTTCTCTGCGGACTTGTTCTACAACCCAGATTTCGACTTCTTCCAGACGATGAAGAAATACGGCATTGTCGGTGTTGAAATGGAAGCGGCAGGTATCTATGGTCTGGCTGCTGAGTTCGGTGCAAAAGCACTGACTATCTGTACTGTCTCTGACCACATCTTGCGCGGCGAAGCGACAACCTCTGAAGAGCGTCAGTTGACCTTCAATGACATGATGGAAATCGCATTGGAATCTGTTCTACTGGGTGATGCTGAAGAAGCGTAAAACAGTACGAGAACAACAAAAAGGGCTTGCCACTGGCAAGCCCTTTTTTTATCACTGTCTTTTTGCCTAATCCTGATTGGTATTATTGGCCATTTAATCGTTTTTAACCTCGCTGGGCAGGACGGGGAAGTGCCAATTTTCTTTTCGGTTACCGAAGGTAATGGCCAGCAGGAAACCGATGACCATCGCACTGGCGATCAGAGTCCGGATAATATTGGTGATAGCATCAATATCGGCCATGGTTTCGGCGATAAGCTTGTCATGCTCTAGCGTGATACGGACAAAACCTACGACTTGGTGCTGGCTCATGATTGGCTCAATCAGTTGCTGGCGGCCATAGCTGGCAACGGCCAGCGGGGTCGACAGCCCTGTTACTTGCGGCAGCGGCAAAGCATCTTGGCTTTTGGCCAGAGTAATGCCTTCCAGATCATAGATGCTGGCATCGAGCAGCAAGGGTTCTTTGGCCAGTTGCTCGACAAGCAGTTGCAGCCGGTCTTGGTTTTTTTCAATCACGTCCGTTGATGCCGTATCGGCGGCCTGCCGGACAACTAAGCGTGAGAGCTGCTGAGTTTGATCGCTCAGGGTACGGTAGTTTTGCTTGGCCAGGTTGGAACCATATTCAACCATGGTGATCACTGCCGCTAGGCAGCTTAACAGGATGAACAGTCGCCAGACTTTTTGGAATTGGGTCAGTTTTTTCTTCATCATATCGGCAGTGTATTCAAGACCAATCTCATTTTTGAGCTTGCTCTGGTAATTTGCAATAGGGTAAGTTGGTTAACCAAGCGACTTCAAAATGCTCGATTCAGCATTGAATCCTGCATCTTGAGGTTACTTAGATAATTAGGCGTTTACTTTAACATGGATGGTTTGCAAGTGCTCAAAATAAGGAAACACACCTCTTTACTACAGCGATTTCCGGAAGTGGTGTCGGCCAGCAATCGTGACCGACAGCGTTCGACAACCTTGATTTTCGGTCGCTCGATAGATGCGGTTGCGGTTCACGCGATAGAAGCTGCGTATGGTGCTCCGCTGACGCTGACGGCAGCTTGGAAAGTGGGGCAATACGACTGTTTGTTGTTGGCGACCCCGTATTCATTGCATCTGGAACGATGCGTGACTCGTGCGCAGCTTGATATTGCCGACCTTACTCAATGTCCAGATCTACGCGAGCCCGGCTTGGTGGTGATGGATATGGACTCGACGGCAATTGAAATCGAGTGCATTGATGAGATCGCCATATTGGCAGGCGTCGGTGAGCAGGTGGCGGAAGTGACCGAGCGGGCGATGTTGGGTGAGCTGGATTTTGAACAAAGCCTGCGCCAGCGGGTTGCGGCATTGGCGGGCAGCGATGCCGCCATTCTCGAGCAAGTCAAAAGCCAGCTCCCGTTTATGCCCGAGCTGCGTGAGCTGGTGGCAACTCTGCACCATTATGGCTGGAAGGCGGCGATTGCATCAGGCGGCTTTACTTACTTTTCCGATCACCTCAAGCAGGAGCTGGATCTCGCTCATGCCCAGTCTAACACCTTGGAAATTGTCGATGGCAAACTCACGGGTCAAGTACTGGGCGATGTTGTGGACGCACAAGCCAAAGCGACGATATTGCGCAATTTGGCCGAACAACATGACATTCTACCGCACAATACCGTGGCTGTTGGCGATGGTGCCAATGATTTGGTGATGATCAATGCTGCTGGGCTTGGGGTGGCCTACCATGCCAAGCCGAAAGTTGAGGATGAGGCCCCGGTAGCAATTCGTTTTGCCGATCTCGGTGGCTTGATCTGTTTACTGTCAGTCTCTTTGGTGCCGCAGCAGTTGGGCTGGTAGGCACCAAAGAAAGCGAGTTGGTTATCTTATTTCGAGCCTGATCAGCACTTCATCGGTGATATCTAGGATCTCGCCACTGCCGATAACCGAGTTGAGCTCTTGTTCCAGTGATCTTGCCCGGTGCAATACCAGTCGGGCAAGCTCGCCGAGCTCTTTACCTATCAAAGCCGTCATTGGGCTCAGTACCGGGGCGGCCGTGATCCTGAGTGCCATAAAACTACCGGCCGCTTTGGCGTGATTGATATAGTTGATCCGCTCTTCGATCGTACGGAATTCATCAAGCAGCTTGGCATCAATTCGCAGGGGGTGGCCCGGCTGTTGTTCAATCGCCAGATAGATCTCATGGATGAAGGGCTGGTTGATCTCAATTGGTCGCATGGTTTCAGACAGCAGTTGTTTTACCCGGTTGCGAAATAATGGCTCCAGTGAGCAACCTTTTCCGCCGGCGAGTTGGTTGAACAGTTTGATCGGCGGCGGAGGAGGGAAGTTACAGCCAACCGCCTTTAATTTGATCTTGTGGTCAACTTTTTCGGCAAAGTACGGAATCGTCTTCAATTTGGTCAGTAGCATTTGGTGCATGGCCAGCAACAACTCTCCTTGCGGCAATTTCTCCTCGGTCATCTCCAGTTTATTTTCGTTGTGCAGAATGAGCTTACGCAGGAAATGCTCGCTTTGTGCTGCTTGTTGCCCGGATCCTGTCGTCAGCTGGATATTGCAGTAGTCAGGGCTGATCCTGACGACGCGGTAGGGGACGTGACTCAATGGGCTATTTTTATTGCTTTTTTGCAAGCCGGGGAATGAGACCTCCACCTGCTCATCACGGTGCAGTGCTAACGGAGTCGCCAGTTTGATATTCAGCCCACGAGTAGAAAAATCAATGCTCTGCCCTGTGACCGTCTGGCTATCCGCGGTGGACAGGGTGATAGGCGTATCGAACAAATACCGGTCTTCGCTTCGTTGTGGCCGTGGATCAAAATACACCGCTTTGGCCGCTGATACCGGGTTGCGAGGATGGCGGAATACCTGCAGGGCCTTGCTCGGTAGTTGTGGTTTGACGCTCAGGCGGTAATCTTGCTGGGCGTTGTGGTTGGTAAGATCTTGCAATACCCCGACATGGGTCAAGGTGCTTAGCTTGTCGACCATATCAGGCGCAATTTGCTTGAGGCTATCGATATCCTCTTGGTCGATAGGCTGCAAGCTCAGACGCATTACCCGCCAGCTATCACGTTGCGCTCCTACATGCCAGAATAGGCGACGTTGCTCGGTATTCATCTCTGGCAGGGCTGCTGAATAGAAGAAGGTTTTACCATCATGTTCGTGAATAAAACTGTACAGCAGTGTGCTGGACTGTTTCAGGCCAGCTTTGCCTAGGCTGGCCAAGCGCTCTTGTGAAATTAAGTGGTTGAGGACAGGTTGGTTCCGTTCATCGTGCCAATGGGCCCAGATATGGCGATTGTATTGGGTCAGCAGGCAGTAGGTCAGTTGGGTATCGGAGAGAAACACCGGTAGGCTGGTACTGTGCTTGAGAAAACAATGCTCGTAACCACGGGTACGGATTTGGATGACTTTGTCATCGTGGTTGTGCCGAGTTCGGTTTTGGGATTGGTTCAGGCCCTGATCAATCACCGATTTAATTAATGTATTGTCACTTAACAGTTTCAGGCGAAGCCACTTGTAGCTGTCGTTATCCGGATTTTCGTCAATTCCGAGGATCCGGTAACTCAGACCCTTGACTAAGCGTGGGTCATTCAACTTCTCGGCCAGAGCAGGAAAGCGCACGACTATGTTCATACCGAGCTTATAGTTGAACGCGGCAGGGACTTTGAACTTGGCACCGGAATAAGATAGATCGGCACTGATCCCATTGACCGTCTGGCTCAATGGTAGTTCCAGCACGGCTTGGGTGGCAATTTGCCAGCGGTTCTCGTTACGGGTCAGGTAGTGACCAAAACGAAGCAGCGGTGCCACAAGCGGGTTGTCTGACTGCGAGGCCGCTTGGGCGACCGGTTTGGGCTGCAGTTTTCCTTGCTGGTGCATTACCCGGAAGTTGTTGCGGGTGTTCATCAGCGCTTCGTACAGGCCGACCCTGAACTGGTTACCAAAGATTTTGATCCGCTTGTGGTAGGTATTGATCGCCACATCATCGAGCCAGTGCTGGCGGCCGTTGAGTTGGTAGGGGCGACACTCCCCCTGAACGCGGCCGCGTAGGTCCACGGCCTTCAGGCAAGGCGACATGATGCGGTTTAATTCCATTTTCAACTGCAGCCGGGTTGGGCCGTCTTCGCCTTCGGTCAGCATCTGGAAGACGTCGTTAAAATCCTCGCTATCGTAAACAGGGATTAGTCTTTCAATCAGTCCTTTGTAATCGTCAAGCACCATAGTTATTTTTGATTATCTCATTATTCGTTTATTATCGGCGTATTTCCTGAAGCGTTGAGTTTTTTGCAACCTGCAGGTACCCCTATTCTACATCCCTTCGGGATGTGTTTAACCAAATATATCAAGGTGAATCATGGCAAAAACCAAGCGGGCTTATGTGTGTAGTGATTGTGGCGCAGACTTCCCCCGCTGGCAGGGTCAGTGTAGCGCGTGTGCGGCATGGAATACGATCACTGAGTTCACAGTTCCCAAAACACGATCCGCCTTGGGTGGGAGTTCAGCATCTGGCACAAGCAGCTATGCCGGCGCTACGACCAAGATACAGAAATTGTCAGAGGTCGAAACCAAAGATTTGCCTCGTTACAGCTCCGGTATCTCCGAGCTGGACCGGGTGTTTGGTGGCGGTATCGTACCGGGCTCTGTACTGCTACTGTGTGGTGATCCGGGGGCCGGCAAGTCTACTTTGCTACTCCAGAGTATCGGCTCGGTAGCGGCCTCGAAATCGTCGCTGTATGTGTCGGGTGAGGAATCGATCCATCAGATCTCGCAACGGGCCAAGCGATTGGGAACCCAGAATCTCGATAATATCAATGTGGTGGCCGAAACGTCGGTGGAAGCGATTATCGAACATATTCGGGCGCAGAAAACTGAATTTGTGATTATTGACTCAATCCAGACCATGACGGTTGCGCACAATGATTCGGCAGCAGGGAGCCCGAGTCAGGTTAAGGAATCTGCGGCAGCGTTGACGCGGTTTGCCAAGACCGAAGGCGTAACGTTTATGATTGTCGGTCACATCAATAAAGATTCCAACGTCGCGGGTCCGATGCAGCTGATCCATATTGTTGATGGTTTATTTGCCCTGTCGTCGACGGCGGATGAGAAGTTCCGGGTACTGCGTACGTCCAAGAACCGCTTCGGTGCCGATTCTGAGTCATGTTTCTTTGCCATGACCGAGACGGGCATGAAACAGGTGAAGAACCCGTCGGCGATTTTCCTTAGCCGTTCGGACAAGAACCATGCGGGCTCAGCCTGTACCACGCTGTGGGAGGGAACTCGTCCGTTGCTGGTGGAAATACAGGCGCTGTGCAACAACTCGGTGACCGAGAATCCCCGTCGCCTGACGGTGGGTTACGACAATAACCGTCTGGCAATGTCGATAGCGGTCCTCGCCCGTCATGGCGGGGTCATGCTGTCTGATATGGATATCTTCGTCAACTGTGTCGGGGGGATCAAAATTGAAGAGACCTCAGCGGATTTGGCGGTGTTATTGTCTATTTTCTCTAGTTTCAAAAACGCCCCTATCCCGCAGGATGTATTGGTGTTCGGTGAGATTGGCCTGAATGCCGATATCCGGCCAGCAGCCAACGGGGTGGAGCGGATCCGCGAAGCGGTCAAGCAGGGCTTTACTCGAGCCATTGTGCCTAAAGCCAATGCCAGCCGTCAGATCCCGGGGATTGAAATTATCGCGGTGGAAGATCTGCAGGAAGCCCTCACGGCGTTTGAGCGGGTAGCATTGTAGGTTGGTGCTAAATGACAGGTAAAAGAAAGGGCTGCATGATGCAGCCCTTTTGGTCTCTAGCGGACGGTAAGTGAGTTACTTAGCAATACGCTTGTACTTGATACGGTGTGGCTCAGCCGCTTGTGCGCCCAGTGTTTTCTTCAGCCAATCCGTGTATTCGGTGTAGTTACCTTCGAAGAAGTTAACCTGACCTTCGTCACGGTAGTCAAGAATGTGGGTAGCGATACGGTCAAGGAACCAACGGTCGTGCGAGATCACCATGGCACAGCCCGGGAACTCAAGCAGTGCTTCTTCTAGTGCGCGAAGCGTCTCGACGTCAAGGTCATTGGTTGGTTCATCGAGTAGCAGTACGTTACCGCCTGCTTTCAGAAGCTTCGCCAAGTGAACACGGTTACGCTCACCACCCGACAAATCACCAATGCGTTTTTGTTGATCACTACCACGGAAGTTGAAGCGCGATACGTATGCACGAGCAGGGACTTCGTAGTTGTTGATACGGATGATTTCCGAGCCTTCAGAAATTTCCTGATACACGGTGTTGTTGTCGTTCATGCTGTCACGGAACTGATCAACAGAGGCTAGGCTTACAGTCGTCCCCATATCAATGGTGCCAGAGTCAGGTTGCTCAGCACCGCTCAACATCTTGAAGAGGGTTGATTTACCTGCACCATTCGCACCAATGATGCCAACAATCGCACCCTTAGGCATGCTGAATGACAGATCATCAATAAGAACACGATCACCGTATGATTTGGTTAGGTTCGTTACATCGATGACTTTGTCACCCAAACGCTCACCTGGCGGAATGAACAATTCATTGGTTTCATTACGCTTTTGGTGATCGCTGGTGTTTAGCTCTTCAAAGCGCGCCATACGTGCTTTTGATTTCGCCTGACGGCCTTTCGGGTTCTGACGAACCCACTCTAGCTCTTTGGCGATGGTTTTCTGGCGAGCTTGCTCTTGGGATGATTCCTGCTTTAGACGGGCATCTTTCTGCTCTAGCCAAGAGGTGTAGTTACCTTCCCATGGAATACCTTCACCACGGTCAAGTTCCAAGATCCAGCCTGCAGCGTTATCGAGGAAATAACGGTCGTGGGTAATCGCCACAACGGTGCCACTGTAATCAACCAGGAAGTGCTCAAGCCAAGCCACAGATTCAGCATCAAGGTGGTTCGTTGGCTCATCGAGTAGCAGCATGTCTGGCTTGTCGAGTAGCAGGCGACAGATAGCAACACGGCGGCGCTCACCACCTGACAGGTGTTGGATTTTCGCATCCCACTCTGGCAGGCGCAGGGCATCAGCGGCACGCTCAAGCTGCATGTCTAGGTTGTGGCCGTCTTTGGTTTCGATCAGCGCTTCAAGTTCGCCTTGCTCTTTGGCCAGCACATCGAAGTCTGCATCAGGTTCTGCGTAAGCAGCGTAGACAGCGTCTAGGCGAGTAAGGGCATGTTTAACATCAGCCACCGACTCTTCAACGATTTCACGTACGGTTTTCTCTTCGTCCAGTACCGGTTCCTGAGGTAGGTAGCCTACCTTCAAGCCTGTTTGTGGACGCGCTTCACCTTCGATATCGGTATCGATACCTGCCATGATGCGCAGTAGGGTTGATTTACCCGAGCCGTTCAAACCGAGTACACCAATTTTGGCGCCAGGGAAGAAGCTCAATGAAATATCTTTTAGGATTTGACGCTTAGGTGGGACGATTTTACCCACGCGCGACATGGTATAGACGTATTCAGCCATATCCGTTTGCGATCTCTAAACTAAATGAAGGGGGTATTTTACCTGTTCTGGACATAAGTTTAACAGCAATGTTCATAATTAGTGGCCCAAGTGAGCGATAAGATACCACTCTGTACACACCTTTGTGCTGCCCGTACAGTTTCTTGCGTTATCTCTTTGCAATATCGTCATGTTAATTTTCTGCTGTGCTGCATGGATGGTGTTTGGCCCGCGGTAGCAAAGGCGAATAATGCAATTATTAAAAAGTGCAAATTGGTATTACGCTCAATAATGGGCTGCCTATTGGACACGGCAGTGCTTTTGCTGGTGGCAGAGGCTTGTAGAGATGGAATTAATATGCAATAAAACACACAGGTTGTTTGACCTGAATCAATATGGGCAACGAATGGAAGGGTGCTGTGTCTAGCAATAACAACGTCAGAGTATTTTCAGGTCTTGTGCTGTTTGTTGGCTTGTTGATGTCGCCTTTGATGCGAGCATCGACGCTGGAGCAGCAACGTGTATGGTATGAGCAGGCCCAAGTTTCTCTTGAGGAAAAAGATGAGGCCGCGTACAAGAAACTGCGTGGTAAGTTGGATGACTACCCTCTTACGCCTTATCTTGATTACCGCGAGTTTATTCAGACCCTGTATGACAAATCACCCAGTGAGGTGGAGGCATTCATTGAGCAATATGCCTCCTTGCCATTTAGCACCACGGTCAAGGATCGCTATCTGACCCACCTTGCAGCCACCGAGCGTTGGCAGAATTTTGTCGATGTTCAGCCGTTGCCGCCACGCAGCCAAGTACTGCGCTGCCATTATTATTACGCCCAAAGCAAAATTGGTAACAAGGATGTGGCTTGGCAAGGGGCGAATACATTGTGGCTGACCGGTAAGTCGACCCATGATGCGTGCGATCCGTTGCTCAACACTTGGCAAAAGGCGGGTAAGCGGACCGATGCGCTTGTTTTGGAACGGATGCTGTTGGTGTATGCCGAAGGTAACCGCGCCCGGCTCAATTACCTCAACAAGCAGCTAGGTGCCAAGAGCAAGCAAGCCGGTAAGGCGGTGCTCGAACTTTACGACAAACCGCAAGGTGTCGCCGCTTTTTCCAAGCGCAGTAAAGTGACGCCGCTCAATCAGAACCTGACCGTGTTGGCCTACAAAAAGCTGGTGCGCAGCGATATAAAAGAAGCGGTGAAGCAGTATGACAAAACGGTGCAGGGCCAGCATTTAGAAGAAGCCAAGCGCCAGTCACTGGCTGATTATACCGCCAGCCGATTGATGGCAACCGATGATGAACCGCTGCAGAAGTGGCGGGATAAAGTATTGGCAAAAACCAGCAATGTCAGTTTGCTTGAACGCCGTATTCGTCAGGCTATGCGGGAAGACAAATGGAACGAGGTTGAGCTGTGGGTGAACCGCTTGCCTGATAAGGCCAAGCAGAGCACTCGCTGGACTTTCTGGCAGGCGCGTTTGGCAGAGCGTGACGGCAACAAAGAACTCGCTTCGGAAAAGTACACCCAGATCTTGGGTCAGCGCGATTTCTACAGTGCCGCGGCAGCGACGGTGCTGGGCAAGCCAATCACTTACCCGGTAAAAACAGCGGGTGATGGTCAGGCTGATATCAAGGAATATGCAAAGGCCCTTGCACGGGTCAAAGAGCTTATCGCCGTGGACAAATTGCTGGCGGCCAACCGTGAGTGGCATTATTTGTTAAGGGGGATGGACAACGACCAAATCGTGGCCTTGGCTGCCTATGCGGCGACCCATAAATGGCACCATCTTGCGGTACAGGCGACAATCTCCGGCCAGCTATGGGATTACATCGAACTACGCTTCCCGGTTGCCCATAAATGGTGGTTTGATTTCTTTAGCAAGAAGCGTGAATTACCGGTCACCACCATGATGGCATTGGCCCGTCAGGAGAGTGCACTCAATATCGAGGCCATTTCACCTGTCGGTGCGCGTGGGCTTATGCAACTGATGCCAGCTACGGCCAAAGAAACGGCCAAGAAGCTGGGGCGTAACTACGAAGGGAAAAGCAGCTTGTTTGATCCTGGCGTCAATATTCGCCTTGGCAGCGGTTATTTGAAAATGATGCTCGAGCAATATGACAACAACCGTATTTTCGCCTTTGCCGCTTATAATGCAGGGCCGAGTCGTGTGACGCGCTGGCGCAAAGGTACGGATGGCAGATTGGATGTCTACGCCTTTATCGAGGCTATTCCGTTCAACGAAACCCGGGGCTATGTCCAGAATATACTTATGTTTGAAATCTATTATGGCGACCTGACCCAAAGCCCAGTCCCATTGCTGACCGAAAATGAGATCAACACCAAGTATTAGCTTTTTTTACACAAAGGCTAGGTTGTCGGTGGTTAAAGGGATAGAATCAGTACTCGAGAACGAGTACATCAAATGAGGATGACATGTCGAATAGCCAAGAAACCCCGGAATTTACCGAGTGGCGACAAGTGGTTGATATCTTGCGCCAGGCAACAACAGAGCAGAAAGACGATACTTTGTTAAGGCTGTTGCTCACGCCCGATGAACGGTCGGTGTTACTTTCCCGGGTTAATATTCTACATGAACTGCTCAATGGCGAGCGTAGCCAACGTAAGATCAGTGAACTGCTGGGGGTCGGGGTGGCAACCATCACCCGGGGCTCTAATGAGCTCAAGCACCATGATGATGATATCAAGGTGTGGTTATCCGCGTTGCTTAAAGAGCAAAGCCCTCACAACTGAGAGCATACAATTGAAAAAAAAGCCTCCTGAACGCGAAGTTCAGGAGGCTTTTTTTTCTCGGAAGCTGACCGATATAGCGATTAATTTATTTTGAAAATAATACCGGGTGAATAAATGGGATAAGAGCCAATATCAATGCCTGTTGGTAGACCGAGCTACGGCTGAGTAGGTGGTTGGTTAGCATCGCAATCGCACCGCCTTTTTGTTTGATGTTGGTCTGGTTGAACATTTCGTCCATCACATCACCCAGCTCTTCGCCTTGGTGTAGTTTGTCCAGAGCCTGTGGGGGAAGCGGTAGTGATGCCGAGCGTGCTTCACCGCGGGTTTCACCGTTTTCGATCACCATCCAGGCAAAGGTAAAAGATCCATCGATACCGGCTTCTAGGCCAACGTAATAGTCTGCCTGCGGCGCCGCTTGACGGGCATTGCTTACGCGGTTTCTTGCACCCTGCAAGGTTTCGTCTGCGCACATTGGCTGGTCGCGGACCCCGCTGTTCACGCTGATCCCCTCAATTGTAAACTGCTCGCCGGGAAAGGTGTGGTTGAAGGCATTTTCAACGGCTGAAATCTTGGCGGGATTGGTTGAAGCGACAATAATCTTAGGCATAGCAAACATCCATTATCTGAGTGCTTACTATTCTAATACCAAACTGAATATTAGTCTGTTCATAGGACTGAATATTACTCAGCTTGGTATATGATTTGGCGGCGTGTTGTCACGCCGCCAAATTGGCATAATCAACAGGGCTTATGTTACCTGTGATTAACGGTTGTATGCCCAGTCTGACTGGATGATGAAACCATGGATCTGGAACTCCCCGTTGTTGACAAACAAGTTAGGGAAATCAGGCTGCGAGGTTGAGAATACGACACCGTCGGCAAGCTGTGTCATGTGGTAGAAATCAGGTTCGCTACCACGAACAGAGGCGAATACCGGCTGCTTAGGTTGGTAAACCGCGGTTTTAGTGGCAAGTGCATAGCTACCCACAGGTGCACACCGTGAGATGTTTTCATTATCTACCAATAGGCCCAGACAATCTTCACGCAACATGTGCTGAGGGATGGCACGCTTGCTGATCACATCCACCGAAGCGCCGCTGCGAAAAGACATGAAGTCTTTGCGGTGGATGATTGGGATATAGGTGCTGGTGGTACCTTGATCAACGTTGTTGTTGATCGTCGTCGTGGCTTGAGTGCCAGTATCCACTTGGCCTGTTAGCAAATAACTGATTGACGTGCTCAGTGCCTCGGCAATTTTCTCCAGTTCGCGAACTTCAATACCGTATTTACCAGACAGCTTACGGCTCATTGTCCCTTGCTGAAGATCAAGAGCTTCGCCCAATTGCTTTTGGCTGATCCCTTGGATTTTAGCTAATCGCTTAATTCGTTCTAAATATTCCATACTCACTAGCTTCCTGCTGATAAATGGTCTGATGCAAAAACGCATTCTTAAATGTCATATTGATTGTACTGATAACAATCGATTCGGGATCTGGCAGGTATAAAAAATGCGATTGGTTTCGTTATGGGCATATCAGTTTTTTTCAAGATGGGCAAAAAAGGGAACAATTTTCGTAAATTGAAATAAGATCCAAGCGTTAATTTTGTTGGACTAAGATCACTTTTTGTAGCGTGTATGGCGAGGTGGTGAACAGAGATAAAGGTGCTGTAAATTTCTCTGTTATTTTTTTAAGGTTATGAAAAATAATGCTTTAATGGGTTTTTATATGTTTATGGATAATGGGGTGACTAAGCTTAATGAAATGTTTTTGTTGTATTGGTTTTAATTATGAATTTCTCTCATGTTGGCTGGTTTTTTACGATAAACAGCAACAAAGCGCCAAAACGCTCCAGGAGAGGTGAGTCAAACATGTATGCTTTTAGGGAATAAAGAGGAAGGTGGACCTTCCTCTTTAAAAGGGATTAGCGAGTTAGGTAGGTATACAAGAACTTGGTGATCTCTACCATGTCATCAATTTTGATGAACTCTTCCGTCGTGTGCACCTTCGCCATACCGGTAGACAGGTTCACCGTCTTCAGGCCTTTGCTGTTGAAGATGTTTGCGTCACTGCCGCCGCCCGTTGGCTTGGTCATAGGCTCGATGCCGTTGGCTTCGAAAGCCGCTTTGATCTGCTCAACATGCGAGTCATTATCGGCAATGCGGTAAGCGTTGTAAGCGCGCTTAGACGCAATGTTGATTTCCGCCCCGTGCTTTTCAGCCGCTGCTTCAAATGTGCTGATCATGTGGTCGACTTGCGCTTGTAGTTTGTCGTCATCCAGTGAGCGCGCTTCTGCTTCGATAAATAGTTCAGGCATGACGATGTTCGTCGCCTGGCCACCTTTTACCACACCGATGTTTGCGGTGGTTTCTTCATCGATGCGAGATAGCTTCATGTTGGTGATTGCATCGGCAGCAACCGTCAGGGCATTGATCCCTTCTTCCGGAGCAAGGCCGGCGTGGGCTGGCGTACCGGTGATGTTCACCTTCAGGTTCTGCTGGCCTGGTGCCGTCGTGATGATAGTACCGATAGGGCCGCCTGAATCGAATACGATACCGGTTAACGACTCTACCTTGCTCATGTCGAAGTTCTGCGAACCGTGTAGGCCACCTTCTTCATATACAGTGAACGCCAACTCGATAGTCTGGTGCTCTGCACCGTCAGCCTTGATCGAGCGCACCGCTTCCATAATGGCTGCAATACCTGATTTGTCATCACCGCCTAGAATCGTGTTGCCTTTCGAGCGGATGATACCGTCTTCGATAATTGGCTCGATGCCGTTACCTGGAGTAACGGTATCCATGTGGCAGCTTAGCAAGATTGTGCCTTCCAGCTTGCCTTCTAGTTTGGCGTAGATGTTGAAGCCGTTGGAGATCTCAGCAGGAACAGGAAGCTTTTGTACGTCAAAGCCCATTTCACCTAGCTGCTCGGCCAGTGTTTCGGCAATCGCTTTTTCGTTGCACGACTCACTGTCGATTTTAACCAGTTCAATAAAGTGTTGGACCAGACGGTCCTGATTGATATTTGCCATTTAAAGCACCTCCGTTATGGCAGCCATATTACGTGAACTGGCTGAACTAACATTGATCTGTTCACCAATATCGTGGGTGTAATCACTATAAAACCTAAAATGTTAAGGGTATTGTTCTGGGGTGTTGGGGAAATGTGCTGTCGTGGTTGGGGAGGTGTGGGGGAGTCGTTAAGGGGATGGCTCCAAGTCCTTACTCGTATGATTTGAAGCCTAGGGTAAAAAGTGTCGTGGTTTACATCAATGTCTCGTAGAACTCATCCATTAGGTTTTCGAGTAGAAAGAGCTGCTCAGTTTCTTCTTCACTTAGCTCGTCCTTGTTGTAGAGCAAATCCATTTGGGCCTGAATAGTCGCTACCTCTTTCATCACCTCCACATTATGTTGCTCCAATATCTCATCCAGATCTTGCGCGTGTAGTGGAGAAATATAGAACGAGGCGATGAAAACCGTCATTGCAGTAAAGAGCAGCGGCTTGATTGGTGTCAGTGCCTTGATTTTTGTTGTAGGGGATTTCATTGACCGGCTCCATTGGCTTTATTGTGATAGGAGATAAAGCGTATGGAATTGATTATTGGATAACTATGATATTGCTCAATGATTCTTAGTAAGAAATGAATGATTACAAATAATGAGCGGCTAGCATCATTCCATGAATAGGGGCAGTCCATCAATGTTATTAGTGATAACTTATGTTCGAGTTAAGCTGCTGACTATTAGGGATCTTAAAGGTGGTGATAGTAAGCGTGCTACACGGCTTTTGAATGATGATTTGCATATATATTTCAAAGTTTTAGTAGCATGAAATTGCTAAAACTTATTACGGGTGAAAAAGCATAGATGCAATGCTCATTCTGAGACTACGCTCACTCGTAACTGTGGCACTTATTTGTTACCTTACAGGCGTTTTTGACTCACTCTGATCTGACTATGACTTCACAATACATCATCAATAAAGTTGTAGAAATTGGGGATACGTTGCATCGCTGTGGGTGCCCACCCTACAAGGTGGAAAAGTATACCCAGCACTATGCAAAAAAATATGATGCGGATGTCATGGTGCAGGCCATGCCAACCTCGATTAACTATCAGTTTCTTGGCAAGAGAGATACCGTCGTTCTAAAGCGCTACAAACCCGCCTCTATTGACCTCGCCTTACTGGCCAATACCATTGACCGTATTAATCAACCTCGTAAAGAAAAACCAGCGCAAGACTTTCACTACCCTAAATGGGTTGCAGCATTGGCCAATATGGGGATCCCCCCAGCTTATCTTCTGTTGGTAGGTAGTACATTAGAAGCGGTTGGGTATGCCACCTTGCTTGGGTTGATGGTTTGGTTAGTACAGTTGATTTGCCATGGCCGCCGTGCAATTGCTGTTGAGTTTATAGCGGCATTGATAACCGGTTTGTTTGTTGCCTTCATTGTGAGCCTTGGCATTAATGTGCCTGTTTGGGCGCTGTGTATTGCTTCGATAGTCTTGTTTGTACCCGGATTATCGATTGCTAACTCATTGGAGTGTTTGGCATTCAATGATTTGGTCTCTGGGACCGCTTTGCTCGGGCAAAGTATGCTAACCCTACTCAAGCTGTTTATCGGGGTGATGATTGGTTTGAGCATTGGTGAGGCTTGGTGGGGCCCCGTGGATACTATCCCGTACACCAATGAAATTCCCCTATGGCTGCATGTCTTTGGCTTGATGTTGATTTCAACGTCGATCGGGGTGATCTTCAATGCCCGCCCACAAGATATTTTGCTTGGGCTACCGGTTGCGGTATTAGGGATGTGGGGGCCGATGTACTTGGGCTTTGGTGGCGACTGGGTAGTGGGCACTTGGGTGACAACCGTGTTGATCACCTTGTATGGCACTAAAATTGCCAAGTTGCTTAATCTAACCGGCTCTATTTATATTGTGCAGGGGATCATTATTCTGGTTCCCGGCAGTCGGGTGTTGATTAGCGCGAGCCAATCAGTATTCGAGCAATCTATCTTGCCTATCCCTAATATCGGCTTGTCTGCCATCTTCATGTTTTCAGCAATTGTGGCAGGGCAGATCACGGCCTATTCACTTTACTCGCCAAAGATAGATCGTTAATCACTAGTTATTATTAAATACCGCTAGTTCAGTAAACTAGCGGTATTTTTAAAAGTTTAAGCTGCTACTTTTAGCTATCAACTTACAGGTAAGGTTTGGAACCCGCACTGCAGAAGGTATTGGTAGGTGTGTTGGTAATAGCTACATGGGCGAGTTGGGTCGCCGTCGTTTCCTTCTGGTACAAAGATCACCATGCCTTGTCGTGCGCGCGTCAGCAGTACTCGGTAAGCATTCTCTAGATAGCGTTTATCTTGCTCTTTGTTACGTTTTTGCCACTTAGTGCCTTTGAAGCGCCAATGCTCAAATCGTTTATCAATATAACGATAGTCTGCATCCCATCCAACCAGACACCAGTCTAGCTCAAGCCCTTGGACATCAAACTCAGTAGCAACATCTTCTAGGAAGTGACATGAGCGGATATTGTCGTGCATGCGCCGGAGCAAACCGGACACCTATTCCGGCATTATCCGGACAGTCATTCCGTTTTAATCCGGACACCCATT